>JAJBAW010000070.1 GCA_020532545.1 Candidatus Cloacimonadota bacterium | reverse complement strand
GTCCGCCGCTCACCAAGGGAGGTGTGGAGGAGGTGCCAAAGTAAACATCGTAGGTTGCAGCATCGGCACCACCTAAGGTGGGAGTCCAGGATAGCCTGCCATTGGTAAATGATTCTCCACCATTGGCAGGGGCAAGCAAGGTGGGTGCCAGAGGAACGGAAGTAGCGGGGAATATAAATTGCATTCTGTTTATCGAATCCACTCTGCCTTTCGCAGATGGAGGTGAGGCAGGATTAATATTTGCTCCATCCTCGGAGTAGTAAATTCCTGTATTGCTTCCACTTGTGAAAGCACCCCAACTCATGCTTGAATATCCTGAGGCATTCTCATCCACTGCTACAATAAGATTATCGCTGTTGTTGTAAGGGAACGGAGTATCGAGGGTGATCTCCATCCAGTTATTGGCCAAAGGAACCAAGCTGCTCACGTCACCGTTAAAAACTTCAGTAAGGCTTGCCAGCGGCTCCCAATCCGTATCGGAACTGAAGGTCGTCTTGCTGGTGTGTCCCAGGTAGATGACCCAGTCCTTATTGTTGGCAATCGGGCCGGAAACATAATAGAATCTGATCTTTTCAATGTTCCCGGAATGATTGATTTGGGCTTGAGTATAGATTTGCTGAGTGTAGCTGTAGTTGTAAAGTCCATGTATTGGCAGATAACTGCTCGTAGCAGTACCCGTGCCAACCTGGACGGTATCAGCAAAAGCTATATTGAACATTGCCAGCATCATAGCCAGCAAAGTCGCTATCATCAGTAACTTTTTCATAATAAGTTCTCCATTTGAACTGGATTATGTGAATATTGGTTGAATATAGGAATGGATCTATCAGCCGGGTGGCCGCAATCCTCTTGATTTTGAAGGGTGGATGGTGAGTCGAAGCATTGCCAGAGACATATTTCCCGCTGTTTTGGTGATAATGTGCGACGATTATTACTCAGAGTGCGGGCACTATGGTGCCGGGCAATGCTTCGGGATGAGGTTGATATATATTGTAGGCATTTGAAGGGGGAACTGAGCGCAACTGGCCTGTCTGCGTTTGCGGGCTCTTGGCAAATATGCCCGAAACATCCTTTGGCTAAGGTTTTGGCAGCATCTAGCACACGCTCAGAAAAAAGCATGAACTCTCCTTGTGCTTTGCAGCTTTTCTTAGTTAAGATCCTCTTGCTTCGAAAACAAAAATCATGAACCCGGCCACGCTTTGCGGCTAAGCTCTGGTCATGTAATGGAGAGCTGCCAAATAAACAGGTGATGGCCAGCTTTGCTATCCAAAACAGAAACTGTTCTCAAGGTCTATTCAATGACATAAAGAGGGGAGGTAAATCCCGATCAAAACCAAACTAATGTTGGCTAATAGTTTGTCAAGGTGAATTTGCCTGACTTGATCTTTGTGCAGCAAGAACAAGCGTGTCCATTCTGAAATATGTATTAAAAAAGCACGGATAAAGCTTGGATTCATAAGGGCTGGTGGCAAATTGCTTTATTATTTCTTCTTACCTTTAGCCAGCGTATAAAAGATGACTTTACCACTGACGTCAACTAATTCCCGGGGGAGCCTGGATTCTTGCCGGAGTTTTTGACTTGCTGAAAGACAAGTCCGGTGAAAAGGGGGGGGGAGGAGGGTAAGGCTGGATTTATCTGGCCGTGGCACCTGCTTGAGACTTTTTGCACAGGCTGTGAAGATGGTGTAAAGGCTGGATGGAACTAGTGCACAGGCCGGCTGAAGCCAGCGGAACGGCCGGCTGAAGCCAGCGTTACGGGCAGGAGCGGGCTGTTTTGATCAGGATAAAGACATCATTCACATTGCAGCCGGTATAGTGGGCGGGGATGATGGCCTTGATCTTCTTCAGGGGATGGTAGGAATCGAAGGCGCTCAGCAGGGCGGGGATGTCGGCGTTTTCTGCTTGCAGATCAAGGTAGGATTGGCTGTCCACATAGGCGCCGGCGAGCTCTGGCAGGTTGTCGTTACCATCGCTGGCAAAGGCTATAAAACTAATGCCGGCCTGGTCTTTGATCTCATTCAGAAAATTCAGGGCCAGGTGGCTGAGCCGGCCGCCGCGGCCTGTGCCCTTCACCTTCAGGGTCAGCTCTCCGCCCCAGAGGTAGATTCCGGGTTGGGCTTTTGTGGCGAAGCGGGCCAGGGCTTTGGCAAAGCTGTTAAGTTCCAGATCCACAAAGCGCTTGGCGAGCCGGAGTGGGAGATCTGGCAGGGCTTTGTGCAGTGGGGTGGCCAGGGCTCTCAGGAAGGCGGCGTTGTCTGCTAAGATAGTGTGATTATCGATCCCGGGGAGGAAAAAGGGGCCGCTGCCGATGAGGGCGGGGTCGTTTGCCGGCACATCGGAGAGCAGATATACCTGCAGTTTCTGGCCTTTATAGTGATGAGCCGCCTGTCCGGCTTTCACCAGAGAGAGCTCTTGGCGGGCTTGATTGATCTGGGCGATATCAAGTCCGGAGCGGAGCAGCAGGTCGTTTCGCTTAATTAATTCCTGCAGGGAGATTGGGTCTCGTGGGGCTTCAAATAAGGCGGATGTACCTCCGGAGAGTAGTACGATGAGCTGGTCTTGGGGCGGAATCTGCTCAAGCCAATCCAGAATAAAGCGGCTGTGTTTCAGGGAATTAGCATCGGGCAGGGGATGGCCAGCTTCTAATAATACAGGGGAGAAGGGGCGGTCCAGATGATCCTCAGGATAAAATCCGTATTTGGTGAGGACGATGCAGGAGGCCAGCTTATCGGAAGGGATGGCCATCGCGGCTACTTCTGCCATGCGGTAGGCGGCTTTGCCGATGGCAAGAAGATGGGTGGGGCTCTGTTCGTCGGCCAAAGCCTGGCGCAAGCCAGGATAGGCGGTGAAGGCGTTCAGGGCTTGATCCAGGGCGCTGAGGATGGCTGTTTTCATGGGGAGGGATGGCGGTATTTGTGTTTCTTGATCGCCATCGTCCCGAAAATCTCACTCAAAAGACGAATTCCTGGCGCACAGCGCGGCAATGGTAAAGCGTAGCCTTATCCAGATCCAGCACAGCGGAGAGCAGGTCATATAAAGAGGGGCTTTCCAGCTTTTTCTCGATGAAGATCTGCTGATCCTGGAGCTGCAATGAAATCACAATCTGCTTCAGATCATAGCGCTTGCTGCGTTTCTCGGTTTGCTTCAGATAGCTGAATTCCTCTACCAAAGCGAATTCTTCCAGGCGCTGAGCGGCATGGGCTACAAGCTCTTCGGGCAGCTCCAAAAATAGCTTTTCATTGCTGGGCAGAGGGGGGTGTTTGTCTATTTTTTCGCATTTTGTGATCTTAAAATCGGGAATCTGGCTGTGGCTAAATTCTTGCACGATGGCCTCGGGCTGCAGCTCTTCATAAAAAGAGATGTCAAAATACTCGCAGAGGCTTTCCATGCCCACAGGCAGAGGAGGGGAGAGGCTCACCTTGGGATGGGGGGAAAAGCCCATGGTGAATACGGTGGGCAGCTGAAGCACGGCCACGCGGCGAAAGAGCATGCGCATCCAATCCAGATGAGAAATGAAGCGCAGAAGTCCGGTCTTTTGATAGCTCACGCGATAGCGAAATTGCACGTGGGGGTTGAATTGCTCGGCTTTAGGAGTGGATTCTGCATCGACCAGTGGCAACTCCATTTGGGGAGCATTCACGGTCTGCACCTGATCGTCGCAGACTCCGCAGAACGTGCAGAGTTCACGGCAATCTTCGGTGGTTTCTTCGGCCAGGGACTTCTCATACTCCTGCAGCAGGAAGGCTTTACAAACGCCGATATCGACGAAATCCCAGGGCAGGGGTTCATCGATAGCAAAGCCGGAAAGGTAGCGGGAACTCTCGATTCCGGCTTTCTCAAAGGCACCTTCCCATCGGCTATAATTCCAGTTTTCGCGCCAGGCATCAAACAGAGCACCATTTTGCCAGGCGGTATAGATCACTTTTGCCATGCCAGTATCGCCTCTGGTGATGCAGGCTTCGAGCACGGAATTCTCTATGGTATGGTACTTTGCGCGGATATTTTTGGCTTTGAAAAGGGCGCTTTTGATGGCTTGGGCGCGCTGAAGCAGCAAGTCCGGTGCGAGCATGGGTGACCATTGGAAGGGGGTGAAAGGTTTTGGCGTGAAGGGGGAGAGGGTGATGCTGATCTGCATACGCTTGTTGGTGAGGAGATTGATGCGCTGTACCAGGTCTATGATGGCCTGAATGTCTTCATCGGTTTCGCTGGGGAGGCCGATCATGAAATAGAGCTTGATCTTTTGCCAACCGAGACCCAGAGCGAGTTCGACCCCGCGCAGGATTTCCTCTTCCGAGAGGTTTTTGTTGATCACATTCCGCAGGCGTTGGGAGCCGGCTTCCGGGGCGACGGTAAGGCCTTCGCGTCCCAGGCTTTGCATGAGGCTCACCAGGGAATCGTCCAGGCTATCTACCCGCAGTGAGGGCAGTGAGATGTGGGTTTTGTCTGTATTCATCTCGCTGAGCAGGCTGAAAAGCAGCTCGCGGATGCAGGTGTAATCGCTGGAGGAAAGCGAGACCAGGCCTGCTTCATCCCAGCCACTGGCTTTCACTTCGGCCAAAAGCTCGCGCAGGATGTCTTTAGGATCGCGTTCGCGCACAGGGCGGTAGAAGTATCCGGCATGACAAAAACGGCAACCGCGGGAACAGCCGCGCATGATTTCCGCGACATAGCGATTGTGGGTAGCGAGTTGCCAGCTCAGCAGTTGAGGGCTGTGCAGATTCTCGGAGGTATGAAAGCCGGAGTATTTCTGGCTGCGGATGGTTTGCCCCGGAATCTCGATCTCCCAAGGTGAATCTGGATTGGTCTGCTGTGGCACCCAAACGCCGTCCAAAAGCGCCATGGCAGCAAGCCGGCCAGCTCGATCCGGAATATCCCGCAGGATTTCTGCCATCTGGACAATGCCTTCCTCTGCTTCGCCAAAAAAGAAGACATCGATGAAAGGTGCCAAGGGCAAAGGATTGGTAGCACAGGGTCCGCCGGCCATCACGATGGGATCGTCTGCGTCACGTTCACAGGAAAAGACGGGGACGTGGCTGCGCTCTATGAGCTCCAGGACGTTGGTGAAGGTGAGTTCGCTCTGCAGGGTGATGCCCAGAACGTCAAACTCCCGGGCTGCGACGCGGCTTTCCAGGCCAAAGAGGGGAAGGTTCTCTTGTTTTAGCAGATCCAGTAAGTCCATCCAGGGCAGATAGACACGGTCTGCCATGGCGTAGGGCAAGCGGTTGATGATGGAATACAGGATTTTCAGGCCCAGATGGGAGATGCCCAGTTCATAGACATCGGGGAAGGCAAAAAGCAGGCGTACGGGATGGGCTGCGAAGTCCTTGCGGACGGCATTGATCTCGTGATCTATATAGCGGGAAGGCTTGCCCACCAAGGGCAAAAGATGTTCGATATTTATCATTGATACTACCTTATTAAGTTTCATAGAGCAAAGCTGAGGGGGAGGGGGAATTTGGTCAAGAGAATTGTTTTTTGGGGGGAAAAGGGGGCTCTCACAGATCTCACAGATCACACGGATTGATGGGGATAAGGGGGCACGCAGATTACGCAGATGACGCGGATTTTGGGGATAAGGGGGCACGCAGATTACGCAGATGACGCGGATTTTGGGGATTTGACGGATACGTAGCGCTGTCTTCAGACGGCGGTGCTGCTGGATTCGATACGTCTCGTGTCGAACAAAGCCATGGGCTTTGACAAAAGAAGAACTGGTTAAAAATAAGGGGGAGCAGATCTGAAGCATTTCTTTAACGCAGAGGTATCTCTTTCACGCAACGTCTGAAGACAGTGCTACGGGCTCACAGGATAGAATATTGTTTGACATAATTGGCAGATATAAAAGGATGGACGTATGATCTGCCGAGATATTAGCAAAGACATTGTCAGAGAGCTGAAAAGCTTGCCCCAGGGCTGGGTTTTTTATGCGCTGAAAAGCGACACAGAATATCTGTATGCCGGTATCAGTAAGGGGGCGGGCAAAAAGCTGCATGGATACTGGCTAAGGACACAAGAAGACAGGCTTTTAGCCGAGATTTTTGAACAGGCAAAGACGCTGGAATATTGCGCCCTGCCGGACAGTATGCAGGCCCTGGCGAAGCTGAAAAGCTTTGCTATGGATCATCATCCTGTCTATCAGCATCGCATTTATCCCTGGGCGGAGTACGTCTATCTGGGACTCGATAGCCACCGTTTCCCCTTTGTGGGCATCCAGCAGTTTAGCAATGACGATTGGCAGTATATCGGCCCTTTCCAGAGCCGCTTTTTCCTGGTCGATCTCTTGGACAGCCTCTCCCGCATCGTGAAATTACCTTTTTGCGAGACGGGGACTTTTCCTTGCGACAAATTCGACAAGGAGATCTGCCGGGGCTGGTGTCTGGCGCTTTCCACAGCCAAGGAGACTGAACTGGAACACGATCTTGACAAGCTGGATATTCTGCTCAAAGAGACCTTTATGCACCCTCAAAACGGGATTTTGGAGATGGTGCAAAAGGAGAGAGATGCTTACTACGACGATCTGGAATTTGCCAAGGCAGACCTTTTGGACGATGAAATCAAACTCTTGTCCGGCTATCGCGACTGGCTCTATTTCCTGTATGTGATCAAGGATTTGAACTGGGAAACAGACGAGTTCAGGATCGAACGAGGCCAATTGGCACAGGCCACAGTGGATGGCAGAATATACGATTTTCCCATCGACAAAGCCGAATACCGGGACAATGAAAAGCTGGCGATACCGCTAAGCATAACCGATGAAATGAAAATAATATATGACTATTTTAAGGAGCGAGCTAATGCATAATGAGCTGAAGAAAGTCTCAATCGTGAAATCCTCACAGCAGGGGAAAGTGCGTGATATATATGATCTTGGCGAGGAGCTTTTGATCGTAACCAGTGATCGCATCTCTGCCTTTGACGTGGTCTTTCCAAATCTGATTCCGGATAAGGGCAAGGTGCTAAGTGGCATCTCGGCGCACTTCTTCAAAGAGACCCGGGATATCGTCCCGAACCACTTTCTTTCTGATGAAGTGAAGGATTATCCGGCGGAATTGCATCCCTACAAAGAGTATCTGCAAGGACGCTCCATGCTGGTGAAAAAGACGCGCGTCATTCCTTTTGAGTGCATCGTACGCGGCTACATCAGCGGCAGCGCCTGGAAAGAATATCAGCGCACCGCCACCGTGGGTGGCATGATGATCCCCGAAGATATGCAGCAAAGCCAGAAGTTCCCCAAGCCGCTATTCACCCCTTCCACCAAGGCTACCGAAGGCCATGATGTGAACATCTCCTATCGCGAAATGCTGGCCCACATGGACGAATGGATCGCCCGGGAACTGAAGGATAAATCCGTGGCTTTGTATAACTATGCCCACGATCTGCTGAAGAAATCCAGCATCCTGGTGGCGGATACGAAGTTTGAATTTGGCAGCATCGGCAGTCAGATCATCTTGATCGATGAATGTCTCACACCGGATTCATCGCGCTTTTGGGATATTGAGAGCTATGAGATCGGGACTAGCCCCCAGAGTTACGACAAGCAGTATATCCGGGACTTCCTGAGCCAAAGCGGCTGGAACAAACAGCCTCCGGCCCCCACTCTGCCGGATGAGATCATCCAAAAGACCCGCGAGAAATACATCAAGATCTATAAAATCATTACAGGAAAAGAATTCTCATGACCACACTAATCTGCATTGTGGATGACGAAGAAGAACTGGTCAAAAACCTAAAGATCGAGATTCAGGAATTGCGTCCCGAATGGGAGATTCACACCTTTTCAGATGGCCTGAAGGCTCTGCAAAAGATCATGCACGGCCAGGTCAGCCTGGTACTCACCGATATCGCCATGCCGGATATGGATGGCTATGAGCTATTTTGGCGGGTGAAAGATTATGATGCCAAGATCCCCGTGATCATGATGACGGGCTTTGGCTACGACCCCAATCATGTCTTGGTGCGCGCCAAGGTGGATGGCCTGAAAGATGTGATCTTCAAACCCTTTGATGTGGAGAAATTGGTAGCTCTTATGGACCGAAAACTCAGCGAACGTGAAGCACAATAGCTTTGTCCCCAAGCATTTATTAAACCGTTCCTGGCTCAGCTACAGCTTGTATCCGGCCTCCCTCATCTATGCCGGATACATGCGTTGGCGTCGCAAATACCTCTTTCAACAGTCCTATCGACCTCCCTATAAAGTCATCAGCATCGGCAATCTCAGCCTGGGCGGTAGCGGTAAAAGCCCTATCGCCATGGCTCTGGCTAAGGAGTTGTCTGAGCATAATCTTAGCATAGCATATTCATCCCGGGGCTACAAGTCTATGCTGGAGAACTCTGCCACCTTGATCTATGATGGACACCGTTTGCTGGCTACGCCTAATGTGGCGGGCGATGAAGCGGTGATGGCTGCAGTGCAATTGGATGATGTACCCGTCTTTAGCGGTAAACTGAGGAAAGCGGTAATGCAATTGGCTGAGAAGCTATATCCCAATCTGGATATCATGATCCTGGATGACGCCTTTCAGCATCTGAAAGTAGCGCGGGATATCGACATCGTGGTCTTTGACACTGAACTGGGGTTGGGCAATGGCTTTGTCTTGCCAGCGGGATATCTGCGCGAGGGACTCTCTGCCATCTCACCGGAAAGCATTTGCCTCTTGCATCAAAAGCCCTGGGGCAAGAAGAATCCAGAACTCAAGGCGCAGCTCTCTGCTACTGGTGCAAAGGTCTATGAGGTGAAAAGCCAGAGTGGGAAGATCCTGCACAAAGGCAAAAGTATTGCAGTGGAAGCGCTGAAGGACAAAAAGATCACCCTGCTGTGTGCCATCGCCCATCCGGAGTCTTTTGTCAAAAGCGCCCAGATGCTGGGTATTCCCTATCAAAAGCAGCTTATTTTCCCGGATCATCATAGCTTTACGGATGCTAAAAGCCTGGCTCTCTTGGAAGCGGATGATAGTGACTACTTGCTTTGCACCACCAAGGATTTTGTAAAATTAAGCCAGGATTTCCGGGACAAACTGCTGGTGCTCACCATGGAGACCTCTCTGCCCCAGGATTTGCTTGAGGAGATACTAGGCCGTCTGAAGGCTAAGAACTAATAGCACTCTTTCAGACCGAATGGCTAGTGCACTCTACCCCAGTATCGAAATCATGCTAAGGCCTTGAATCCAAAATAGCAGCAGGATGATAGCAAAAATATGCCAGGGTGTTTTCTTCCTATCCCATTTGTCGCAGCAAGCATATAGTGGAGATGACGTGGAGATAGCAGGGAAAAACGCTCTTATCTCCAGGACATCTTGAGCACATGTTAGCCAGCATGGGCAGTGCAAGAAAAGCCCTGCCACTCGGATTGCAAGATAGCCGAATCTATTCCTCTACTTCAGGTTCTTGCTTCAGCCGGGAATAAATAAACTTCTGACTTCCGGCTTCCACCAGATTCTTGAGTTTGTCCGCTATCACTTCCACCTGATCCAGATAATCTATGGTATTCAGTCCACCGGCGGCATCGCATTCTCCATTTTGAATCATCAGCAGGATTTTGTTGCGCAAGTTGGCGTGTTGCTCGTTAATGCGTCCTTCCATCTCAAAGATCTTGAAGCTGAGGTCATCCTGCATATCTTCCAGATAATCCAAACCGAGATCCAGCATAAACATCATTTTGGCCTGCATATCATCGATCATGCTGGTAAATTCCAAACTAAGCGGAACTTTCTGCGCAGTGATCTGATAATTCAGGATGCGGTTCACTTCTTCAGTAAAATCGCCAATCTTCTCAATATCGTTCACCGTGTGCAAAAGTGCAGGGATCTTTTGGATAATGTCATCGGCATTGGTTTTTTCGTTTACCGCCACCAGATATAAAGTGATTTCTCTTTGCAGTTGGTCAATTGCAGCTTCGATGCGACTCACCCGAATCTGCTTTTTGTAGCTTTTGTCTTTGAAGGCTTCGTAGCTCACGGTGAGGCCCAAATGCACCAATCTCAACATTTCACGCATTTCTTTTATAGATTGTCCGATCGCGAGCTCACTGTTTGAGATCAAGTGATAATCCAAGTGTTTGGGCTCGCCCAGGCTCATGGTATCGGTTTTGTCCTGGGGGATGAGTTTGATGGCTGCCTTGGCAAAGAGTCCCGCAAAGGGCAGGCAGATCATGGTATTGAAAATGTTGAAAAAGGTATGGCCATTGGCAATGTGGCGTGCCAGGTTCTCACCCGCAAATACATCCCCCGGGGTGATGCGGTTGATGATCAAAGTGTACACTCCCAGATAGGTCAAAATACCAAAGAGAATGGTGCCAAAGGAATTGAACAAAGTGTGTACCAAGGCTACTCTGCGGGCGGCATAATTTGAGCCCACTGAAGCCATCCAAGCGGTGATGGTGGTGCCGATATTATCTCCAAAAACCAGATACAGGGCACCTTCAAAAGGTATCAAGCCATTGGTAGCCAGCACGATGACGATTCCCACCGAAGCCGCTGAGCTCTGGATCATCATGGTAAAAACTGTCCCTACCAGAATACCCAAAAGCGGATTTGTAGAAATATGCACCAGGAAGTTTCTCGCTATCTCCGAGTCGCGCAAGGGGACCACGGCATTGGTCATCTGGCCCAGTCCGATAAAGATCAGGCCAAAGCCAATGATGATCAGGCTCCAGCGCTCCATCTTGCGGCTTCTGCGGATCAGTAGTAAGACTACGCCGATGATGATGAAGGCAAAGGCATATTGACCGATATTGAAGGCAATCAATTGGGCGGTGATGGTGGAGCCGATATTGGCTCCCATGATCACACCCACAGCTTGGCTGAGGGTCAGGATTCCCGCATTTACAAAGCCGATTAGCATCACCGTGGTAGCGGAGGAGCTCTGGATCAAAGCCGTGACGGACATGCCTACGATCACACCCTTTAGCCGGGTATCGGTCAGCTTCTTCATGATGCGGCGCATTTCACTGCCAGCCACAGCCTGAAGATTGTCGGTCATCTTGTTCATCCCAAAGATGAACAGAGCCAGGCCTCCGAAGAAGTTTATAATCTGTAATATAGTCATATTTTAATTATCCTCATGCTATCGATAGGGTAGTTTTCGGGCTGAGTGGATCCGGTCAAGGATTATATTTGTTAAAGGGCGCATCTTGGGTGAAGAGCGTTCAAAACCGCTAGCTATGGTCTTGATATTCTGTGGGAGAAGCCCTGCCTATCACTTTTCGGGATAATGAGATCTGAGGCAGGAACTTTTAGCATAAAAAACCCGGAATCAGTTTCCGGGTTTCATTTGGGGAAATAGGATTATTTCTTTGATGGAGTCATTCTCGGTGAGCAGCATTACCAGGCGGTCGATGCCGATGCCCTGCCCTCCCATTGGTGGCATGCCATATTCGAGAGCTTCGAGAAAGTCTTCGTCCACCACATTGGCTTCGTCATCGCCCATTTCGCGGAGTCTGGCCTGAGCTTCGAGGCGTTCGCGCTGATCCAGGGGATCGTTGAGTTCGCTAAAAGCATTGGCAAATTCGCCTCCGGCAATGATCAATTCAAAGCGGTCTGCCAAGAGGGGATTGCCGGGCTTGGCTTTGGCCAGCGGGGAAATCTCCTTGGGAAAATCGCAGACAAAGGTAGGC
This sequence comes from Candidatus Cloacimonadota bacterium, assembly GCA_020532545.1. Lineage (GTDB taxonomy): Bacteria > Cloacimonadota > Cloacimonadia > Cloacimonadales > Cloacimonadaceae > UBA5456. Next base: position 1,970 of record JAJBAW010000070.1, on the reverse strand, counting down.
TGAATGAGGGTGTGCTCTACAAAGTGTTCATAGATGATCGCAATGAGCTTGCCCTTGGCGCTGCCCGCTGGAATCTCCAGTTCATGCTTTTTACAGAAAGCCACCAATTCTTCAACCGCGGCCTGCATCACATCGAGGCCGGTGGCTTCCTCTACCAGGTCTGCCATGGCAACCCGGCGCCAAGGGCCAGTGAGCTTTACTTCATGACCATGATAGAGATAGCTATCTTTACCGATCACGTCTGTGGCCAGATGTTTGACCAGGGACTCTACCAAATCCATCATGCCCACCAAATCTGAATAGGCTTCGTAGGATTCCAGCATGGTGAATTCCGGATTGTGCGTGCGGTCCATGCCTTCATTGCGGAAGTTCTTCCCGATCTCATAAACCCGTTCAAATCCACCCACGATCAGACGCTTCAGATACAGTTCTACTGCGATTCTGAGGTACAGATCCACATTCAGGGTATTGTGGTGGGTGATGAAAGGCCGGGCATTTGCCCCGCCATACAGACTTTGCAGGATTGGGGTTTCCACTTCGATATAATCCCGTTCATCCAGGAATTTGCGGATGGCGGAGATGATCCGCGATCTGGTGGCAAAGACTTTGCGATGATCAGGATTCAGCAGAAGGTCCAGATAGCGCTTACGATAGCGCAGCTCGATATCGGAGAATTCATCGTAACGGATGGTTTTGCCATCTTCGATCTTCTCTTTCACCGTGGGCAGAGGACGGATGTTCTTCGTCAAAAGCTTGATGAAGGAGCATCTCAGGGAGTATTCACCTGTATTGGTGTAGAAGGGGATTCCTGTGGCCTGCACAAAGTCTCCGGCATCACAGAGCTTGAAGAGTTCGTAGTTCTCCTCGCCCAATTCTGCTTTGGAGACGTAAAGCTGGATTTTGCCGCTATCATCTTCGATATTGCCAAAGCCGATCTTGCCCTGACGACGCATAGCCACCAGACGGCCTGCCAAAGTGACTGTTGTGGCATCTTCCACAAAGTCATCTTTTTTGGCTAAAATCTCGGCAATCTTGTGGCTACGTTCGCTTTTCACTGGGTAAGGATCGATGCCTAGGGCACGAATCTTAGCCAGCTTCTCTTTACGGAGCTTGATAAATTGATTTTCGGACATTATATTCTACAGGTCTTTAAAGGGATTGTCCTCGACCACAGCGCTCTTTTCATTGGCATATTTGCGCCATTCTTCGTCACGACGTCCGCCACCACCACGACGTCCACCGCCACTGTAACCATCACGGTCACGATCGCGATATCCGCCATCACGGCTGCTGCCGGAATCTCTGGAGCCACCACCACTACCACCACGATCTTGCGAACGCGGACGGCTGGCTGCGGCAATTTCTTCCGGAGTGCGGTCTGTGTAATCCAAAGTAATGCGACGACTTTCGCGATCGATGGCGGTAACCATCAATTGGATCGTGTCACCACTCTTGAAATCATCGGTAGAGCGCATTCTGGAGCGCGGTAACAGACCGGTGATGCCTTTGTTTACAGTAACGAATAGGCCGAAGTTTGTAGAAGATTCCACGATTCCTTCGAAGGGCTCTTCGATCTTGATGAGATCGGAGATATTGTCCCAGGGATCCGGCTGTAAAGCTTTCAGGGAGAGGGAGATCTTCTGGGTATCAGAGTCTATTCTGAGGATCTGCACCTGCACGTAATCTCCTTCTTTGAGGATTTCACGAGGGTGAGCAATATTGCGGCTGCGGCTCATCTCGGAAACGGGGATCAGTCCTTCGACTCCGGGTTTGAGCTCGGCAAAAGCGCCAAAATTGTGCAAACGCAGGACGCGGCAATTCACTTCATCGCCTTCCTTGATCTCGCTCATCGCGGAGATAAAGGGGTTATCCTGCAGGGCTTTCAGAGATAAGGCTACTTTGTCTTCTTTGATGGAAAGGATTTTCACATCCAATTCCTGTCCAGACTTCAGCACATCCTGAGGCTTGAT
>JAJBAW010000069.1 GCA_020532545.1 Candidatus Cloacimonadota bacterium | reverse complement strand
GACGGGTTCATGCAGACGGATTTATCGAGCCTCAGCAGACGCTATTTAGCCTTCCCGTCGATACTGCAGATCCTTACATTCCTGGATATATCCCAAATGAGGGTAAATCTATCAGCTTTGTCTTCGTAAACAGTGCGGAAATAATCCTGATATTAGTTTCTGGCACTGATGCCACCAGCTATTCCACTCCCAATGTGGCTGAGGTACCACGGTTTACCACTTATATTCTGTTCAATAATAGTCTCGCTTTCATAGGTGGAGATCTTTATTATCCCGATCAGCTATGGGTCTGGAATTATCTGGATGAAGATATTTATCCGGTTTATGACTATCCCCTGGGGCACTACCCACATGTAGCAAGATTGGGAACTGACAGACTGCTTATTTCTATAGGGCAATGGGCTGACACTCCCGAACAAAACCCTGCTATGCTGATGGATAGCCAGTTTAATCTAAGTCCTACAAATGTATACAATAAAGTAATTTCGCCCACTTATTCTTTTGATGAGAATCATTTTTACGCTAATTGGCATCTGTATGATTATCCTGGTAGTGATGCTGATTGCAGCGGGGTAATGAGTGTGGACTCAGGCAATTTTACTTTCGAGACTTGGTCTGATTTTGGCCCTATGGATCCGTGGGGAGAAGGATACCACTTTCGCTTTGCCCTACCGGGAAATCTGCACGCCTGCATATATTCCTGGGCCGGGATGTCGTCTCCAGATTTTTCCAGCTACGAGATCTACAGCTACGACGGACAAGGAAATGTAGATTTGTACACTGGCTTTCCACAGATAAGCAACGATCCAAGTTCTCCCAAGTATATGGGCCTTTATCAGGATAAGCTGTTATTGATTTATTACGCTGATGAACAGCATGATTTCCGGCTTGCAGATACGGTTAACCAAGAGTGGATCCCTGTGGTGGGCAGCCCCATTGACTGGACTGACCCTCGTAGCGAAAACTTCCGTTTCATGAATAGCGATCACTACATTTACGGCATCTACAAAACGTATGATGGCCCGCTAACATTAACTTGCCTGAAGCTCGATATCTCAGTCTCTACAGATGATCCCGTAGCCGCTCCACCTGCCCTGAGAGCTTATCCCAATCCCTTCAAAAGCTCCGTAAAGCTGGAGTTTGATTCTATAGACACTTGCCCTGCTGTGGAAATCTACAATCTGCGTGGCCAGAAGGTCAGGACACTACTCTCACAGCCTGATGGCACCCTCTGGGATGGCAAAGATGCCTCCGGAAACCGTCTGAGTTCCGGGATCTATTTTGCCCGTCCGCAAACTGGTAGCAGGAAGGTCTTGAAGCTCCTCAAATTGGGAGATTGAAGTAAGGAGAAACTGCCTTTGAGACAATGATGATTGGGCTTGGTGGAGAGAAATATAGCCACATTATCCTGGCAGGAATACTGGCCACGGTGTCCGAGGGTTTGGCCTGCGCAGAGTAAATACTGAGTTCAGCTCTGGTGTTATATCTAAGATACATATCGAGCGACAAGGATTTTATCATGTATTTACTGCCAGCTAAATATATTTTTTAAAAGCAGAATATGTGGAAAGAGAAACATCACTAAATTGTTGAAAGATAAGCAATTGTGTCATTAAATATATAGCAGGCAGAGGAAATAAAGGGATTGTAATAAGAGCATTTCCACAGAAAATAGCAACTATGTACTTGGCAGATTGCTGTATCCGTTTATTATATCACTAAACAAGTCAAGAACTGCCTCAAGGCAGCGAAATGAAAGGAGAAAAAACATGAAAAAGATTGCGGTCTTACTATTGGTAATAATCCCAATAGCTCTGGCATCTGTTAATTTTACAGATTACACTATCCCCACATCATGGGGACAAGAAGCTTTTTTAAATGGCAATTTTAACTTTAAAAGTGGAAATCAAGATCAGGCAAGCTATAATGGTTTGTTTGGAGGAAACTTTTTACATTATTACAATAGCTTACCTCTGAACTGGAGAGTCGGCGTTGATGGCAATATGGAACTACTCAATGGTCCAAATGAAATCGATGAGTCTCATACCGGTTATGGTATCACAGCCTCTACCAATGCTGATAAATATTTAAATAATACCAATGTATTTGGTTATGGCGCTCTTGATCTGGGCTACCGTAAGAACATGTTCCTTGATGATGCCGATGATCCTTATGCCAAAATCGGTGCAGGAATGGGTTATGGCAGAGTCATTGATGCCACAGTTTTATCCAAAGCCATACGGATTGTGGAAGAACTGATCAAATACGAAGTCATCAAAAACCCACCCACTACACAAGGTTACATCGCTTTAGCCCAAATAATTGACAAACAAGGCGAATACAAAAGCAAATACGGCAATACTGAGTACAAAAAGTACTGGTATGAAGACATGGAAACTGTCTTTAATGATGAAATGCTTCTCCCCGAAGGCTCACTGCACGCTTTGGGCATCATCAGATTGCAAGAAGTATTGGATCAAAGATTCAGCAGCCGTAAATATGGCTGGACTGTGCGCGGCGGAGTGGGATATATACTTTCCAACTATGATGGCAGCGATTCTGATCCATCTTTAGATGTTTCTGCTGAATATGCCTACCCTATTTCCCAAAAGCTGCAATTCATCGAACGTATGGATTATTCCACGATTCTTTCCGATGATTTATCCCATGTGATCAGGAACAAAGCTTCTCTTACCTATGAGCTTTCTTCAATGATGGATTGGGAAAATAAGCTCACGACTGCTATGATTATCCCCAGTAACAGCGAGCTGAACACAATAATTGATAATACCCTTGAATCCATATTCTATTACTACCTGACCAACAAAGTCAATTTGAATGCTTCCTTACGCTTCCACTTGCTTGATGACGGTTATAAGGCAAGCGAAAATGAAGTCCTTAACGACGATTTGGACATCACTTTCTTTATCGGAGCTACCTACAGACTGAGATAAATCCTATCAAGTCATAAACGAGGGGGGAGATTATTCCCCCCTTTTTTTATGCCTTTGCGCAAGGTATCTTGATCAAGAGAACGCAGATCTGCCGGATTGATTGGATTTGGGGGTTTTAGCGTTTTAGCGTTTTAGCGTTTTAGTGTTTTAACGATAGGCACGCTTCCAGGCTGGTGCGTCAATTCTACTTTTTCCAGTAATGCTGAATTAAGCCTGCCTTGTCTTTCCTTCCTGCATAGGCCACCGTGAAGATGTCGGGGAGATAAGAGGGTTTATTCCTGCTATCTCCACGACATCTCCACGACGGCAAAGGAGAGAGGAGGCAGATTCTATGAAGGTTGTAGCGTTCTAGCGTTTTGGGGTTTTAACGATAGGGACGTATTGAATCCAGTTCCGGCGCAGCAATTCTCAATTCTCCATCCTCAATTTTCCATCAAACCCAGCTTTTCTCGATGCGAGACGCATCGAATCCAGCACGCCAATTCTCAATCCTCCATTCTCCATTCTCAATTAGATTTAACTTTTTTCTTGACTGATATGAGAGCTTCTCAAACTGTGGATTATAGTAATAATTACAAGGTGAATATGAATGATACTTAGTGATCTCGTCACATTGCTGGAAGGGGAAGTGCTCTTTCCTGAAGCGGACTTGGATAGGGAAGTACCCTGTGCTTTTGCCTCGGACATGATATCCGACATCTTGATGTGCACCAAAGAGCCCACCCTGCTCCTCACCGGTCTTACCAACAACCAAGTAATCCGTCTCAGCGATATGATCGATCTTACTGCCATAGTATTTGTGCGGGGCAAAAAGCCTCTGCAAGATGTGATCGACATGGCGCAGGAACGGGGTCTGCCGATCATCACTACCAAGTTTACCCTTTATCGGTGCAGTGGCTTGCTTTTTAATGCGGGTCTCCGCAGTTGTAAGATTTAGAGAAATGCCAGAATATTGTTATGTAGCCGAAGGCTTTGAGGATGCAGTGCGCCAGTTCGAGGAACATGCTCCCCTAGCAGAGGTTAAGACAGAGTTTGCCATTCCTGAAAAGGATTTCAATACCGCAGGCAAGGGCTCCAGCGAGCTCAAAAATTTGCTGAAACGCCTGGGTGTGGATTCCGTAGTGCTCAGAAGAATCGCCGTGGCCTCCTACGAAGCCGAGATCAATGTAGCAGCCCATTCCAAAGGTGGCATCATGTACGGCACCGTGTACGACGATCTCATCCATGTGCGTTTTGAAGATGAAGGGCCGGGCATTGCCAATATCGAGCAAGCCATGACCCCCGGATTTTCCACCGCAGATGATCTGGTGCGCGAGCTGGGTTTTGGTGCAGGCTTGGGGCTGCCCAATATCAAAAAGAATAGTGACGCCATGCGTTTGGTTTCCGTGGCTGGCGGCCGCACCAAGCTGGAGTTTCTCATCTATTTCGCAGGGCGCTTTGAATAAGAAAGATAGTCCCTACTTTCACGCCATCCAGATCCTGGAAGACAACTGCACAGGCTGCACAGCCTGCGTGCGCGTCTGCCCCACCGAAGCCATCCGGGTGAGGGATCGTAAAGCAGATATAGACCCCTATCGCTGTGTGGACTGTGGGAATTGCATGGATGTTTGTGAGTTTCACGCCATCATCCCATCCAGCGATCCCCTTGACATCATAAATAATTACAAATACAAGGTGGTGATCATTTCCTCCAGTTTCTTTGGTCAATTCACCGAAGACGTAAGCTATGCCGCAGCCAAGCAGGCTGTGCTGCAGCTAGGTTTTGACGAAGTGGCAGAAGAAGCGATGGTTACGGATTTCATGATCTCCATCATCAGAGATTATATCCGGGAAAACCGGGATAAAAGGCCAATTTTGGGCAGCAATTGCCCGGCTGTGGTGCGTCTCATCCAGGTAAAATACCCTTCCCTGCTTCCCAATCTTTTGCATCAGGAAGCCCCGATGAGCATTCTCACCCGCTATCTACGCGATAAAATCGCCAGAGAGCACAATCTGAAAGATGAAGAAATCGGCATCTTTCTGATCGTGCCCTGCGTGGCTCATGTGACTGCTGTCCATCAGCCGGAAGGTGCATACAAACATCTGCAAGACGGTGCCTTTTCCACAGGCATGATCTATGGCCGGGTGCGTGAGATCCTCAAAGATATCCAGAATCACCCGGTGGATATCGATACTTACCCCCAAGGGCTCACTTGGGCGCTATCTGGCGTGCAGGCTGATCTGGTGGATACAGACGACATCCGGGCGCTCTCTGTAAATGGAGTGGAAAACGTGATGGACATCCTCTCCAAGATCGAGGATCACTATCTGGATCAATACGATTATGTGGTGCTGAGAACCTGCACCAATGGCTGTGTGGGCGGATGCCTGAATGTGGAAAATCCCTTTGTGGCCATGAGCCGCATCAAGAAAATGAGCAAAGAAGGCACCAACAACGAAATCCATGTGGAAGAGCTCCAGGAGCTCTACGATCAAGGAGAATTTACGGTTTCACCGCTGGCCCCACGCCCGATCATGGAGCTCGATAAAGATATCAAGAAAGCCATTCAAAAGATGAAGAAAATCAATGAATTCCTCACCATGCTTCCGGGCCTGAATTGCAGTGCCTGTGGCTCTCCCACCTGTTATGCCCTGGCCGAAGATATTGTTTTGGGCAAGGCCTCGATCGACGACTGCCTGGTACTGAGACGCGGCAATCCGGATGGGGATGATGATAAATAAAACGAAAAAGGATATAAAGATGATAAAACTATCTGAGTACATTGCTGCCATCAAGGGGGAAAATCACACTCCGGCTCTGGATCCGGATGAGATTGAGATTTCCGGCGCTTATGTGAGTGATATGCTGAGTGATGTGATGGGTTCTGCCAAACCGGAACAGGTCTGGATCACCATCATGAAACACCTGAACGTGATCGCAGTGGCTTCCATGACGGGGATTCCCGCCATTATCTTTGCCAAAGGACACGCGCCTGATGCTGCGGTCTGCGACAAAGCTCTGGAAGAGAGCATCTGCCTGATTAGCAGCAAACTTGAGACCTTCGATCTGGCCGGAACCCTGTACAAGCTTTTGGGAAAGTAATCCGAATCGATAATGCAGAGCTTTCGTGCTGACCTGCATATACATAGTGTGTTATCTCCGTGTGGGGGATTGGAAATGTCCCCATCGGCACTGGTGAAAAGACTCAAGGAACTGAGTGTCCAGTGGTTCGCCATTACAGATCATAATAGTATGGGGAACTGTCCCGCCTATGAGGCGGTGGCCAAAAAAGCCGGATTGAGCTTTAGCTGGGGGGTGGAAATCCAGACTGTGGAAGAGATCCATCTGCTGGCCTATTTTGATGATTCCAGCAAGGCTGAAGCCTTTGATAAGGAGCTATATGACTCGCTATTGCCGCTCGAGAACGACCCGGATTTCTTTGGAGACCAAGTAATCATTGACGAAAATGAGAACATTTTGAGAGTGGAATCCAGAGCTTTGATAAATTCATCCTTATGGGATTTGGCTACTGCTACACAGCGGGTATCTGCCTTTGGCGGCCTCGTGGTGCCGGCACATATCGATGCTGATGTAAACAGTATCATTTCCCAATTGGGCTTTTTACCGCCCAGCCCGGATTTTGAGATTCTGGGGATCACGGCCAGGCTGGACCTGCCGCGATACCTTGCTCAGCATCCTGAGCTGGCAGTTAAAGCTTTCATTAGAGCTAGTGATGCTCACTATCTGGCAGATATTGGGCTCGGTTCTTGCATTATAAGAGTGCAAGCGCCCACTGCACATGAAATTTTGTTGGCCGCCCGCAAGATCGACGGCCGCTATATAGATAATGATACACGATAATGAAAGAGAAACAAGGAGGAGTTATGGCTTCCGTAGCTCAAGATCAGTCCCGGGTCTATGACACCTTGGCTGAAGCAATCGAAGAAAGAAAAGATCTGCGTAATCCGCTGATCGAGGTTTTGCGCATCGCGCAGGAACTATTTGGTTACCTGCCCATCGAAGTGCAGGAATTTATCGCAGAGAAAATGAACATCCCCGCCAGTAAAATTTATGGCGTAGTTACTTTTTACAACTTCTTTACCATGAAACCTCGTGGTAAATTCACCCTTAATGTATGCATGGGAACGGCATGTTTCGTAAAAGGCGCACCGAAACTGGTGCAGATGATCTCGGATTATCTGGGCGTAGGAATCGGTGAAACCACAGAAGACGGCCTCTTTACCATGAGTGCGGTTCGCTGTGTGGGCGCTTGCTCACTGGCCCCTGTATTTGTGATCGGCGAAGACGCCTTTGGCCGCATCGATACCAAAGACAAAGTAAAAGAAATTCTGGATCGGTACGAGTAAATAGATGCAAGACATTTCTTTGCACCTGCTGGATATCATTGAGAATTCCGTGCGAGCGGAAGCCAAAAATATCAAGGTGCGCGTAATCAATAATGTGCAAAAGAATCGCCTGCGCATCATCGTGGAAGACGATGGCATAGGCATGGATTCGCACACTCTGGAAAAAGCCCAAGATCCTTTTTACACTTCAAAATTGCAGCGTGAAAAGAAAGTAGGGCTGGGCATCCCGCTATTCAAGCAAAACGCAGAAATGGTAGGCGGCACATTCAAAATGGCCAGCGAACCTGGCTTTGGTACAGTGCTCACTGTGGATTTCACTCTGGATCATATCGATAGAATGCCTCTGGGAAATCTCAAGGACACGCTTTTAAACGTGATCATTGGTCATACCGATGTAGATTACTGTGTTCATTTAATCTACCGCGACAAGGCCAAAGAGCAATGCTTTTATCTGGATACCAAAGCTATTCGCGAAGAACTGGGTGATATCCCACTTACATATCCCGATGTAATCGAATACATCGATCAATCATTATTTGAAGGAATACAAAATACAAACATGGAGGATGTCTGATGAAAACACTGGCAGACCTAAAAAAAATCCGTGAAAAAGCCCAGGAAGATATGAAACTTCGTGGCGGCAACGTACGCATTAAAATCTCGGTCGGGATGGGAACATCCGGGATCGCGATGGGCGCACGGGAAGTCATGAAAACTTTCTTGGAAGAGATTGCAGCAAGAAACCTTAGCGACGTCTTGGTAACTCAAACGGGCGAAAAAGGACTTTCTTCAATGGAACCGGTGGTGGACCTCATCGAAGAGGGCAAACCAAAAGTGACATATGGAAATATGAATCCAGACAAGGTTAAAAAGGTAGTAGTCGAGCACATCGTAAATGGCAGAATTGTCTCCGATTATGTTGTCGCGACAGGCGACTAAAGATAGGAGGATATAAATGTCTCTGAAACATATTGACCTCCTGATCTGCTGTGGATCCGGCTGTATTTCGGCCGGCGCCCTGAAGATTAAGGAACGCTTTCACGAAGTGCTGAGAGAGCACAAAGCCACAAACGAAGTAAACATCATCGAAACCGGGTGTATGGGTCCCTGCGACTACGGTCCTGTAATGGTGATCTATCCCGAAGGCATCTTTTACCAACATGTGACCCCGGAAGATGTAGAAGAAATCGTAAGTGAGCATTTTATCAAAGGACGCCCAGTAACCCGTCTGATGCTACAAAATGAAGAGAAAACCTTCTCTATACAAAAAGATGTGCCTTTCTACCAGAAACAGATTAAAGTAGCCTTGGAAAACTGCGGCTACATCAATCCTGAATCTTTGGATGAGTACATCGCTACAGGCGGCTACGAAGCCTTGGGAAAAGTTCTGACAGAAATGTCGCCCCAAGATGTGATCAACGAAATGAAAGCCTCCGGCCTGCGCGGCCGTGGCGGTGGTGGATTCCCCACCTACATCAAGTGGCAGATGGTGCACGATAACAAAGGCGCTGAGAAATACATCATTTGTAATGCCGACGAAGGAGACCCCGGTGCCTTTATGGACCGCTCCATCCTGGAAGGCGATCCCCATCGCATTCTGGAAGGCATGATGATCGGCGCATATGCCATGGGTGCCAACATGGGATTCTTTTATATCCGTGCCGAATACCCCCTGGCTATCAAACGCATCAAAATGGCCATCGCCCAAGCCAAAGAAATGGGCCTCATGGGTGAAAATATCTTCGATTCCGGTTTCTGCTTCGATGCCGAAGTACGCACCGGAGCCGGCGCCTTTGTCTGTGGAGAAGAGACCGCTCTGATCCACTCCATCGAAGGCGAACGCGGCAATCCCACTCCCAAGCCTCCCTATCCTGCTGTGCAGGGCCTCTGGGGCATGCCCACCGTGGTAAACAATGTGGAAACCTTCGGCAATATCCCCACCATCTTCCGTAAGGGAGCAAAGTGGTTTGCCAGCATGGGAACCGAGAAATCTCCCGGCACCAAGGTCTTTGCCTTGACCGGAGACGTACGGAATACCGGACTGGTAGAAGTGCCCATGGGTACCACCCTGCGCGAACTCATCTTCGACGTGGGCGGTGGCATGATCGGTGATCACAAGTTCAAGGCCGTACAGCTCGGAGGACCCTCCGGTGGCTGTCTGACCGTGGAACATCTGGATACTGGCGTGGATTATGAAAGCCTGAAAGAACGCGGATCCATGATGGGCTCCGGTGGCGTGATCGTGATGAACGAAGAAAAGTGCATGGTAAATGTGGCAAAGTTCTTTATGGACTTCTGCGTGGAGGAATCCTGCGGGAAATGCTCCCCCTGCCGCATTGGTCTCAAACAAATGCTGGCAATCCTGGAGCGCATCACCTCCGGCTTTGGCCGCGAAGGCGATATCGAGGAATTGCAGCGTTTGGGCGAATCCATCAGCAAGCTTTCCCTGTGTGGACTGGGGCAGACCGCTCCCAATCCTGTGCTTTCCACCATCCGCTATTTCAGGGATGAATATGAAGCGCACATCAGAGATCGTAGCTGCGCAACCAAGGTCTGCAAAGACCTGATGCACTACCAAATAGATAAAGACAGATGCATAGGCTGCTCACTTTGCGCCCGCAATTGCCCCGTGAAATGCATTACCGGTTCCCGCGAAGAAAAGTACATCATCCACCAGGTGGATTGTATCAAATGTGGAAACTGCTATGATGTATGCCCGGTCAAGGCGATCGAAAAAGAACCAGGAATGCATCCTGACACTGTGGCTCACAGATCTGAGCTAGGCAAAGCCGTGAATCGGTATGAAGACTTATAAGGGGAGAATATGTACAAAGAAATCTGCGTAAAATACGCCCCAAACAAGGATAACCTGATCTACATCCTGCATGAGATTCAAGATGCTCACCCTCAGCATTATATTTCTGCTGAAGCGGTGCATGAGATATCTGAATACCTCAAGCTGCCGGAAAACCATATCTATGGAGTACTTACATTCTACTCCATGTATTCCACTACCCCCCGCGGCAAGAATATTATTCGCCTCTGCGAATCGCCCCCTTGTTACATCAAGGGTTCTGCCAATATTCTGCGGAAGCTGAAATCAATCCTGGATGTCAGCGTAGGCGATACCACAAAAGACGGGAAATTTACCCTGGAACTGTGTGCCTGCCTTGGTGTGTGCGGAAATGCTCCGGTGATGATGATCAACGATGATGTGTATGGAGATCTTTCTGAAGAGAAAGTGGAAGACATCATCGATAAGATCAGAGGGAGGAACTGATGAAATACTATCGTTCCCATGTGCTGATCGGCATCAGCGAAACTTCTCTGGCTGCAGGAGTAGAGAGCTTTGTCAAAGCCTTAAGAGCCCAGCTCAGTAAAGCCGGCCTTTCAGACGAAATCAACCTTCTGGAAACCGGTCCTCTTGGCTTTTTTGGCAAAGGCATCTGCCTCACTGTGTATCCTGATAACGTCAATTACGAGAATCTGAAAGAAACTGATATCCCGGTACTGGTCGAGGAGCACCTCCTCAAAGGCCGTCCGGTAGCCAGCCTGATGCTCGAATCCGCCGGCAAATTCAGTCCCAAGTTTAACTACGCCAGCCGCATCGTGCTGCGCAATTCCGGTATCATCGATCCGGAAAGCATAGACGATTACATCGGCACCGGCGGTTATGAAGCCTGGGAAAAAGCCCTCACCAAAATGCAGCCCAAAGACATCATCGAAGAGGTGAAAGAATCGGGCCTGCGTGGACGTGGTGGAGCTGGATTCCCGGCTGGCATAAAGTGGGGCTTTACCGCTCCCCTTCAGGCCGAGCAAAAATACGTGGTGGTAAATGCCGACGAAGGCGAGCCCGGTACCTTCAAAGACCGTCTGATCATGGAAGGTGACCCTCATCAGCTCCTGGAAGGACTGATGATCTGTGCCCGCGCCGTGGGCGCCACCAAAACCTATATCTATATCCGCGGTGAATACAAACTCTGCATCATGCGTCTGCAAAAGGCGATCGATGACTGCCGGAATTATGGCATCATCGGCACAAACATCTTCGAAAGCGGTTTTGATCTGGATATCGAGATCAAGATCGGTGCCGGAGCCTATGTATGTGGAGAAGAAACCGCTATGATCGAATCCCTGGAAGGAAACCGCGGCCATCCTCGCTCGAAACCGCCCTTCCCAGGTATTAAAGGCCTCTGGCAGGCTCCCACGGTGGTAAACAACGTGGAGACCCTGGCCAATGTCCCCTTCATCATCAAACAAGGCGCCCAGGAATACAAGAAATACGGAACCCCGCAGTGCACGGGTACCAAGGTCTATACCATCCTTGGCGATGTGGCCTATCCGGGTCTGTGCGAAGTAGATATGGGCACCACCCTGAGAACCATCATCTCCGAATACGCTGGTGGCATGCAAAAAGGCTTCAAATTCAAAGCAGCCCTGGTGGGCGGTGCAGCCGGTGTGTTCCTTCCCGAAAAACTCCTGGATGTAAAAATGGATCTGGTGAGCCTGAACCAATACTCTGCTGTATTGGGCAGTGGCGCTATCCTGGTGATGAACGAACATCAAAGCATCGTCGATATGCTCTGGAGCATCCTGCGTTTCTTCCGTCATGAATCATGCGGTCAATGCGCTCCTTGCAAAAACGGCACCCAGCAGCTTTATCGCCTCATCACCAAGATCAAGAAAGGTGAGGGTACGATGGAAGATGTAGATCTCATGCAAATTATTGCCGAGACTATGCTGGAAACTTCATTCTGTGCTCTGGGACAATCTCCGATCATGGCGATTCGCAGTGCTATCGAAAACTTCCGTGATGAATTCATCGCGATAACTCAAAAATAAACAAGAGGAATAGAATTATGGCTAAAAACGTCAACGTTTGGATTGATGGTCAACATCTGGAAGTACCTGACGATATGACCATTATCGAAGCCGCCGACAAACACGGGATTCATATCCCCCGGCTGTGCTACCACCCCGATCTGCCACCTACGGCAAATTGCGGCGTCTGCGTGGTCGAACTCAGTGGCATCCCAGTTCCAAAACGGGCCTGCTGTACGCCCGTCGCAGAAGGAATGAAGATCACATCAAACAGCAAGAAATTACGCAGCTACAGAAAGACTCTCGTTGAGATGATCCTTTCAAACCACGAAGTGGTCTGCCCCACCTGTGCGGCAAATAACCACTGCGAACTGCAAACCCTGGCCAACAACCTTGGTGTGGATCCTTATGCTCTGCCTACCATCCTTGAAATGAAGGAAGTGGACTACAGCTCCCCATCCATCATCAGAGATCCCAACAAATGCATCTCCTGTGGACGCTGCATCACTGTCTGTAATGAAGTGCAAACCGTGTACGCTCTTACCAATAGCGATCGTGGCATCAATAGTGAAGTCACCACTGCTTTCGGTATGGGCATGAACAATAGCCCTTGCGTGGCTTGCGGTCAGTGCACAGTGTATTGCCCCACCGGCGCCTTACGTGAAAGAAGTGAGCTGGACGATGTCTGGGATGCTATCCTGGATCCGGACAAACACGTGATCGTGCAGGAAGCCCCCTCCATCCGCGTATCTCTTGGTGAAGAATTTGGCATGCCTTTTGGTAGCGTCACTCCCAAGAAGATGTATGCCGCGCTCCGAAAGATCGGCTTTGATTCCGTAATGGATACCAATTTCACTGCCGACCTCACCATCATGGAAGAAGGCACAGAGTGTGTGAACAACCTGAAATCCGGTAGTAAACGCCCGCTCATCACCTCCTGCTCTCCGGGCTGGATCAAGTTCATGGAAACCTACTATCCCGATCTCGCGGATTGTGTTTCCACGGCAAAATCCCCCATGAGCATGTTCGGTGTGCTGGCCAAAACTTACTATGCCCAGGAACACGGCATCGACCCTGCCAAGATCGTCTCGGTAGCCATCATGCCCTGTACTGCCAAGAAGTTCGAAGCCCGCCGCCCTGAACTCAGCGATAGCGGATATCAGGATACGGATTATGTGCTCACTACCCGTGAATTTTTGCGCATGATCAAAGAAGCTGGCATCGATTTCGCCAATATTCCTGAAGAAGAACCGGATGAAGGCATGAGCTTTTACACCGGTGCAGGAACCATCTTTGGAGCCACTGGTGGCGTGATGGAAGCTGCTATCCGTTCGGCCTATACTCTCGTGACCGGCGAAGAGCTGGAAAACGTGAATATCATGGCTGTACGTGGAATGGAAGGTGTGAAAGAAGCTACTGTGAATATCCCCGGGTTCGGTGATCTCAGAGTGGCCGTAGCCCATGGCCTGGGCAATGCCCGTAAGGTGATGGACCAAGTACGTGAAGGCCTGAAAACCAAGGGTGAATCCCCCTGGCACTTCATCGAAATCATGGCCTGTCCCGGCGG
>JAJBAW010000068.1 GCA_020532545.1 Candidatus Cloacimonadota bacterium | reverse complement strand
GTGGTGGGAGATACTGGATTCGAACCAGTGACCTCTACGATGTCAACGTAGCGCTCTAACCAACTGAGCTAATCACCCACTAATAGAACAAGCTTTTTAAACCTTTAATTTTTGTCAAGATTTGCTTAGCATTGGCCGATAAATATCGTAGTGGTGCTCTGGGTAGCGCCTACAACGAAAAGCTTCAAAACCGCCTCAACTCTTTCATCTTTCAAAACATCTTGTGTGGGCGGAACAGAGTTCGCCCAACGCCAAAACGTTAAAACCTTAAAACGATAAAACGTTAAAACCCTAATACTCCCAAGTTGCCTCAAAATTAACCTCTGGCACAAATTTATAAAACTCCCAATAGTAGATATCCCATCCGTCCTGCGCACTAATCTGCGGATCTTCAAAAGGATAATGCAAGAGCCTCGCGCCTTTGGGCAAATGCAGACTGTAGCTGGCATAAGCCAACGGCTTTCCCCAGGTGAGAGCCGATAGCAGCACATAAGAAGCCTGATTTGCCTGTAATGCCTGTTGATAGCGGATGCGGACTGTTTCATAGCTCTGGGGCTGCATAGAGAGCTGAAACCAGAACCCCTGTGGGCTCGCTCCAAAGACAGGCAAGCTCTGCTGATGCTCTCCTATCACCACGTTCACATTAGTAGCCGGGCTTTGCGTCTCGTTTGCGGGCACCGGGAAGTAGATCGCCTGCTCCAGCTCCTGGGTACCGCTATTATAAAAACCAAAATCGCCATCAAAGAGCCAAAGACTATCTCGAACAGTGAAGACAAGCTGCTCCGTCTCAAAGCTGAGCCCGCTTTCCCGCGCCTGCAGTGGAGCGCAATACTGTCCCCATAGACAGATCAGCAAAAGCGCAAATAGCTGCATCGGAGGGCTTGAAAAAATCCGCAAGCAGAAACGCCTTTATTTCAGCATGATGAATCGTGCAGAATCCAAGGTACTATCACCCTGCAGGAGCTGCAAGAAATATACCCCGCTATTCAGTTGTGGAGGCTGCCAGGACTCTGTGAACGGGTATTCTCCCAAGATCCGCCCTTTCACATCAAAAAGACGCAATTTATCAGGACTGGCCTCGCTTTTGCCCAGATCAAGCTGCATACTCTGCCCGGGTTTGAGCACATTTGGGCTCAGCTTCAGGATTACTCCAGGCATTTCCTGATGTGGATCAGAAACGGAACTTGGCTGCAAGATCACGTTATAGACATAGCAGCCAGCAGGTTCGGCGATGAAGGTCTCATCCAGGACCAGCTCTTGGGTTCCGGGCTGAAAGATGCGCAAATTCGTCTTGGCTGAGTGCACACTTAGTTCTATCTTCCCTTCTGCATCGCTGTATGCCCAGGCTGGCCACAGATTTTGATAGAATAGCGGAATGTTTGCGGCAGGACTGGCATCGGGATATTTTGTATATATCGTGATAGTGGATCTTGTGCTGCTGTCGTAATTTGTCACAAAATCCGGGTGATCACTTTTGGCCCATAGTTCGTGAGAGCTCTCATGATCAGGGGTGATTGCCTTAGACTGATATATACTCTGCGTGGCTATCAAGGGTGAAAGATCTACCTCCCCGCTTTCTCCCCAGCGTACTTCCTCCACCATTCGGTCTTGAAAGCTCAGCCGTAAGTGCCCGGATTCAGGGCTGAGGGTGGAGACGGGCATCAGTGCACTCAGATTGATGGTAAAGGGGTAAAGCTGATAATCAACTGGCAGATTCAGCACAGGGGTGATCGTATTTACGCCATCGCTGATGGTAAAGTCAAAGCCAGCCATGGACAAACACTCATTGCCAAATTGCAGCATGAGCTCGCCACTATCGTCAAACCAAAACTGTTGGATTGCTCTTTCCACCAGGGGATTGGCGGAGAGCAACACTGCTACCGAAAAAAGCACTAACAAAAATATCTTACGCATTTCAGACTCCTTTTTAGTCAAATGAAACACAGCTATTTAACAACACACTATGCTTGCACAATGTGTTCCAGAACTTGAAATGTTTTGGGTTTTGCTTAGCGGATCAAGAGCAGCTTCCCGCTTACCTGGCTATCGGCAGTGTTAAAGCGGATAAAATATACTCCCGCAGGCATCTGCTTGCCGTTTGAATCCTGGCCATTCCAGCTCAGTTGTCTCTGTCCGGCTCCCAGTTCCTGGCTGTGCACTCTTTCACCCCGGAGGTTGTAAACTGCTGCTTTGATCGTATCACCCGCTTTGGCGTCCAGGGCGATATTCACCTGCTCATGAAAGGGATTGGGATAGATATTGTCGATCCGAAGTAGTGGTACAGCCGCAATATCGTCTGCATTGGCGACTTCTGGATACCAGACGCGGTTCACATATTCAGGATGGTCCACAAAGGGATTGCGGTTGCTCTGAAAGCCTTGTACTTCTGTGTTTCTGGTCAGATCCGCAGCATTCGGAGGATCTGAGTAATGCCATGCGATCAAAGTGTCAAGCATGTTTACACCCCCTTGAACCAGCGAATCGCCATAACGGGTATGAAAATACAGGATGGCTCTGGCCACATCGCCGCGATATTCCGGATTCACCTGAAAAACCATGTGCTGCCAATTGTCATAACCCCGGTAGCTTTGCAAGGGAGTATGGCTATAGTACACATTGGAAGAGGCGGTGCTGGCTACATTACCAAAGGGCAGATTGCCCCGAGAGGAGTTTACATTCATAGTGCACACAAAAAGGTGATGGAGATCGGATTTCTTGACGTTCGTGGCAGGGGAAAACCAGCTTTGCGCGAAGGTATGTTCGGTATTTGGGCTGGTCTGTCCGGAATAGTTACTATCTACATTATAGACTTCCCCGGTGTAAATGCAGGTCACTTGCCCATTATCGTTATCGAGGTCCTGAAAAAGGAAGACCTTGGCACCACTATAGCTGGAGTAAGTATTCGTTGAGATCAAAGTTCTGAGTCCGTAGAGGAGCTCATTTCCGGTGAGATTTTGCACGTCATCGTAATAGTCTGCGCCCAGGGCAAAGGCCAGGAGCAAGATCAGGAGAGTGCAGAGTGTTTTGCATCTTATCTTCATTTTAATATCCTTTTAGCTGTAGATTGGATTGGGTTCGGGTAGTTCAAACAGTTCTTTTTCTATCAATTCAACCAGAATATGCAGGATCATGGTGTGGATCTCCTGCACGCGGTCGCTTCTTTGGGCTGGCACGATCAGCTCATAATCTGTAGTTCCGGCTATCTTTCCGCCAGAACCGCCCAAAAGTGCGACGGTAAAACAGCCTTGCTTCTGAGCCATTTCCAGAGCCAGAATCACATTGGGGGAATTTCCGCTGGTGGAAAGGCCGATCACCACATCGCCAGAGCGCGCATGAGCTCTCACGGCCCGGGAAAAGATCTCTTCAAAACCGTAGTCATTGGCCACACAACTGATATGGGAGGGATCGCTGATGGCGATGGCGGCCAGGGGCTCCCGATCCTTGTAAAAGCGGCCGGTGAGCTCTTCGGCAAAGTGCATGGCGTCGCACATACTGCCGCCATTTCCAAAGATGATTACCTTGCCTAGCTCGCGGTAGGTCTGGGCTATTCTGAGGCCGATCTCTTCGATCACCTGCAGGTTTTGTTCGTCTTTGCAGAAGCGCCCCAGCTCCATTTCAGCCGCTGTAAAAGCTTTCTTGATGAGATCTTGCATCGTTAATCTACCCGCTTGGCCTTGGGAGTGGCGGCTTCGATCTCGTCCAGTTCCTTCAGGGTTTTATTGAGCAGATCCACCCCCTCTTGATAAGGGAGAAAGGCGCTTTTAAAGCCGTTCAAGATCACCTTTTTCAGGGTGGGATAGTCCCAGCCGAAATTCTCGATAGCCAGCATATATTCATTCGTGATGCTGGTATCACTGATGGTTCTGTTATCGGTATTTACCGTTACTCTGATGCCTTTTTCGAGGTAGAAATCAATGGGATGTCCTGTGATATCCTTCACCGCTTTCGTATCGAAATTGCTCTTGATGCAGATCTCCAGAGGAATGCGGTGATCATTTACATAATTCAGCAGGTCGGCATCTTCTATCAACCTGGTGCCATGACCGATGCGGTGGGCTCCGCAAGCGTGGAGTGCCTGTTGGATGGACGCTGCACCATCGGCTTCTCCGGCATGGACTGTGATATTCAGATTGTTCTTTCGGGCCAGATCAAAGGCAGCTTTATGCACCTTGGCCGGGTTTTTGTACTCGCCACCCGCCAGGTCAAAACCGACCACGCCCCTGTTTTTAAACTCTACTGCCAATTCCGCCATTTTGAGCGACATAGCGGGGTCCATATTACGGATTCCACAGATGATCACCCCGGTTTTGATGCCAAAATCCTCTTCTGCTACCTGCAGACCGTCTAGCACAGCCTGTACAATCTCTGTGAGGCCCAGCCCTTTATTGGCATGCAGGATAGGCGCATAACGCACTTCCATATAGCGCACGTTTTCCTGGGCAGCGTCTTCGGCCAGTTCATAAGCCGCACGTTTGAGGCCTTCCGCAGTCTGCAGCACCAGATTCACGATGTGAAAGCCCCTCAGATAGTCTTCCAGGCTCTGGGTATGCGGGCCACAAACGATGAGTTTCTCCAGCTCGTCTTTATCCAAAGTAGGCAATTCTATCTTGCCCTTTTTGGCCAAATTTATGATGGTGGCTACACGCACACTGCCATCCAGATGCACATGCAAGTCTGTCTTGGGCAGCCGGTGTACCAGCTCTTTTGTCAGTTTCAATGTCATAATTTCTTTCCTCTTATCCTATAGACAAGGTATTTTATAAATGCACTGCTGTCAATGGATTTCTTGTTCCCGTAGTGGCGGACTCCGTTCCGCCGACGCCATCCTGCCTGCTCCGCTCTGCTATATTAATAGTCACACAGATCACACAGATCGCACAGATCTACCCGGATAGAGGGCTACTGGATTGCAGGCGTCTCGTCTGCAGAGCGCAGGGATTTATCCGGATCAGGGTCTATCGGAATGCAAACTTCCCGATAGAACTCCCTATATTTCTATTGATTGTCCTATCGAAGATACCGTTCCTATGGAGCCTCAAGAACAAGCCTGTCTTTTTTCACCAATCTGACGCGTCTCCCCAAGACCAGGATTCATCAATATCAATGTATTCAATCGTTAGCACGGATTTGTCTTCAGATAAATACATGCCCAATTCATAGGTATCGCCCAGGTCCCAGAACCAATCTTCGATATTGGGAGCGCTTGGGGCAGGCTCTTTTTTATGAATAGCCTTCAAATCCGAGAGCATTTTCTGAACGAACCCGGGATTATCTTCCACGTTGAATCGAGCAGTCCAACTGCTGATGCTGCCCACATCAAAGGTATCCTGCAGTTCGAGATCTATGAGCTCTGGAATCTTAGCATTTCTGTAGATCACGGCTGCATAGTCGTTTTCTATCTCCTCAAAACCCTTTGCCAAAAGAGCTGTGTGTGCTTCTGCCATGTCCTGGGCATAGCTCAGGTCATACAGACCTGTCACCGCCATCAATGCCGCCATAAACAGGTACAGCATTACGAGTATTATATATTTTTTCATGTTTACCTCTCTTAAAAGATCATAAAACTGCTTTTTATCACCACTCAGACATTTGCATTTCTAACCAATTCGTTTCATCATCATCCGTGTATACCAGCTTCAGGGTGGCCTTATCATCTGACAATATCATACTCAGGCCATAGCTGGATCCCAGGTCCCAGGTCCATACACCATTGGAATCGCTTTGGAGAAGTTCTTTTTTGTGAAGAGCCTTCAAGTCCGATCGTAGCTTTGAAATCAGCTCGGGGTTATCTTTCACATTGTAACGAATAGCCCAGCTACTAATCAAACCAACTTCAAACATATCCCGCAGTTCCAAGTCTATGAGCCCTGGGATCTTATCATTTTTGTAGGTCACAGTCAAGATTAGTCTTCCAGTCTCCTCAAAACCCTTTGCCAAAAGGGCTGCATGAGCTGCTTTCATGCTCTGGTTATAGTTTAGATCAAACAGACCTGTCTGCTGCGCCATCAAAGCCGCCATAAACAGGTATAAAACCACGAGTAATATATATCTTTTCATGTTTACCTCATTTATTCATCTTTTAATCTGTGCCGAATATTGTGAGTTTCCTCCACATATTCGATTCTCTTTACCAGCCAAACCATTCCATGGCTTCCAATTCATCCTGATCAGTTGAGTACTCAACCTTCAATATCGATTGATCCTCAGATAATGACACACGTAGCCCATAGGGCATATCCAGTTTCCAGGTCCATTCATCCTGAACAGATGTACTATCAGGCTCTTTTTTGTGGATGGCCGTCAATTCCGCGAGTATCTTTTCAATGAGTTTTGGATTGTCCTGGGCCTTGTAATACGCAGACCAGTCGCTGATAGTTCCGTTATTAGTATGGTCATAGACCCCAAGAATGCTAAGCTCAGGGATCTGATCATTCTTATAATCTACATACATAAAGCCTCTCTCTGTTTCGTGAAAACCCTTTGCCAAAAGAGCTGTGTGAGCTTCAGCCGTGCTTTGACCAAAACTCAGATCAAACAAAGCTGTCTCCGCCATCAAAACAGCCATAAACAGGCCTAAAAGTGCGAGTAATATATATCTTTTCATATTCACCTCATTAGTCTTTATTTATTGTATCGAATATTATAATCCGTGTCGAAAACCTTGGCAAACAGAATATTAGCCTCTCGGAGTCGCAGTCTTTGTACCGCCAGCAACCCCAGCTATATTCTTACTACAGCTCAGCAGAGCGCGGATTCTTTTAAGGGTCCATGGTCTCTCACCAATCCAGCCAGCCCTTCAAATTTGCCACTTTATCCTGAGCTACAGTATCATTTTGGTACTCAATGGTCAATATAGATAGATCGTCGGAAAATCTTACCTGCAGAGCATAGGGATTAGCCAATTTCCACCACCGGTTATGAGTTAAATAGATCTGAGTGGATTCTTTACCGTGGATTGCCGTCAAATCCGAGATGAGCTCTTGGGCGAGCTTTGCCTTATCCTTCACATCGTATCGGGCAGTCCACTCGCTAACAGTGCCATTCTGAAAATAGTCCATAACTTCCAGGGTATTAAGCCCGGGGATCTTACTATTTATATAGCTTACAGATTTAGCATTTCTCTGAGTTTCTTGAAAGCCTTTTGCCAAAAGCGCTTTGTGGGCTTCAGCCATGTTTTGCCCATAGCTCAAATCAAACAAACCTGTCTCTGCCATCAAAAAAGCCATGCCCAAGCACAGCATTGCGAGCAATATATATCTTTTCATATTCACCTCAGGCCAGATAATCTAAACAGTATTGAATGCCTTGGCAAGTAGAAGATTATGCCTATATATTGAGAGAGGTTCTATGTTGTGGTGGACGCCGTTCCGCCTACATTGTATAGCTACGTTTATGCTGCCCTTTGCAAAGCTGCATGGACTGTGGCAGTTTTTATTTATCCTGGCAAGACTGCCCTCGCTGGAAACATCAGTGCCTATCTTATTTATGGGAGACAGCCACTGGACAATCCTGCCTTTATTTAAAGATCATTTGTAAATCTGGGGGAAAGATCAGGGCATCGTTCTTCTGCCCAATTAAACCATAATTTCCGCTGTCGCTCCATACCATATTATCACATCGCAAATCTGGTTCAATAGCGTTCTCATGGTGTAATGTGACAGGCTGGCAACGTTCATGCTCTCTATATCGATGGCTTTGCTGAGCTCATGCACACCACAATCACTGGAAATCTCGAAGATGGACAGGCAGGCATTGCGTATGATAGAGTTGTAGCCAATAGAATGCTGATTGTCATAGGCCGGAAGACCGACAAAAATGTCCCGATTCCTCCTGGAAGGAAACCCTTTCAGAAAACCCTTAATTTGTAGTTGTTTCCGGTTAGATTGATTCCAATATTCTGCCTCAGGTTCAGCCATCCTTAGCGCAACGCTATGCAGAATGTTTTCTAACAAATTGCGCAGGAACATCACGAACTCCCGCCGTTTATCCTTATCGTAGTACCTAATCATTTGCACGAATTGAGCTACATCGTCCTCGCTGAGCTGTTTTCTAAGGATATCAATCTGTTTGCGATAACTGTTCTGGATTTTAAAGTTTGGCAGATCGGCAATAATGGCATGGATGGTGTTTTCCGCAGATGAACCTTTTTCAATAATGTGAGTACTGGAAAAACTGCCCACATCCATAAACGCCTTCAGTTCAACAGAGCCTCGTAGGTCGTCTTTGGTATTGGCGGTTAGGTAATAAGTTTTGTCCATGGCAGAGGCATCCAGCTTTAACAAGGCCAGGAGAAGATAGTCTCCCTCACGGGTGAGAAAGTCTCCAATGCGATCAGGCATTCCCAGTTTGCACAAGATTGCCCGGATCTGCTCCATTTCTTCGGTATAATCGTAGGTGCTTAGGTTGCGATCGATGATGATGAGATCATAAGTCTGGTGATTGGCATAGATCATCTCCAGGCCTTGTAGAAATGTATAACACAAATCGAGATCAGCACAGGGTTTGCAGGCCTTGATGATGTCTTCAGGATAAATGCGGTCGGTGTTTTCCAGCTCATCAAGGGCGGTATAGATGCGCTTATCTTTTAAAATTGGTTTGAAAAACTTCTTGATCGCTGCGATGTTCTGGCTCAGTTCATCTTCAATGTACAGTATCTTGGGCATTGTTCCTCCATAAGTTGTTGAATTCTATATAGATGCTATAAGTAGAATCTGTTTTCTTTATCTCTGGATCAGTGCCCAGAACCTTGCTAAAGTTTTCGATCACCAATTTGCCTACTCCAGTGGTTTTAGCCCGCACTTCCGGACGGTAACTATTGATTACTTCAAATCTGATCGTGGTTTCAGTATTGTCCAATCTGATTTCAAGGAAGCGCTCTGCTCTGGGGACAAAGGAAGCATATTTGACGGCATTGAAGATGATCTCCTGAAACATAATCATCAGCTTGATGGCAGAGCTTTTTTCGTTGCCCAGGGTATATTGCGCCGCCTCCGAAAGGTTTACGCTCAGCTTGCACAAATGCTTTTCGGCAAAAGCTACTAAGGGCTCAAAGTCATGCACTGAAGAAACTGCATTCCATTCTGCCTTGATGCTGTCGAAATCGTCTTTGGGGATGCTACGGGGATAATAGTTCTCAGCGTATTGGGGGAAATAGCGGAAATCAAACATATTGCCAATTGAATACTTCAGGCTGTTCAGTAGCATCTCTTGCAAGGTTATACTCTCCGCATCAGGATGAGTGATATCCCAACTTATATCTTCAATATTGGTCTCGTAGGATAGATTGATGGAGTTTACAATTTCCCTGATCAAGTGAGCTCCCTTGATCGCATTATCTATCACATTCGCCTTTTGCGGGAACTCTTCTCTCAGGTTTATCAGGGGGTCTATTACGGAGCGCAGCATGTTCTTGATGCTGTGGGAAAGATTGGAGAGGATGCGGTTGCGTTCTACAAGTTGTATTCTTGCTTCTTCCCGATTTTTTTCAATAGGGGTTTTGTATATCAGATAAGACAGAATTTCTTCAATAAAAGCTACTCTCATTAAGGCTATATCTCTATGGTAGTTTAATGCATCATCTCCATTCAGCTTTACCAAGACTTTTCTAATATCCAGCAATCTTGATAAGTGATACTTAAAATAGAGAATTTTCCGCTCATACTCTGTGTTAGGCTTATCCGCTCCAATTGTTATGTCCAGTAGATTAGGGAGAGGAATGTCTGTTCCCCATGTAATAGTTTCAATCAGGTTGTCAAAATCCTGCCTAAACCACAGTTCAAAAAAAGTATCTGCTCCAGCAATAGTGTAAATTTCCCCTGAAGGTAGCATTCCTAAAAGCGAGTTGTATAGTGCAGAAGGCGAATTGCTTAATATTTTTTCATCCTTAGCTATTTGCTGCTGGGAGTATATTGGATCATAGTCCTCCCAATTTGACATGTTATATTCGTCATGCAAATAAATTGAGTCCTGCAAGTTATCTTCCATTAATTTAACAGCCCCAAGGCACTCAAATATTTGTGATATTATGTTAGACAAGACATCTAAATCTTCAATTTCAAGGCTAGGAAAAAACCACCTGTAATCCACTTTTATTGGGTTTATGGCGTTAAATTTGTTGATTTCAACAATCACTTTTGCAATTGGAATGATGTCAGACTTTTTTTTGATCGCTTGGTAGTAATCTATTTTAGTCAAATTTTCAGACATTTCATTAGTGGCAAAGCTTCTAATTAATTCTACGAATTGAGTTAGTTCCTCTATTGTCAAGGTAGGCTCTGTCTCCAATATGCGAATAATGAAATCAAACATAAATGAAATATTAGCACATGAATCCTCAAAGCCTTTTTCTTCATGATAAAAAGATGTAATCATATTACTAGCTACTTCAATATGAAGCTCAGGGAAGAACCATCTGTAATCCACTATTATGGGGCTGATGGCGTTAAACTTATTAATTTCAACAATCACTTTTGTAATTGGAATGATGCCAGACATTGTCTTAATTGCTTCGTAATAGCCTATTTTAGTCAATTCTTCAGACATATCATTAGCCGTAATGCTTCTGATTAATTCAACTAATTGAGTTAGCTCCTCTATTGTCAAGGGTTGTCCTTTCTCCTGTCTATGGATTATACTAAAAAATAATGCCCACAGGCTATAACATGTTTTTTCAAAGCCTTCTTCTCCATAATAAAAGCCGGACAAGAGTGCAAACGCAAGCATTTTAATAGCGTCATTTTCATCGGCGGCTTTTCGAGCCTCGGCCTTTAAATCCAGTGTAATCATAACTTACTCCTTAGCGGTTTCCGTTTACTAATGCCATAGTTGTTCCAAATTGTCATCCCGATCTTAAGCACTTTGTATATAGTCATTTGGCGCATATAGATAAAACTGATATACAGAATAGGGGTAATAATACCTATCATTCAAGGTAATATTATTTACTTTTATCCAAGGCCTTGGTTCTCGCCCTAAACGTATGCGGTTTCAACCCCAAGAGTCTTGCCGCTTCCGCAGCATTACCTTTAGCTTTTTTCAGCGCAGCATCGTAATAGGAAGGTATAATGTCGTTATCCAAGTCTATCCCTTCCGCAGGTATCACAATATCACAGCATTTATCCGTTTCGTTGGGCAAAACCAGATTATCAGCCTGGATCACAGCATCCACACTATTGATGAAGGCCAGCTTCACCAGATTCTGCAATTGCCGCACATTCCCCGGAAAGCTATAGCCCAGCAGTTTCTTTTCCGCTGCGAGCAAAAAGCGTTTATCCATCCTGTATTGTGCGGCCAGGCCTTTGAGGAAATGGCGAGCCAGCAGGATGGTATCGGTGCCGCGTTCTCGGAGCGGAATCAGCTCAATCTCATATTGCACCAGGCGGTAAAACAGGTCTTCGCGGAATTCACCGGTCTGCACCAGAGCCATCAGATCTTTATTGCTGGCGCTGATGATATTCACCTTCACGGTTTTGGCTTTGCCACCTACCGGCATGATGCTGCCGCTTTCCAGAACCCTCAGTAGTTTCACCTGCATGGGCAAGGGTAAATCGCCTATTTCATCCAGAAAGAGCGTGCCTCCGGTGGCTTGGGAGAAGTAGCCTTCGTGATCCGCTATGGCTCCGGTGAAAGAGCCTTTTTTGTGGCCAAAGAATTCGCTTTCAAAGAGGCTGGGGCTGATGGAGCCACAATTCACCGCAATAAAGGGCTGTTCCTTGCGCGGGCTGTGATAGTGCAGCAGCTTGGCCACCACTTCTTTCCCCGTCCCACTTTCTCCACTGATGAATACCGGGATCTCATATTTTACCAGATTGGCGATTTTCTGTTTAACCTGAAGAATGGATTCGTGTTCGCCTAAAAGCTCTTCGAAGCCCAGATTGAGCTGTTGCTTGAGGAGCTTGTTCTCTCGGCTGCTTTGCGTAAGCTGAATTTTGATGGCTTTTCCGCTTTCCAGCTTGGGAAAATCGTCCAGTTTGAAGTCCACGATAGAGATTCCCTGCTCTCTTGAGGATTGGATCAAACGCGCCGGGATAAGGCCTCCCTGTGCGATCAGGACCCAGCAGGAATGCATTGTGGGCGTGCCGGAGGTAAGGGAAATGGTGTATTCTACATCATCCTGGCCATTTTCTTGTTGGATGCTTTGCACAGCTTTCACCATGGCCGGATAGACGAGGTTGTAATCAATGGGATTTAGTGAAAGTGTTTCCATATAGCGCACTACCAGCTTGGGAAAGTGTTTCTTGCAGTACAGCAGAATCTGGGAGGCATAAGGCAGATAATCTTCCGAATTGTACAGGATATACAGCTTATCGAAGGCCATAGCTTTCAGGATGCTTATTATAGAACCTTCCTTGCCCTGGCTCAGCAGGCAGTCATTGTTACCGATGAAAGAGATCAGGACTTTTTTCATTTTACCATTATGTCAAATGTCGGTGTAAAAGTCAAGGAGAAATTCAAGAGCTTAGGAATTTGGGGGATAAAAGGGGGCTGTAGAGATCGGCTCTTACTTTTTATGGCTCTTATTCAAGCTAAGCAGCTAATATATCTGGCCTTTGTATCTTCGTTTTGCATCTTCCTTAAAAGACGATAGGCAAGGGTTTTAACCCTTGTACTATAAGCAATTATCTGGCCAAGACGATTTCCAGGCCTTTTAAGGCCGGGCACAACGAAGCTCTATCTAATATTTCATGATCTATCCTGGCTTGGCAGCGGAAAAGCGAAATCCGCCTTCAGAACCACTGGTAAACATGTACATTAAGGCCCGCCTGCCCGTGCCTTAAAAGACCCGGAAATCGTCTTGGATAGGCGGCAGCTCGCGGCGTGATGGTTAAAACCATCAGCTATATTCTTTCAAGGACTATGTGAGCTATACCACTATCATTGATCCCTTTAACGCAGATATAAGAGCTAATCTTTTCTGCTTTGGCACCAGCTTAGGTATTCTGATGAGACTGCCCTCGCGCGAGGCCTTGGCACCCATTTCTTGTGGGCTGGACACTGGTGATTTCGATTTGCTTTTGACATGCCTTCGACTCGAGATGACTCGAAACCCTGAGTCATCTCGAGTCGAAGGCGAATTAAAATCAAGTTCATGTATCACGCAGGACAGCCCCTGTAGCGCAGGACGCCGTTCCTGCGGGAGAACGATGGTATAAATGCTGATCTGCTTGAAAGAATATAGGCGGGTGAAGGTGTTTTCAGATGTGGTTTCGCAGAAACGGCGTTCTGCGCAACGGTGTGCCAGTTCTTGTTATCTGCGGCAGTTGTAAAGGATCTCTTTACTGCTGACCCAGGGTCCAATACACCCTCTGTAAAGATCTTGTTCGGGTGTAATTCCACGTATTTTGAGAAAGCCGGATTATAGTCCGGTCGGTGGATCTATCTAAAATAACATCCCTACAGGACTCAAGCCTATGTGTGGCAAATGTTTGCTATCTGACTTGACTGAAAACACATTTTCGCTACGGACCATGAAAGGCGTTGGAGTTCAATCCGGCTTCTATTATTTCAACTTTAGCGTTAATAACAGGCCGGAATGGACTTCAACAGCCGCCGGGCAACGTTTCCCCCAGCTATTGTCGCTTGAAGTCCAAAGTGCCGCTAAGCTTATGGTAAATAGATTGTTATCTTAGGCACTTTGATGCATATTATCCTCAAAGGAGCCATACTGTACATTCAAGTTGAGCCACCCATATCCTAATTTAGAGCCACCCAATATTACCACAGAGCCACCCTGGGTATTAAGACTTGTTTGACCAAAGGCACAA
>JAJBAW010000067.1 GCA_020532545.1 Candidatus Cloacimonadota bacterium | reverse complement strand
GCTTTCTTTGGCGTGATCTTTTCTCTGGGATTGCCTATAGGCATGTTTTACGGCCACTTCTATCTAAAAGAGCATCCCAGTAAGGCCTTGCGTTCGCACCTCTTCTGGCTGGGCGTGATGGGCCTTAGCATGCACGGGCTTTTGTGGGTCAGACACAGTATGATCTTCCTGATGATTTGGGAGCTGATGAGCCTTTCCTCCTTCTTCTGCGTGCTCTTTTCCAAACGCGAAAATCTGGAAGCTGGACTCAATTACCTGATCACCATGCAGGTAGGAGCGGTATTTCTGATCGCTGGCTTTGCGCTGGCTTACATCCAATCCGGCAGCTTTGATTTTAGCGGCTTCGAGAAGATGAATTCTCTGCCTATGTATCTAATCCTTATAGGATTTGCCTTCAAAGCCGGTATCTTTCCTTTTGCCTCCTGGCTGCCCCAGGCTCACCCTGTGGCGCCATCCCACGTGTCTGGAATCATGAGCTCAATGCTGGTTAAAACTGGCTTTTACGGGATTTTGCTGATCGTCTGCACGAATCACTTCAGCCTTCTGGAGATCGGCATCTTTTGCCTGGTCTTTTCCATCTCCGCCTTTTGGGCTGTATGTCACCTTTTGAACGAGCGCAATCTCAAGCGCGTACTGGCCTATTCCACGGTAGAAAACGTGGGCATTGCCGGTCTGGGCGTGTGTGCCGGGCTTTTGGGCCTGCACGCAAATCTACCCAATATGGCTATGTTGGGCTTCACCGGTGCCTTTTTGCACATCTTTTTCCACTCTATTTTTAAGGCGCAGCTCTTTTACAGCTCCGGCAACATTCTGCTGGCCACCGGAACTCTGGATATAGACGAGATGGGCGCGCTGGCCAAACGCATGCCTCACACTGCAGCGATGGCCTTGATCGGCATCATGGCAATCTGCGCACTGCCTCTCACCAGTGGCTTCATCAGCGAATTCACCATCTTCAAGGCCATGTTTGAGGTGTCCGATGCCGTTCACCTCAGCGAAATCCTGCCTGGTCTGATGATCCTGGGCGCTTTAGCTTTCATTGGCGCTTTGGCCATCATCGCCTTCATCCGCATCTATGCCATAGTATTTTTGGGCAGCCCCCGCAGCCCGGCTGCAGAAAACGCCCATGAACTCAGCCGAGGCATCCGTTTACCGCTGGCAGCGCTCAGCCTGGCCATTCTGATCACGGGGATTTTCCCCAATGTCGCCCTGCGCTTTGTGAAACCGTTGATCCGCTGGTTCGGTCTCGATATGAATTACTTTGCGGAGCTGCAATCTATCATGATGCAGGTCAGCTATGTATATCTGATTCTTATTGCTTTATTTGCCATGTTTTACATCATCCGCAAGCTCTGTGTAAAAGAAAAACGCGGAGCCACCTGGGCCTGCGCTTATCCCAAAGTATCGCCGCGTATGCAATCCAGCTCTATGACCTATGTCCAGCCGCTGGCCTACTTTCTAAAGCCCTTTATGTACAAGAAAACCCGGCGCCTCAAGGAAGAGGGAGATTTTACCACCAAGGTGGAATACGACGAGGAACATTTGGATGCCGTTTGGGATATCATTGTGCGCCCTGTGAGCCGGGGCATCTCGAAATTCCTCCTGCTCTTTTCAGGTTTGCACAATGGAAAAACCAACAGCTACATAGCCTGGGGCCTGGCCTTCCTGGTGCTTGTGCTGGTTTGGGTGGTGGGGTTCAGATGATCAACATCCTGAGTATCATCTTTTTCCCCTTACTCTTTCTGGGTCTTGTGCATAGAGTGAAAGCCATCATGGTAGGCCGCAAAGGCAAGAGCATCTGGCAAAATCAGCGCGATTTCCTCAAGCTCCTGCAAAAAGATGAGGTCCTGAGTGTAAACGCCACTATCATTACCAGAGTAGCCCCTCTGCTTTCTTTGGCGGCAACCATTACCGCAGCCCTTTTCGTGCCCTTTCTTGCCACCCGTGCCGTACTCAGCTTCCAGGGAGATTTTATCCTCATGATCTACCTGCTCACTCTCTCAAAAGGCATCATGGCTTTGGCGGCCATGGATAGCGGCAGCAGCTTTCAGGGCATGGGCACCAGTAGAGAGCTGAGTTTTACCTCCTTTCTGGAGCCAGCTTTTTTCCTGATTATAGCGGCTCTCATCATCAGCGTGGGTAGCGGTAGTTTGTCCAGCATATTTGCCTTGCAGAATCTGTTGTCTGGCGGAATCTGGAATGCCTTTGCCAGCCTGTTTATCGCGATTGCGCTGTATATCATTCTCTTAGTAGAAAGTTGCCGGGTGCCCTTTGACGATCCCACCACGCATCTGGAACTCACTATGATCCACGAAGTTATGGTCCTGGACTATAGTGGGTTTTCTCTGGCTGTGATCCACTATACTTCTGCTCTGAAAATGTTTATCTATGCTTCTTTGATCAGCCATCTCACTATTCCGGCGGGTAGTTCTATTGCGTGGTATTTGCTCATTCTGGCAGTAGTCTACGTCTTCACAGGGGTCCTGGAATCGCTGATGGCCCGCTTTAGGATGAACCGCAATCTGGAATTGGTGCTGGTCCCCCTCAGCATCGCACTGCTTACTCTCACGGTTCTGCTTGTGATAAACATGGGAGTTTGGTAATGTTGGAAATACTCATCGTCATTTTCGGTCTCAGCCTGGTTTGGGCTTCGGTTACGAACATGCTGGGCACCATTATCAAAATCCTGGTAGTGCAGGGGATTATCCTCTTTGGCATCACTGTGCTCAAAACCACTCAGTTCAATTGGCTGAGTTTCGTCACCATTGCCCTGGAAACCCTTATCTTCAAAGCCGTTCTGATCCCATGGTTTATCAATGACACCATCAAACACAATCATATGCGCCGCGAAGTGGAAGCCTCGGTGTCAAACTTCTTTTCTCTGGCCTTAATGAGTCTGATCTTCATTCTGAGCTTTGCTTTGGCGGCCGCAGCACCGGCGTGGTCTGTGAAGGTCTTTCCGCTGGAATTTGGCATTGCCTTTGCCACCATCCTCAAAGGTGTCTTTATCATCATTGCGAATAAAAAGCTCATCACTCAGCTCATGGGCTATCTCATTATGGAAAATGGCATCTTCATGCTCTCGCTTTCCGCGGGTAGCGATCTGCCTTACATTGTGAGCTTGGGCGTGTCTCTGGATATCATGCTTTCGGTGCTAATTGCCGTGCTTTTTATCAAACGTATCCGCTCCACTTTCGATGATGACGATGCTCCCGAAATCCTGAGGGAAGACATATGAGTGCCGTATTACTCTTTGCCTTCCCCATCCTGGCCATAGTGCTTTGCCTGGTTAGCAATTCCCGGCGCAAGATAGATATTCTGGTAGTCCTGCATGCCTTGCTGCACAGCGGTTTGGGTCTTTGTGCCTATATCAAACGTGGTAGCCTGATGGGTATGGACGATCTGGGGCTGTTCAACTTCCTCATCCTCAGTGTAATCTACGCTGCGGTAGCCTTTTACCGGCTGGGGCACAAAGATAGCTCCACGCTTAAAAATTACCGGGTGCACAGCATCTTTTTGATGATTTTCGTGATGGCGATGGATGGTGCTGCCATGGCCAAAGATCTGGGCTTGATCTGGATCTTTGTGGAAGCCACCACCATCTCTTCAGCGCTTTTGATCAGCTATTCGAACAGCAAGCGCTCCCTGGAAGCAGCCTGGAAATATCTCTTCATCTGCAGCGTGGGCATTGCCCTGGCTTTTGCCGGAATCCTGCTGCTGGTGATCGCTCAGCCCGAACATGCCACATTGCTGATCGCAAAGATAGACCTCAGCACGATCTCGCCCTTCTGGCTCAAGATCTCTTTTGTGTTTATTCTGATCGGTTTTGGCACCAAGATGGGCCTGGCACCTCTGCATTTTTGGATGCCGGATGCCTACTCCGAAGCTCCCGCTCCCATTTTAGCACTACTTTCCGGAGCTCTACTCAATATAGCCTTCATTCCCATCTTGAGGGTAGATAAACTTATGCGCCAGAGCGGAATGGGAGATCTGGTGCAAGAACTGTATCTGCTGCTGGGTATCCTTTCGGTGTTTACCGCCGCCGTTTTTATGTTGAAAACCAAGGATTTCAAACGCCTTTTGGCCTATTCTTCCATCGAGAATATGGGTCTGATTATGATCGCCTTTGGCATGGGTGGCATGGCCTACTATGCCGGATATATGCACATTGTGGGACATTCGCTCATCAAGGCGGCCTTCTTCCTCACTGCCGGAAACGCCCTTACGATCTATAATGATAAGAACTACGATAATACAGGTGGCCTGCTGCAGATAAATCGCGGTAGCGCCTGGCTGTGGCTCATCTCTTCGGCAATGCTGATCGGCCTGCCTCCTTCTCCACTCTTTACCAGCAAATTCCTCATCGCAATTAGCCTGCTCAAAAACGGATCTTATTTGTATTTCGGCCTGCTGATGCTGCTGCTGGCGGTGATCTCCTGGGCTATCTTCAATGCGGGTCTCAAGATATGTCTGGGTGATAGTGAACGTAAAAAAAGCCTGAACGTCTGGCTCTATCTTGCTCCTGCCGGTCTGCTTTTTATTGCCGCTCTCATCGGCATCTTCCTGCCTGTCATGAACTAAGCCCCGTAGTGGCGGACTCCGTTCCGCCTACAAAAACGTGTCTATTTCATAAATCCCTTTCTTAGCTCTTCAGCTCCCGCTAAACGCCTTCCCCATTAATTAGACTTTAGCATGTTTTCGACGCGAGATGACTTGAGATTTCGAGTCATCTCGCGTTCAAAACACATCAGAAGCGTGATAAAGCCTGGAGCCCGGCACAAGCTTTGTATGTCCTGCAAATAAAGCAAGGACAACGAGCTTCACTTAATGGAAAACATGATCAACCCAATGGCTCCACGAAGAGCAAACATGGCTGAAATAAGTGTGTAAAACCAGTTGATGTTTGGGAAGAATAAATGAACGATAAGCATTGTAAGACCAATCCCAATAAATACGTAACTGTCAACTTGACGATATACTGACAACTCTCTCTCATCCGGCTTATGTTTGTATGACATCAAATCCCTAGCCAAACCAGCGGGTAGCACACCCAGAACTAAGCCTATATCGCCAAATCTATGTAAGGCAAAGTATGTAAGAATACCTGAAATCAGGCAGCAAGCATAGAATAGATGATAGTTTCCTCTTATTTTCATTTTTCCTCCTCAAAATAAAAGATATCTTCTACTGTCGTTTTGAAAAATGCCGCCAATTTCATGGCACTGATCACCGAGGGCACATATATCCCTCTTTCGATCGAATTGATGCTCTGGCGACTGAGCCCAACTTCCAGTGCAAGATCACCCTGGGTGATATCTTGTTTCGCACGCCAAACTTTGAGCTGGTTTTTAAGTTCCATTCGGACCTCCCAAGAACAATGTCGTCTATGCCTTACATTATGTCAAGTACATTTTACATTTCAAGCAGGAATAAATTTGCGGATTTCGGGTTTCTTTAAGCTGTATCAGCATTATCGCTATGTAAAAAATCTTAATACTCTCTAACAAAAAGTGGTGACTCTGAGTTGTAATAGACCCTGCGATTTGACGTTTTAATTGATCTTCTGTACCCATATGCAAGGGATTTGGGAGGCCCAAAACAAATACAGCGCAAAAATACATTGACAAAAAACCTGAGTTCTCATATCTAATATCAGATTAACATAAAAGGATGTATCATGGCTCGGCTTTTCAGCAAGGATTACCACGATCGCTCAAATAGCTGGTACTTTAACCATGCAGTGATCCCACTTTCAGAAGGGGATTTGTGGTATTGGCACACAGTGGATGAAGCGGGAAACGTCCTTTTGCGCTTTTTCCCTACTCAGGAGAAACGCGATTATTTCAGCGCTTGGGTAGAAGTTCTATACGATCCCAGAACAGAAAAAATCATCCGCTATCGCTGTGCGGAGTGCGGGCTGGAAGAAACCTGTCGCCACTATCTCTCGCTCTTACGCTATAGCTATCACTATCTTTCAGACGATATTTTGAAGGAAGACCTGGTGCAGACCTGTGATGGCGATACCCTGAGGGGCAACGTCTCCTGGCTGAATATTTCGCATCAGGCTGCGCTGGAGCTCGAGGGTATTTACAATCCCGAAACAGATAAGATACGCGTTTATCACAAGGCTTATGCCGGCCTCAATATGCCGGAATTGCTCAAGTTTTTAAAAGATTCAACCGATGTCAGTCTGCAGGTCAAAGCCAATTTTGGCGTGCTGGACGATTACGAACTGGCCCTCTTCCGCTGGCTGGATGCGAATCGCGCCGCCTACAGTGCCAAAGGGCAATTTTGGTCGGTCTATAAAAAACATTTCCCTCTGCTTTTGGGACGATTGGAGACTCTGGCACAGGCGGTGCTGGTCAAAGAAACCGGCGAAGAACTCAGCTTTGCGCCAAAACCTTATCCCCTGGTGCTCAGGATCGAGCCTGCCGGGCAAAAGGCTTTCAGTTTGTCCCCCGTCCTGGTAGATGAGCTGTCCATCTGGTATGCTGGCTATCCCACCTGGCTATTTTTCCGCAACAGAGTGCACAAGCTCTGGTTGCCTTTCCACAATGATGTGATCGATAAGATCTTTTTGGGACAGATGGTGATGGGCGAGAAGGATCTCATTTACTATCGCAGCATAGTACACACCGAACTCTCGAAACGGGAGATCTACCTGGATTTTGATGCTGCCATAGACATGCCGCCCATCATCAATTCTCTGCCCAAAAACAGGCTTTATGTCCGCCCCATGGGGGATGAAATCATGATCGAGGGCTCGCTGATCTATGACGATGAATACGAGATCCCCCTGTCCATGCTGAAGTACTTCAAACCCTTGGTCTATACCTCATACAAGGGTGCGGATCCAGATGATAAGCTCTGGTTTTACTTGCCGCATAATCTCATGGAAAAGGTGCAGCAGCTACTCTCAGAATTGCCGGAGCCGCAGATCGACGAATTGGAGCAGCACGGGCGCCTGGTCTATGCCAGCTCTGCGTTCAATGAATTGCAAGCAGCCATCTTCCATCTCAGCGACAAGGATTGGGAGATCGTGATCGATGATGAACTCAGCTCAAACTTTATCACCAAGATCAAGCTGGAAGTCGAGCTGGAAGTTCAGCGCAGCGAAGACATCGATTGGTTCAGCTATGCAGTGAAATACAAGCATGCAGATCTGAGCTTTACGCATGAAGAACTGAGGCGCTTTTTCCGCTCTTCAGAGGAATTTCTGCATACTGTGGACGGGCGTTTGTTCTTTATCAGCAATCCTGAGGTATTTCAGGAAGTAGAGGGGCTGATCGCCCGCAGCCAAAAAGACAAGGACGATGTCTATCGGGCCCGCATGCTGAATCTGCCTTACTATCAAAGACTGCGGGAAGAAAACTCTGCCTTTCGGGTGATGGGCGATGAATATCTGGAAAATATGTTCCGCGATCTGCAGAAACGCCATTTGGGTAAGCCACTGGCCTTGCCATACTATCTGCAAAGCATCCTGAGAGGGTACCAAAAGTCCGGTGTAGCCTGGATGCAAATGTTGAAACACTATCATCTGAACGGCATTTTGGCCGACGAAATGGGCCTGGGTAAGACCATTCAGGCTTTGAGCATGATCCTCAGTGCGCCGGCAGACACCGTCAGTATGGTGATTTGCCCCAAAACGCTCACCTATAACTGGGCTGCGGAGATCGAAAAATTTCATACCAATATCCCTTACGCCATCGTGGAAGGCAACAAGGCAAGCCGCACGGAGCTGCTGAGTAGCCCCAATATCAGGCTGTATTTGATCGGTTACTCCATGGTGCTGAGCGACTTTGATCTGCTGAAAAAGATGCACTTTGAATGGATCGTGCTGGATGAAGCGCAAAACATCAAAAACGTTTCGGCCCAGCGTACTTCCGCGATCAAGAAATTGAAGTCAAATCACCGTCTTGCCCTCTCTGGTACACCTATCGAGAACAATCTCACTGAGCTCTGGAGCATCATGGATTTCCTGATGCCGGGCTATTTGGGAACTTTGAAGAAATTCAAGGATTTGTATCTCAGTCCGGAGGACGATCGCGCAGCTAAACTCTC
Source organism: Candidatus Cloacimonadota bacterium (assembly GCA_020532545.1). GTDB lineage: Bacteria > Cloacimonadota > Cloacimonadia > Cloacimonadales > Cloacimonadaceae > UBA5456. The sequence goes on along the minus strand of JAJBAW010000067.1, from coordinate 5,727 downwards.
TCTACACAGAGCGGTATCGCCGTTCCTTTTGCGCAGGATCAAAAAAGAGGTCTTGCTGGAATTGCCGGATAAGCAGGAGCAGATTTCCTGGTGCAAGATGAGTACTGTGCAAGAAAAACTGTATCTGCAAATCCTGGATAGCGTGCAAAAAAAGCTGATGCCGGAAAGCCAGGATGAAATGAGCTATGTACATATTTTGGCAGCGCTTACGAAGCTGCGTCAGGTTTGTAATCATCCGCATCTGGCCAATGATGATGTGTTGCCCACAGTGGAGCTTTCAGCCAAGCTGGAGCTGCTGGTGGAGCTGGTTCAAGATTCCATTTCGGCCGGACATAAGATCCTGGTGTTTTCCCAATTTGTAAAAATGCTGCATATCATGCGTGATGTCTTTGATGCTAGGGATATTCGCTACAGCTACCTGGATGGTAAAACTAAGGACCGCAGAGGCCAGATCGATGAATTTGAAACAAACGAAGATATCAGGCTGTTTTTGATCAGTCTCAAGACAGGCGGCACCGGGCTCAATCTCACCGCTGCCGACACTGTGATCATCTACGATCCCTGGTGGAATCCCATGGTGGAAAATCAGGCTATAGACCGTGCCCACCGCATCGGCCAGACCAAGAAGGTTCAGGTCTTCCGGCTCATCACCAAAGGGACGGTTGAAGAGAAGATTCTGGCTTTGCAGCAAAACAAAATCGATCTCTTCAACGAAGTCATTGAAGGCGGAAGTGCCGTGCTCAAGACCATGAATATGGACGATCTCAAGCAGCTCTTTATCTATTGATTTTTAGTCTTTAGTGAGGGCTTGATCAGGGCTTGGGGAAGATCCTCTGCCAGTCCGGCTCTATGCTTTCGTCTGCGCCAAAGCCGTGATAGGTGTTTTTATCGCCATCAAACCAGAGCTTTCGGCCTTCTCCCACGGGATTTGTGGAGGTGGCCACAGCCATAATGATCTTGTAAGGAGCTACATAGACGTACTCATTCAGCTCGATATCCCGGAGCTTATCCATCATCTGAGCGGTATAGATCACCGCGGGTTTCCAGGCTATGGCAAATTCCCAGTTTTTCAGAACCTGATCTTTGAGGGCAAGCTCCACGAGAGCCTGGTCAAGGTCAAAACCGCTGGCGCTGTCATTGTTTTTCACATAGTTATCCACATAGGCATGCAGCTTATCCAGAGCCTTATAAATCTCTTCGGCCCGTCTTTCGTTTTGATATTTGTTGTATCTGGGAATGATTAAGATTAGCGCTACAATGATGACAACCAGCCCCGCTACCACCAGATATTTTGTCTTTGATTTCTTTTTTTCAGACATCTTCTCTCCTGTTTACTTTTGTATTAGTTCATAATCTAAGCGGAATCAGCAAGAAAGCCACAAATTGACAGCGTAAATTTACAGGATTTGGGTTTAGCGCCTCATCCCACTTTATCATTGACATAATCAGCCCTAAAGAAAATAGTGGAAAGAGTCAAGATAAATACTAAAAAAATGATAGATAAGACCTATGGAGGAATTATGAAAACAGGCGGATGCCGCTATGGCACCCATCGCGTGATCGAGCCCAAAGGCGTTTTGCCACAACCCGCAAAAGTGCTGAATAATGATATGTCCGAGATCTGGGACAACGAACTTTTATTGGACGTAATTCGTCTGAATGTGGATAGTGCATCCTTTCATCAGATCAAAAACAAGCTCATCGCCCAAGGACACACAGACCTTGAAAAAGCTTTTGCCGAACATGCGATAGAGCTGTGCAACCGCACCGGGAAACACAAAAATGAAGACACCGGTAGCGGCGGCATGTTGATCGGCAGAGTAGCCGCGATCGGTCCCAATTTTGAGATGAAAGACGAAATCAAGGTGGGGGACAAGGTGGCCTCTCTGGTGTCGCTATCGCTTACCCCGCTTAAGATTAGAAAAGTCAATAAAGTGCTTTTGGACAAAGACCAGGTGGAGATCGAAGGCCAGGCCATCATCTTCTCCAGTGGGATTTATGCCAAGTTGCCGGACGATATGGACGAGAATCTGGCGCTTTCCGTGCTGGATGTGGCTGGAGCTCCGGCTCAGGCTGAAAGACTGGTGAAGCCAGGTGATAACGTGGTGATCATCGGAGCCAATGGCAAAAGCGGAGTCCTCTGCAATGCCGTGGCCAGAGAACGCGCCGGAGCATCCGGAATGGTGATCGGCGTGGTGCGCAACCCGGATTATATCGCTACTTGCAAGGCAACCGGCTGTCACGAAGTAATCATCGCTGGCGCCACTGAAGCCATCAAGATTCAACAAGAAGTATCCCGTCTCACCGCTGGCAAAATGGCCGATGTGGTGATCAACGTGGTAAATATCGAAGATACTGAATTGCCAAGCATTATGGCCGCTCGCGACCGTGGGCTGATCTACTTTTTCTCCATGGCAACTTCATTCACCAAAGCCGCTTTGGGCGCAGAAGGCATCGGAGCCGATGTGGATATGATCCTGGGCAATGGATATGCCCGGAACCATGCCATGATTTCGCTGGATCTTCTGCGGCGCAATCCTGTCTTGATGAAGCTCTTCCAAGAAAGATACACAGACTAAAGGAGTTCTCATGAGCATTATCGACATTCGCTCAATCGCCACTGATGAGCAGTGGCTAGATTGGCAGTGGCAGATCAAAAACCGTATTACAGAAGCAGCAGAGCTGCGTAAATATATCAAGCTATTGCCGGATGAAGAAGCCCTCTTTGCCAATAAAGACTTCTCTTTCCGGATGGCAATAACCCCCTATTATCTCTCTTTGATAGATCACTCAAACCCCAATGATCCCGTGCGTATGCAGGCCATACCGCGCGTTCAAGAAAGCGTGACCGATAACATCGATATGGCAGATCCGCTCAGTGAAGATGCGGATTCCCCTGTACCCGGCATGACGCACCGTTATCCGGACCGCGTACTGCTACTGCTCACAGACCAATGCTCCATGTATTGCCGGCATTGCACCAGACGTAGAAAGGCCGGTGAACACGATGCCCCTATGCCCAGAGAAAACGTGGATAAAGCGATCGATTATATACAGGATCACACAGAGATTCGTGACGTGATTCTTTCTGGTGGCGATCCCCTTACTTTGGGTGATGAGCGGCTGGATGAGATTCTGGGTCGCCTTAGCAAAATCGAACATGTGGAGATTATCAGATTGGGCACCCGTACCCCGGTGGTTTTGCCCATGCGCTTTACTCCGCAACTGATGCAGGTTTTGAAGAAGTATCCAAATCTGTGGCTGAACACCCATTTCAATCATCCCCAGGAGCTCGTTGAGCCCTCTATCAAAGCTTTGGCGATGATCGCTGAGGCCGGACTGCCCATGGGCAATCAGTCTGTGCTGCTAAAAGGCATAAACGACCATGTGGACGTGATGAAAGCCTTGGTGCACAAGCTGGTGCGCAATCGCGTGAGACCATATTACGTTTATCAATGCGATCTCACCGAAGGTATCGCCCATTTCCGCACCCCCATTTCCCGGGGCATTGAGATCATCGAATCTCTGCGCGGACACACCAGCGGCCTTTGTGTGCCTACCTTTGTGGTAGATGCTCCCGGTGGTGGTGGCAAGATTCCCGTGATGCCAAATTACATAGTTTCCCAGATGCCCGGCCGCGTGATTTTGCGCAATTATGAAGGAGTCATCACCAGCTATACAGAGCCTGGCTTTGAAGCTTTGGATGATGCAAATTATCGTGATCTCTGCTCTAAAGAACGTGAGAGCAGTGAAGGTGTGATGAAGCTGCTGAAAGGCAAAAAGATCAGCCTCGAGCCCACCGATACCAAAAGGCTTCAGCGCCGTAAACCCTAAGAACTATTGCTTATGAAGAACTTGATTACCGCCAGGGCTACACGTAACCTAGCCTTGGTGGGAATCAGTAAAAACTCCGGCAAGACCTCGCTCTTGAACGCGATTCTGGCGGATTTTCCCTCCCTAAAGTGGGCAGTGATGACCACCGGCATAGATGGCGAAGAAAAGGACCTGGTATTTAAGACTCATAAACCGCAGGTCAGCCTGCACACCGGTATGCTGTTTTGCTGCGATGCCCAGAGCCTGGATGCTTTATGCAGCAAGATTCAGGTGCTTTCTGCATTTACTCATAGCAATCGCAAGCTGTTTTTGGCCAAAGCTTTGCAGCCCCTGAAAACCCAGATCACCGGTCCTTCCTCTGTCTTGCAACAGGCTAAACTGATGGCCCACTTTAGGGCTTTGGGTGCACAGAAGGTCCTGGTAGATGGCTCTTTGGACCGCAAATCCATCGCCATGGAAGATGCCATCGATGCGCTGATCCTACTGGTTGGTGCCAGCTATGGCAGTATAGAGCAGATCATCACAGAGGTGAAACGGTTGATCATGCTGCGCGATCTCCCTCAGGCCGAGCTTAGCAGCTACCAATTCCGTAGATTAAAGCGGGCAGATGAAATCCTGATCAAACATAAATCCCGCTGGCAGGGCAGTAAGATTGAGAGTTTGATCCAGCACGAAAAGCAGCTCATGGAGCTTTTGGAACGCGAAACCAAGGCGCTGTATATCCCCACTTCTTTTACAGACAGCCTCTATGAGAAACTGGCCAAACCCCTGGCCAAAGGCGAGCTCAAGATTATCTTCCGGCATCCTGAGTGCCTTAAATTGAGTAAACTTCATCTGCAAAACTTCCTGAAAAGCTGCCAGGTGACTTGCCTGATCCCCTTCAAAATCAAGGCTTTTGCACTCAATTCCACCGCTATCGGCAAAGATGCCGTAGCTGCAGACGATTTTCGGCAGCAGATCCGTGCTGCTTTCCCAGATGAAACCTTTTTTGACATAATGGAGATAGATAATGCGGGATCGTGATGGCGTCACCGCTTTGACGGTGAATCTGGGGCTCATCTGCAACATAGTTCTGGCTGCACTCAAAACCAGTATCGGCATCTTGGGATACAGCCCGGCTCTGCTGGCAGATGGGGTGAATTCCACCTCCGATGCAGTGTATTACATCGCCGTCAAAATCTTTATGAAACAGGCCAGAAAGCCGGCTGATCCAGAGCATCCTCACGGGCACAGGCAGCTCGAATCCATCGCTGCCATCGTGGTGGGCGCTTTCATCCTGACCACGGGAATTGCCATCTTTCTGGAAAGCATCAATAAGGTCTATGCGCTTTTCACCCAGGTCGAAATCGGCAGATCTGCCACGACTCTGGCTTTGGTGATCGCGATTGGCACTTTTATTCTGAAATTGGGCTTGTACTTTTATACCAAACAATCCTACGAAAAAACTCATAATCCCACCCTGCGCGCTCTGGCAAACGACCATTTGAATGACATCATGGCAGCCGTGGCGGTGATCGCAGGTATAGTGTTGGGTAGAATGGGCTACTTCTGGATGGACCCTGCAGCCGGGGCGGTGGTGGCAATATACATCATCAAAACCGGGGTGGAGATCATCATGCAATCCTCTGGTGAACTCATGGACCGGGTGCCGGATGCCCGTTTTGGCCGCGAAATCAGAGATATAACACTGCTGGTAGAGGGTGTAAAGGGGATCCAGGAATTGGGTATTCACCGCGTGGGGCCCTATTACACAATCACCATGACCATTAGCGTGCCCGGCGACATCTCTGTGGACGAAGGACATGAGATCTCACACAGGGTGGAAGAAAGCCTCTTGCAGCGCTTTGATAATGGCCTGCGCAGCGTGCACATTCACTACCATCCGCAAGACAC
>JAJBAW010000066.1 GCA_020532545.1 Candidatus Cloacimonadota bacterium | reverse complement strand
AAGATATTAATGAAAGGAAATGAAGCTGTAGCGGAAGCTGCTATTCGCAGTGGTTGCAGATTGTATTTCGCCTATCCCATCACTCCTCAGAGTGAATTGATCGAGTATATGGCACGCATGATGCCAAAAGTAAATGGAGTCTTTCTCCAGGCCGAAAGCGAAATATCCGCCATCAATATGGTTTATGGCGCGGCTGGTTGTGGCAAGAGGGTGATGACATCTTCTTCCTCACCTGGCATTTCGCTCAAGATGGAAGGAATCTCCTATCTCGCTGGCGCACAATTGCCTTGCGTGATTATCAACGTGCAGCGCGGCGGCCCCGGTTTGGGTGATATCCAGCCGGCTCAAGGTGACTATTTCCAGGCCACAAAAGGTGGCGGACATGGTGACTATCGCCTCATCGTGATGGCTCCCAGCTCCGTGCAGGAATTTGCCGATATGGCTTCCGAAGCCTTTGATTTGGCCGATAAATACCTGAATCCAGTGATGATTCTGGCAGACGGGATGTTGGGACAAATGATGGAACCAGTAGAGTTTAAGACCCCCAAGACCGATGCAGAGATTGCCGACATGTGGCTTCAACACAAGTCCTGGTGCATCCAGGCCAATGAAGATGGGGACAAAAAGCATCACCATGAAATCAATTCTCTGGAGATCGACCCCTTAATGCTGGAAATACACGTCAACAATCTCTACAAGAAATATGCTGAGATCGAGAAAAACGAAATCAAATTTGAAGAATTCAATATCTCTGATGATAACGAGATTCTTTGCGTGGCCTGGGGAACAGCTTCCCGCGTGGTGAAATCCGCCATCAACGAAGTCAAAGCACTGGGCAAAAGCGTGGGCCTCATTCGCCCGATCAACGTTTGGCCCTTCCCCTATGAAGATGTGAAAAAAGCCATTGGTCCCAATGTGAAGAAAGTCTATGTCTTTGAACTGAATACCGGTCAGATGCTGGACGATGTGAAAATCGCCGTAGAAGGCAAAGTGCCGGTGGATTTCTGGGGCAAAGTGGGTGGAGTGGTCTTTACCCCTGCAGAGATTAAAGTAAAGCTTGAACAGGCTTTGAAGGAGTAACGTAGTGCAAGTAATAGCAACCAGACCCGAAGCTCTAACTGATGTACCTTTTACCTATTGTCCTGGCTGTCTGCATGGCGTGGCGCATCGCCTCGTAGCGGAAGCCATCGATGAACATGGTCTGATCAATCAAATGATGGGTGTGGCCCCTGTGGGCTGCTCCGTTTTTGCCTATAAATTCTTTAATTTTGATATGGCAGAAGCCGCTCATGGACGCGCTCCGGCAGTGGCCACAGGCATGAAACGGGCTCTTCCCGATATGCATGTCTTCACCTATCAAGGAGATGGAGATCTCGCCGCCATCGGCACCGCTGAGATCGTGCACGCTGCAAACCGTGGCGAACACATGTCCGTATTTTTCGTAAACAATGCCATCTACGGTATGACCGGTGGACAGATGGCGCCCACCACCCTTCCCGAAATGAAGACTACCACCAGCCCTTATGGCAGAAATACCGACGATGTGGGCTTCCCCATCCGCGTATGTGAGCTCCTCAACACCCTGGTGGCACCTTATTACATCGAAAGGGTTTCATTACTAACCCCAGCCGATATTCTCAAAGCCAAAAAAGCTGTCTCCAAAGCCATTAAGTATAATAAAGAAGGCCGCGGATTCACCTTTGTAGAGCTGATTTCCACCTGTCCCACAAACTGGGGCCTGGATCCCATCAAATCCCGCGACTGGGCCAAAGAAAACATGCTGCCCTTCTTCAAACCGGGCTGCCTGAGAGACAAAGGCGAAGGAGTGGAATAATGACTACGGAATTAATCTGCGCAGGCTTTGGTGGACAAGGCGTACTCACAATCGGTAGATTCATCGCCAAAGTCGGCATGAAAGAAGGGAAAAACGTTTCCTGGCTACCTTCCTATGGTCCAGAAATGCGCGGCGGAACTGCAAACGTTTCCACCGTGGTCTCGGATGAAGAGATTGCCTCTCCCATCGTGAGTTTCCCCGATATACTGGTGGCGCTGAATCAACCCTCCATCGACAAATTTGCCCCGTCCATCCGCCCTGGAGGCCTGCTGATTCTGAACACCAATATGTGCCCCCATGGCTGCAAACGTGATGATATCGTCAAGATTGCCGCTCCTCTGAGCGACATCGCCAATGAGATTGGTAATCCCATGGTGCTGAACATGTTGGCCATCGGTGTGATCATCGGTAAAACTGGTCTGATCAAATACCAAAGTATGGAAGATGATCTCACCAGCTATATGAAAGCCAAAAATCCTGAACTTTTGGAGCTGAATCTCAAAGCGATCAAACGCGGAATTGAGATCGGCGAAGGCTGTTAAATAACTATAGAAAATCCCGGGGGTGGTTTCCACCCCCATTTTCTGAGCATAAGGAGCAAAGAATGCAAGACAATCTGGTAACGATCGCGAGTTACACCGATATTTTTGAAGCAGAAATGGCCAAAGGATTCCTGGAAGATTCCGGGTTTGAGGTCTTTTTGCAAAATGAGCGCATCCTCAGCTTGTATCCCTCCATGGCTGGAGATATGTATATGGTAGAATTGCAAGTATTTGCCGATGCTGAAACAGAGGCTAGCGAGCTTTTGGAAAACCTGGACGACAGCTATCTTTGCACCAATATCTTAAAGCAGGAAAATGCTCTTTTGGAAGGACACTTTCAGCTTACCAGCGGCAATCACAGCAGTCAATACATCGAAAAGATCCGCGTGCTGCAAAACCCCGCGGCTACTCATGTGCTCTGCAACAGACTGGCCAAACGGCTGCAGGAATACGACTTTGATACAGTGATCGGTCCGGCTTTTGGAGCCATCGTACTGGCATTTGACGTAGCCCGCATACTCGAAAAAGGCTTTATCTTTTCCCAAAGAATAGACGGCCAAATGTGCTTCCGTGACGGTTTTGATCTAACTAAGGTCAAAAAAGCCGTGATCATCGAAGATGTGGTCTCCACCGGAGGCAGCGTCCAGGAAGTGATCAAATGCGCCAGTGCCAGAGGCATAGAGATCGTGGCGATCGGCCTGATCGCAGATCGCAGCGGAGGCAAGCTGGATTTTGGCCTGCCGGTGGAAAGCCTGCTCTCCATCGATATCCCGTTCTGGGAACCGGAAGAATGCGAGCTGTGTAAAGACGGAATAGAGCTCAGCAAGCCTGGAAGTAGCGACAAAAATACATGAAGCTGAAGCTGCTCCTAGAGGACTCGGTAAATGCAAAAGTACTGAGATTTTATCCTCTGCAGGACTTCAGTAGCTGGCAACTGGTCTCCGAATACAAAGCGGAAGCTGAAGTGACGGGCGAGATTTTGGTCTGCCCGGATTTTGCCCTGGCCAAAGCGCTCTGGGGAGAGTCTGTCAGTCTGCATATCTGCCGGTATTTTGGCATTGTGTATCTGCCGGATTCTGTATCCGAGAAACTGGCCAAGTTTCTGCAAACTCACGCTTTGTATATATTATCCTCTGATGCTAAGGCTGCGGGGCTCTTGGCAGATTACGGCTTTCATTCATTAGGATATCTGAGTGAGTTTTATGATGATCCCTCGCCGCTCAAGCTCTTGATATGCACGCAGAAAGAGCTGGTGAATACGGTTTTGAGCTCAGCTCCGCAGGACTTTATGCACTTGATCCTGGCCCAGGAGAGCTTTCATCTGTGTTTGGGAGCGGAGCTTTGGCGCTATCGTCCCGATGCCTTTCGCACTGCCTTTCATTTTGCCGAAAAGCTTTGCGGACAGATCACTGATCCCAAAATGATTCCCTTTATGACAGCGCAGATCTGCCTGAAGGATGGCTCCGGTGCCTATAGCTTTTTTGCCGATCGCTATGACAACTATATGGCGCATGTGGATTACGATCTCTGGTACGGCCTGTTGACGAATTGGCACAAGATCTACTCCGGCCGTCCTCAGAAAAAGGTGCTGGAACTGGCCTGCGGTACTGCCAATGTGGCCTGCCGCTTTGTGCAATCCGGCGCCGAGGTGGATGCCTGCGACATCTCCTATCAGATGCTGGAAAATGCCTTCCGGAAAGAGCTCAAACCCAATCTCTATCAAGCTTCTTTGACCGATCCCATTCCCGGCAGAGACTACGATCTTATCCTCTGCCTTTTTGACAGCATCAACTATCTCAGCTCAAAAGCAGAGATCAGCACTTGCCTTGAGGAAGTGTCCAAAGCTTTGGCAGAAGGAGGGCTGTTCATCTTTGACATCTCCACTCTGCTCAATAGCATGGAGAATTTCTTTGATAGCAGTCACTGGGTCAAGGACCACGATTCCGGCCTCCTGCACGAGTCTTTTTATGAGATGGGGCAGAGGCGGCAAACCTCCCGTCTGCATCTTTTCAAACGCTGGGGGGCAAGCTATAGCCTGCAGGAAGAAGAACATCAGCAACGGGTCTATATGGTGCATGAATTGATCGAGCTGATCCAAAACTCCCCGCTGCAAATCAAGGCAGTGCACAGCACGAACCACAAAACAAACTACTATCCCAAGAAAATCTCCGGCATCGATCATCGTCATTACCGTATCTTCTTTGTCCTGAGCAAAGATGAACTATCAGTCTGATCTCCTCATCATGCAGGAGTTCGGGCTGCAAAGCGTGATGGGCATAGACGAAGCGGGACGTGGAGCTCTAGCAGGGCCGGTGGTGATTGCAGCAGTAATCCTGAACTACAATGATCCCATCTTTGGACTGAACGATTCCAAGCTGCTCTCTGCCAAAAAGCGGGATTTACTCTATGACTGCATTATTCAGCGGGCAGTGGCGTACTCGCTCGTTGAGATCGACGCTCCTACCATTGATATGATAAACATCCGCCAGGCCAGCCTTTTGGGCTTCAGCAAAGTCTATCAGGCTTTGCAGGAACAGGCTGATCACGCTTTGGTAGATGGCAAAGACCTGCCCGGCGATATATCCGGCTGGTCAGTAATCAAGGGAGATCAGATTCATGCCTGCATCGCGGCCGCTTCCATCCTGGCCAAAGTGCACCGGGACAGGCTGATGATAGCTCTGGATGGCAGCTATCCTGATTACGGCTTTGCCGCCCATAAAGGTTACGGTACATTGAGACACTACGAGGCCTTGAACCGCGTTGGCGCTTGCATTGAGCATCGCCAGACTTTCAGACTAAACTAAGATTTCAGTCTTTCGCCCTTTTCAGACACTCGGAGCAGTAGTGCCAATTGCAATAGCGGTGATAGATGTCCATCAGGCCTTGTTGATAGATGGCGCGGCTATTGGCCAGCTTGATCTGTGAAGGATTCAGATAGCGCTCCATAAAGCGGGTGATATAGTTCTCCTGCAGCGGGCAGAAGTCCGTGTAGGCCTGATATACAGCTTCTGCATTTGACGACATCTTCTGGTGCCACAGAGCCATTACTGGCAAGAAGATATTCAGATAGATGTTGTTCTGCACACTTTTCCCCAAGGTTTGCGGCTTCAGGTCTGCATGAGGAGTGCGGGGGATCCACATGCCGCCAAAGGCTTTATGCAGGTTCGTTTCGGACTCGGTAGCGGCGATAAAACTCTTTAGTAGATCTCCATCAAGATGTTCCCAGATCAGATCACTGATATAGATCAGCCTCTTCAGGGGGTGATTCTGCGGGCGGATGCGAAAGAGCTGCCAATCGATATTGATCTTCTGGCCCTGCCAGGGCTGCTTCTCATATTCCCGCCACAGGTCTGCTATCACACTTTCATCGAGCATGCCGCTGTCCCTTTTGAGCAGTTTGGAGGCACAGAGATAAATGGCGCAGAGCTGAAGCTTACTCATCCCGGCTGCCTTGTATTCCGCCAGGGTCTTCAGGGGCAGACTTTGGGCGAGGTAGAGCGTATTGAGTTTATTCTTGTCATAACCCAGGGCTTCGAAGATGCCTTCATAGAAGATCTGATCGAAGCTGCTGAGGCTGAGCGCGGTATTAAAGCGTTTGAGTTTTCCGGAGAATCTGCGCATTCCGGCAGTGTGCAGGATGGCTTTGAGATGATCGCTATCGATAGCGGAGAGCAGATCGCAATATACAGCAGGTTTGGCGCTTTCATCGTGCTGCTCCAGAAGCTTTTGGATGTCTTCACTGAGCTGTTCTTCCAGGCTCAGAATCTCCACAGGGGAGCCATCTTCCAGGATGGTGTAAGGATAGCTGGAATTGTCTCGCAGTACCACATGCAGGATAACTTGATTGTAATAGGCATCTTCCTGATGGTTGTGCGCTTGCCAGTCCGAGGTTTTGATGTGAATCTCGATATCGCCCCGTTTGGTCTCACCGGCAATTTCGATGATGGCGTTCTTAAAATCCGGTCCGCGGGCGGTATTGAATTGTCCTTGATAAACGATCTTGACGGGGAGTTTGCTTGCCGTTCTCAGATCAGATCGCAGATGACCTTCATCCCAGATATGATAGAGAAAGCGTTCTTCCATTTAGAAATAACGTTGCAAAAAGCGCATCCGTTCTCTAGCCGAGGCCGATTTGGCCCAAGTGTGTGGCGTGTATTTGATGGGGTTTGTGAGGATGCTCAGCATCTGCATGCTCTGGTTTCGGTTTAGGTTGGCAGCGCTAGTGCTGAAATAGGCCCGGGCCGCTGTTTCGATGCCATAGACGCCCTTGCCCCATTCCACGTAGTTGAAATATAGCTCCAGCATACGTTTCTTGCTCATGGTGATTTCCATGATCACAGTAACCTGTACCTCCAGATACTTGCGTAGATAGTTGCGTTTTGTGGTGAGGAACAGAGTGCGGGCCAGTTGATTGCTGAGTGTGGAGCCGCCAAAGCGGATTTTCCCCGCCTTTTTGTTTCTGGCATAGGCCTCACGCACCATCTTCCATTCGAAGCCATAGTGCGAGTAGTAATTGCCGTCTTCCAAAGCGATCAGCATATTCTGGGTGCGCTGGGGAATCTTTTCCAGTTTGAGGTATCGGCGTTTGTAGATGGGATGCCCGCGCACTATATAACGCTGGATCATGAGGGGAGTGACAGGGGGATTGACAACGCTGTAAATAAGACACAGCAATGCCACAATCCCCCAAAATCCTAGATGTATAAAAACGAGGCCCCGCAGAATCCTGATCAGGATATTGCGGCGCTTCCGCTTTTTCTTTTTTGCCACCCATCCCTCCGAGTGTTGCTAAAGCTTTATTTCTCCAGTTTGTTTACGAAGGCGGCCAGACGGGCTTTTCTGCGGGTAGCGGTCCGTTTGTGGATCACACCTTTTTTGGCGGCTTTATCTAATTGAGAATAGAGCTCACTCAGCTGGGCTGCAGCATCTGCAGGACGCTGCTCCAGCTCTTTGGTGAGGGTTCTGATAGTGCGCTTCACGTAGTTGTTACGGGCGGCTCTTTTCTTGTCTGTAATCATGTGTTTGCGTGGAGATTTGTGTTGTGGCATGTTTTCCTCTTTCTTGCTTAGTATTTAAACCACAATATGTAAGGGGCTGATCTTGTCAAACACAAATTTAGCTGCGTAAGGCCTTATCCAGTTTATCTATTTGATACAGAGCGCTATAAGAAAGTATATCGCCCTCAGTTTTTCTGCCTGGGGTCAGCTCATTCACCCAGACAGCAGCCTCAGATATCTGCTGATAGCCAAAGCTTTTACCAGCCTGACATTCCGCTATGATTTGGGCTGCGGCTGTGTCGCCAGCAGAAAAGCATAAAATCGGGGTGCGGGAGGCCAGATATTCAAAGAGTTTGGTGGTGAGCATTCCGCGATTGCCCTCATAATCGTTCACGATGAGTAGCAGGAGTTCGCTATTCACCATTTCACGGACAGCCTCAGCATGCGGGACAAATGCTTTGATGGTCAGGCTGTTAGAAGTCTCATTTCTGAGCTGATCTGCTTCCTGTTCCCCTATTTTGCTGCCGATCAGGCTAAGGCTGTAGGGCCTGTTCAGACGGGAGCACAAAGCCGAAATCAGCCCGATATCCTGCCCCTGAGTAAACTGGCCGATATACTTGATGCGCATCAGCTCCGCAGGAGCGTATTCGATACCCGCAAAGTCCTGCGGATCATAACCGTTATGGATCACCAGTTTGCGGCCTTCAGGCAGAGCATCAGCAATCCCTTGCGAGACCACCAGATTCAGATCGGCGCTGCTTATTACCTTCTTTTCCAGATACTTATGCATAGCCAAGCTGAGCCGTGAAGGAGGGTTGAGCTTCAGGTAGTGGATCTGGCTGAAAGGATCACGGAAGTCGGCAAACCACTTCATCCGCAGTCTCTTGCGCAGCTTCAGCCCGATCAGATGTGTGCTCTGCGGTGGACCGGTGGTGATGATGGCGTCATAAGGCTTGCGACTCAGTTCGCTAAGGCAGGCGCGCAAGGCCTTGGGATTCCAAAATACTCTGAGATCGGGGATGATGAGATTCATACGCAGCCAGATCAAAAGCCGGCTCAGCCCTTTCCGCTGTTCCGGCAGCTTGCCATAGGGAATATCGCTACCAGATCTGCTGAGTTTTTGCCAGATTCCGGCCATTTTGAAGGCGGGAACGCGAATCACTTCCACCGCCGGGGGAATCTTCTCACACAAGCTCTCATCTATAAAAGGATAATCTCCGCCTTTGGAGGTGATTACAGTGATCTGATGTCCACGGCTCACCAGATGTGGCAGAAAGCGCAACCAACGCTGCACCGGTGCCCCTCCACAAGGGGGAAAGTAGTAAGTGATCAACAGAATCTTCATCGCTTCAGGATCAGCTTTGCCAAATCGGTCCAGGTGCAGGTTTCCTTGTACTGGCGAATCGCTTCTTGCATGGGGGAGAGTAGTTTGGACTCGTAAAACCGGATTACAGCCGCGGCCAGTGCTTCTGGATCCTTCGGTGGAATCAAAAGTCCGGTAACACCATCCTCGATATATTCGCTGAGCCCGCCTACGTTTGAGGCGATCACAGGCGTGTCATAACTAAAGGCTGTAGCGGTCACCCCGCTTTGGGTAGCGCTTTTGTAGGGCAGGATGCAGACGTCTGCTGCACGGAAATAGCCGCTGACCTCTTCGCCGCTGATATAGCGGAAGTCAGTATCGACGATATCGCTCAGCCCCAAATCCTCGATTTGCTTGGTATAGATGGTCTTATCGCCATACACAGAGCCGGCAATCTGAAGTCTGACCTGGGGGATCGCCTCCCTGATAATAGGCATAGCCGCAAGCAAAGTATCCAGTCCCTTATAGTCTTTGATCAGGCCAAAAAAGAGCAGTCTGGGCAAAACATTAGTCTTGCTAGTCTCCTCTTGCTGGGTGCTATAGATGGGATGAAAGCCCAGAATAGCTTTCCTCACCACCCGGTTTGGCAGCCAGGCCTTGAGATCCTGCAAACAGGATTTGCTGAGCAGCAGAATATCATCCGCAGGTGTAAAGACATAGCGTAAAAGATTACGGGTGAGCGGCCACTGTTCATGAGGGACGATGTTATGAGCCAAAATGACTTTACGGCAATTCTTGATGCGTCGGATGATGTACCCGAAGGCAGGCGCAAAAAAGGGTACCCACCAGGAGATAATGATCAGTTCAGGTTGCCAGGTATTGATCGCCTTCACAGTTGTCCTCCAGGTCTGCGGCAGATAGGGGGTCAAAACCCTTTGTGAAGAGTGCTGGGGCTGGGATTCATCCTCTTGACGACCGGCAGGAAAGAGCAAGGCAGGATATTGCTGCTTGAAATTGAAAAAGCAGATTTCATGGCCGGCAGCGCCGAATTCATCGGCCAGATGGCTGGTGAATTGAGAGATTCCGCCCAAAAAAGGTGGAGCCGGACCCAAAAACGCTATTTTCATGACTCACTCCATTTCATGGGATTGTTTCAAAAACCGTCGCACGGTATCGGCATCGTTGTATTTACCAAAGAGTGCCATGAGTTTCAGCCGGATTTTGATGCCTTTGAGATCGCCGGCCAGGATGCAGCCCAGGTCTCTGAGGTCCTTGCCTCCGCCTTCATAGCCATATTCCGGAAGCACTCTGCCAGTATGGGTGCGGGAGGCTATTACCACCAGGATATTTTGATCCAGAGCTTTTTGCACGTGGGGGATAAGGTCTTTGGGCAGATTGCCCCGGCCAAAAGCCTCGATTACTATGGCCCTGCAACCGCTAGCAATGCTGCAGTCTATGTATCTGCCATCAATGCCACTTACCGCTTTGATCAGGTCCACTCTGGTATCCAGGGCTTCGGTCCAGACGTTTTCCCGGTAGAGGCTTTCGCGGTGATACATTATCATATCCGGATCCACTATGCCCAGAGGGCCGAGGCCCGGACTGGTAAAGGCGCCCAGCTTTCCGGTATCGAATTTCACCACATCACGGGCGGTATGGATTTCGTCGTTCATTACCACCAGTACGCCTTTGTCAAAGCTTTCTGTGTTACTGGCCACGCGCACACCGCCTACTATATTGCGGGGGCCATCCAGTCCCAAATCTCCACCACTGCGCATGGCTGCGGTGAAAACCACCGGTTTGCGAGTGGTGAGTACCAGATCCGCCAAAAAAGCGCTCTCTTCCAGGGTGTCTGTGCCATGGGTGACCACTACGCCATCATAGTCTAAAATCTTGGTATCGATCAACTTGGCCAGGTCAAACATCATCTGCGGAGTCATATAGGGGCTGGGCACATTCAGATAATCCATCACCTCTACATTTGCCACGCTATCGAGCTGGGGGAATTGCTGTAAAAAGTCTGCCAATTCAGAGCTGGGCACCACCCCGAGGCTGCCCGCGTTTTTCATGGAGATCGTGCCTCCGGTCATAATCAATAAGATATGGTTTTTCATGGTTTTACCTCATAAGGAATGGGATCTGGCAGGCCCGCTTCTGCAAAAGCTTTCAGACGCAAAAGGCAACTGGGACAGGTCCCGCAAGCCGCTTCTTCTGCAAAGTAACAGCTCCAGGACAGCTCAAATGGCGCTCCAATGGATATGCCACGCTGCACGATCTGACCTTTGCTGAGCTGCAAAACCGGAGTTTTGACCACTATATCAGCCTTGACGGTACCTTCCTGAATGAGCTTGGTAAATGCCTCAAAAAAGCTCTGCCGGCAATCCGGATAACCGGAGGAATCTTCCTCCACGGCACCGATATAGATGGCTTTCGCCCCCAATACTTCCGCCCAAGCCGTTGCGGCACAGAGCATGGTGGCATTGCGAAAGGGTACATAACTATTGGGAATTCCGCTGGGTGTATCGGTAACAATCTCCATAGAGGAATCCGTGAGCGAAGATCCGCCAATTTCGGCCAGCCAATGGTAATCGATCACCTTGGCGGCTGTGGCTTGATAATGCTGCGCGATAGCCCGAAAGCTGGCAAGTTCTTTCTGCTGGGTCCTTTGTCCATAGGAGAAGTGCAGGAAATACAGCTCATCACATTCCTGCCTAGCGATCCCTGCTGTGACCAGAGAGTCCATCCCTCCACTCAGTAAAACAATAGCTCGTGTCATATACCTTTCCATAATATAATATTTTTCTCAATTTTAGTGCAGGGGCTTTCGTGTCAAGCTCAAAGCGTATGGGGGTTTTAGCGTTGTGGCGTTTTAGGGTTTTAACGTTGGGGCGGAATCCGCTTTGCCCACACTAGCTCCCCTGTTAGTTGTCGTGGAGATGTCGTGGAGATAGCAGGATAAAACCCTCTTATCTTCACGGCATCTTCAGCATAGGCTATGCAGAAGGGCCAAGGCAACTAACGGGATTGAAAAGGGAAGAAGGTCAGCAAAGAAAGATATTGACGGATAGGATGGGCTCTGAGACCTTGAGACATTGATCGAAACTATGACTCGAAATTCGACCCGAGATTTGTGATCTAACTGTGATACTTGCCCTCAAAACAAAATCTCGAGGGGCTACTAAGACTTGACTACTTTAAAAAAGGAAAGAATTTGAAATACAGCATCCTGATGCTCTTATGTTTTATCGGGTTTGGCCTATCGCTCCAGGCTGCTACTGTGAGCGGATTCGTAAGCCGGGCCGGCAGTAAAGAGCCCATGCAGTATGTGAACGTGCGTGTGGCGGAAACCGGGGCGGGTATGCAGACCAATAAAAAAGGCTATTTTGTGATTGATATTGCCCAAGCGGGTACCTACACTCTGGAGCTGAGCCTGGTCTCATATCAGTCTCTTTCCCAGAAGTTTAGCATCAGCGCTGCTGCGGAAGACGTGCATCTGCAGCTCAGCCTGGTGGAAGCAGCCATCGAGCTTGCCACCGTGCGGGTTACCGGCTCAAATTATGAAGAAGGGCGGGAGATCCGTCCCAGCCTCATTCGCAGCACCACGGAAGATGTGAAAAGCGTGGTCTCTCCCTTGGAAGCGGATGTATTCCGGGCGATACTTGCCTTGCCGGGGGTGGCGCCTATATCGGATTTCTCTTCAGGGCTTTACGTGCGGGGTGGCTCTCCGGATCAGAATCTCATTATGTTGGACGACACAGACGTGTACAATCCCAATCATTTTGGGGGCGTATTCAGCACTTTCAATGCCGATGCGGTGGAGAATATCAACCTCATCAAGGGCGCTTATCCGGCCAAATATGGCGGCAGGCTGTCCAGCGTCCTGGATGTAACCAATCGCCAGGGCAATCGCGATCACCATCAAGGCACTGCCAGATGGTCTCTTATCTCGTCTTCCGCTACTCTGGAAGGTCCCTGGAGCCTGGCAAATCAAAACGGGAGCTATATGGCCTCCTTCCGGCGCACCTATCTGGAACTGGTCAAAGCGTTTATGCCGGATCTGCCAGATTACTATTTCTACGATGGTCATTTCAAACTGAATTGGGATATCAGTTCCCGGGATATGGTCTCCACCAGTGCCTATTTTGGCAAGGACCGGCTGAATTTTGACTTCGGCAGTGTGATCAAGCTGGATTGGGGCAATCGCACTCTCACCACGCAATGGGTGCACCTCTTTAGTCCCCGGCTGTTTTCCCAATTCGTGCTTTCCGGCAGCGATTTTACCAGCAATCTTGCGCAGATCTCAGGCGAAGGTGAACAGCTTTTTGTCCGTGATAACGGCATCGAGGACATCAGCAGTAAAGCGATGCTCACCTATAAACCAAACAATCAGCATCAGGCAGATTTTGGCTGGGAAGTGAAATTCAACGATACCTGGCTGAGGGCCACTTCCTCCTATCAATATGATGATAACGCCTTGCCGGATATAGAGGTTACCTCGCTCACCAGCAGCGTATACATCCAGGATACCTGGGATCCGGACGCCCTGTGGACCCTGCAACCGGGTTTGCGCGCCTCCTGGTATCAGAGCCTGCATATGAATCTGGAGCAAATCCCGGATGCCTCTTATGTGAATCTGGACCCCCGCTTTTCCATTCGGCGCAAGCTGGATCTGGCCGAAAGCGTGTATGCCAGCTATGGATTGTATCATCAATATCTCACCCTGATGGCGGCGGATTTTAGCACTCCTTTTGATGTCTGGTTTCCCCTGGATGGCAGCCTCAAACCGGGACGCAGTCATCACTTTCTGCTGGGCTATAAAAACCAGTTTGCCCGCGACTTTGCCTTCGATATAGAGTTCTATTACAAAACCTACCAGAACATCCTGGAATACGACTCCGCCACCGATTTTGAATGGGACAATGAAACAGGCCAATTGGCCGATGTATTTCATCAGGGCAGAGGCTATACCTACGGCACAGATATCATGCTGAGAACCTATTGGCGGGGTTTGGAAGGCTTTTTGGGGCTCACCCTAGGCAAGACGAAGCGCACCATGAAGGACAGCAATATCGATCCCTACACGCATGAAGCGCAAAGCTACTACCCAGCATACGACCGCTCCTATGCCGCAAATGTGGTGCAAACCTTCAATCTGAGCCAGTTCACAGGCCGTAGGCTCTTTGGTGCGGATTTCAAGCTCGGGGTCAATTTCGCGCTCAATTCCGGGCAGCCCACCGATCGCCCGGAACGCATCTATTTCGATGGGGAAGATTTTGGGATCATCTATTCCTACAAAGATCGCGACCGTCTGCCAGCCTACTTCCGCCTGGATCTGAGCACGAAATATGAGTGGCTCACTAGATGGGGCTCCATCGAACCGTATATTGAAGTGATCAACGTCTTTAACCGCAAGAATGTGGGATTCAGAAACTATAGCATAGGCCCGGATGAGAATGGCGAGCTGACTTTGCTCACCGAAGACAGCGGCCAGTTTCCCATACTGCCTTTCATAGGAGTGAACGTAAAATGGTAAGATCTATAATAATTAGCCTGCTGGCACTGCTGCTGCTTTCCGGATGTACAGATTTTACTGCCGGTCCTCGTTTTAAGGGCGATGTTTACGCCATCGCCGGACTTTTGGTGGCGGGTAAAGCCATCACTGCCGAGCATCCGGTGTATATTACCAGAAGCGCCGATATCCAGTCTTTTGATCCCCTGGATCTCTTTGTGCTGGAAGCGGATGTAGAGATCTTGGAGCTGGATACCGGCACAAGCTGGAGTCTCTCCCCGATGCTGGACATTGAGGAGTTTACATGAAAAACCAGCCGGGGATTTGACGTACTGTCCCTATCAGGCGAATTTGCCTTGTTTGAGACAAGTGGTATGTTAGAGATTATTTTACAGTAATGTGAGGCCGAAGTAGTGTAAAGC
>JAJBAW010000065.1 GCA_020532545.1 Candidatus Cloacimonadota bacterium | reverse complement strand
AGGTCACTAAAATTCTGCGGGTCAACTTGGGATATCAAAGCAAGGCAGATCACTATTCCTATAGTATTGATCCAAATCCAACAGTCTATCACTTATATGATGTTACCAGTCAAAGCATCTACCTTAAAACAAGCGTTAGTTTCTAAACTGAGACCAACTACATCTTGATTAAATTTGAGTGGTCGGGAGGTTTCGAGGCTTGATTCAACTCTGATAGTATCTTAGTCATTTATTTGCAATGTGGTGGTTGTCCTGCACTTCCAATGAAAGGGCGGGAACGGTGTATGCGTTCCGGAGACAGCTACTGGGTTCATCTCTGAGTCGAAATGGTGATCAAAAACGTCCATAAAAGTCCAAACGTCGGTGTGACACAGTCTAAAACCAGTCCGTCATATATCCCTACCCCATAAGCCTTTATCCCCACTTGTCACAGCAACGCCCATTTGCAGTTTTGGGTGACTCTTTACACCCAGCTTCAAATATGCCTTACGATGAGGCAGGCAATATCCGCCTTTTCCCCGATCTGCTTCCCATGAAAAAGACGTATGATGGGACAAGTCAAAGGAGTGGCATTTGGGTTTTAGCAGCAGCTTTGAAAACAGTGTCTTCCGCACATATACTAAACAGCAGCTATATAGAAAGGCTCAAAAGTGAATTAGTGACGGATTCAAAGCAAAAGAAGGAGTACTATCCACGTTTATATCAGGAGTTTTATTCTTGAAGATAAATAAGCTATGATCCTTCTCATGGCTCTGACTACTGAGCAAGGAAATGCCTAAAATATGAGAATATCACCCCATGCTGAAATAATCCTTGCCAAAAGAACGATACTTTGTTTTAAGGTTATTAGAAATCTAAACTCGAGGAAGGATATCAGATGAAACGGCTTGTAATCAGCCTGCTGGCGTTGATTGCGCTCTGCGGATGCGTGCACTACGATGAAGAGCTCTGGCTGCATAGAGACGGCTCAGGCAAGGCCAAATTGCGCATTGTGTACAGATCCCCTTACGAAAATCCGGAAGAAATACTAAGCAAAGCAGGGCTTCCAGGCATCAATCTGATCAGCTACAATGTCCAACGCAGGGGCGCAGACGTAATCTACGATATCACCTTCAAATTCAAGAACATAGAATCTTTTAACAATGTAAACGACCAGCTCGGAGCCGCAGATTTTTGGGGCAAAATCACACTCAATAAAGAACCCGGACGCAAGATCACCTTCAAACGCCGCATAGCTTTGGGCAGTGCGGAAGGGGATGATGATCTGGAAGACTATTTTAGCCAAATCCATGCCGATAATCCGATCTGGAATTACAAACTGCATGTGCCCTGGAGAATTGTAAAGACAAACGCTCTGCCCGAAAACGCGGATCTCAGGAGAAAGACCTTGAATTGGAGCTACGACACCGCCAAGATGTGGAACACCCATGAACTGATGACAGCGGAATTTGAAAAAGAGCTGCCCTGGTTCGTCTTTGTGGTGGGCGCGGTAGGCCTGCTCTTGATCTTCTTCGTGATCTAC
Organism: Candidatus Cloacimonadota bacterium; assembly: GCA_020532545.1. Lineage (GTDB taxonomy): Bacteria > Cloacimonadota > Cloacimonadia > Cloacimonadales > Cloacimonadaceae > UBA5456. The sequence continues at coordinate 13,117 of JAJBAW010000065.1, read as the reverse complement.
TGGTTAGTGCGCATCCGCAAAGGCTCGCATCTTTTGGAGCAGCACAAAGACCTCCCTTAGTGGGCTTCATACCAGTTTTTGCCGATTCCTACCTCCACAGATAAACGGATCTTTTGCCGGTACTGCTCCGGCAGCGCTGCTTCCATTTCTTCCCGCACCAGAGTCTCTGCCTCTTTAGCATAGTCCTTATGAACCTCAAAAACCAATTCGTCGTGCACTTGCATGATCATGCGAATTCTGGGCTCAGATTTGATTCTGGCATGGATCACCAGCATCGCTCTTTTGATGATATCTGCAGCACTACCCTGAATGGGCATATTGACCGCAATGCGTTCTGCTTCGCTACTGGTCCCTTTGTTTTTGCTCAGGATGCCCGGTAGATCCAGCACTCTGCCAAAAAGGGTCATAGCGCGGCCTGTGCTTTGGGCTTTGGCGATGCATTCTGCTTTAAAATTGCTGATGGCGGGAAATTGGGCGAAGTAGTTCTCGATCATAGTCTTGGCCTCAGTTTGTGAGATGCTGAGATCCCGCGCCAGTTTCCGCTGTCCCATGCCATACATGAGTCCGAAATTGATGGTTTTGGCAGCCCGGCGCATATCGCTGCTCACGTCTTTCAAATCTATACCATTGATCTGAGCCGCTGTCTGTTTGTGAATATCGATACCATCCTCAAAAGCTTTGAGCATCCGTGCATCACCAGACATCAGGGCTAAAAGCCTGAGCTCAATCTGCGAATAATCCGCTGACATAATCAGATAGTCGTCGTTACCGGGAATAAAAGCTTTGCGGATCTCACGCCCGATAGTTGTGCGAACAGGGATATTTTGCAGATTGGGATTCGTGGAGGAAAGTCTGCCCGTGGAGGCCACACACTGATTGAAGGAAGAGTGAATGCGGTGGGTTACAGGATTCACCAGCCGGGGCAGAGCACTGACGTAGGTGCTTTGCAGCTTCACCAACTGCCGGTAATCCATGATCTTGGAGGCGATCTCATAGTCCTCTGCGAGGGCTTCCAACACGCTGCTATCTGTGGAATACCCGGTTTTGGTTTTCTTTTTGGCCGGCAGCTTCATCTCATCAAAGAGCAAGATGGCCAATTGCTGGGTGCTGTTCAGATTAAATTCATATCCAGAGATCTCATAGATCTCTTCGGTGAGCTTTAGGATCTCAATACTGAGCTGGTGCGAGATCACGGCAAGCATCTTTTCATCAATGCTGACGCCCAGTTCTTCGATCTGCATCAAGACCGGCATCAGGGGCAAATCCATTGCGTAATACACATTTTTGGCAGGGCTATTTTCCAATCTGGCCTTATAAACTTTGTACAAAGCCAGGGTGGCCCAGGCGTCTTCTGCTGCGTAGGGACCAGCGTCCGCCACTGAGACCAGATCAAAACTGATCTGCTTGGCGCCTTTGCCAATGAGATCTGTGATGGGCTGCATGCGGTAGCCTAGCTCACGAGCCGCACAATCGTCCAGCGAGAAGGTAAAGAAGCCAGCATCCAGGACGTAGGCTGCGATCATGGTATCAAAAAAAGGCTCGGGAATCAGCCAGCCGTGACGCTTCAGAATCATCCGGTCAAACTTCAGATTGTGCCCCACTATGGTCTTGCCTGTGCAGGCCTTTGCCAGAGCCTCAACGGTCTTCTCCAGATCCAGATTCTCTGCCATCTGATGTCCCACAGGCAGATAGTAGGCCTTGGTGGGCTCCCAAGACAGCGAAATTCCCACCAGGGCAGCGCTGGTCCAATCCAAGGAATCGGTCTCGGTATCCAGGCTGAGCACGTCCACTTTTTCCAGATCTTTGAGCAGTGTGCCAAAAGACTCTTTATCCACCAATATGGGCTCAAATTCCGTTTGCATCTGAGGCGCAACAGCCTCTCTGCTGGGCTGGGTGCTCTCAAAGATGTCGGCCTGTTCTTCATGCGCTTCCACCTTGATATTCTCACTGAGATAACGCGTTTCGATCCGGCGCTGCAAGGTATTGAGTTCATGATGCTGCAAAAAGGGCAAGGCCTGGCTTAAACGTTTCGGATCAAAGGCAAGTGCGTCCTTGTGAGGAAGCTCGAGCTCTGCATCCAGCACAATACGCGCCAAATGCTGAGAGAGGAAGGCATTGTCTTTATTCTCAATCAGTTTGCCTCTGAACTTCGGATCCACTGCATCGATGTTCTGATAGATCTCTTCCAGACTCCTGTGTTCATTCAGCAGCTTGGTGGCAGATACCGGGCCGATGCCGCGCACTCCGGGAATATTGTCCGAGCTATCCCCCATCAAGGCCAGATAATCGATAAATTGTTGCGGTTCTACCCCGTATTTCTTCTGCACGGCTGCGCTGTCCAGGAGGCTGTCCTTCATGGGGTCATACATCTTGCTGCCGTCTTCGATGAGCTGGCAATAGTCCTTGTCGCTGGTCACATACACGATCTCAAAATCATGTTTGAAATGCTCACCCATCGTGCCCAAAGCGTCGTCGGCCTCATAACCATCGGCACCCACCTGGGGGATCTGGATCAGTTCAAAAAACTCCAGAACCGCCGGCAATTGCGCCAGCAAATCATCCGGCATGGGAGGGCGATTTGCCTTGTACTCTTTATAGTCTATATGCCGAAAGGTGGGGGCTTTACGATCGAAGGCAATAGCGATGTATCTGGCCTCCATCTTGTCGATGAGGGTAAGAAAGGAATTGACCACGCCAAAGATCGCGGAAGTGTTTTCCTGACGGCTGTTGATCAGCGGATTGCGGATGAAGGCAAAGTAGGCGCGGTAAAACAGCGCCGTGCCATCGATGAGAAAAAGTTTATCTTTCATAATCAGTCTTGTCCTTATATTCAAGCTTTATGGGCAAAATGCCAGCTCTTTTATTGTAAAGACAAGCTTCATATTTTGCTGAGATTTGTCCAGTAAAAAGTGTAGAGGCATGTATGGGACCGAAACGAAACTATCCAAAGCAGCTAAGTATCTCAAGCTATCCATGAGGGAGAAAGTCAATCCCACGCCCTTTTATTGTTCCTGCCCCTGATTTGCTTCTAAGATGTTTTAGAGTCGAGCTGACTCGAATATTCAAGTGAATTCGAGTCCAAGACATCTTAGAAGCAAGTCTGAGGCAAAGGGGTCAAGTATCCATGACCTGGCATTCGATCGATTTGACTTCAGATACAGTCTTCATCTCACTCTTTGGCGGATCTTATTGGCGATTGCTTGCAGTTCTAAAATTCCAAGCTTGGTGGGTAATTGCGCGCCATAGTTTTTGCTGGCAGTTGAGAAGCTACTGAAAGCTACTCTGTCACTTTTCTCGAAATTCATTTGTGCCAGCATCATGTCGTAATTCGTTCCCGGGCCAAAGCTTTTTACCGCATTTGCCGGAAACGTGAGGGAACGATCAGAAGCCGAGAGGATTTTATTCCAATCGTCGTCGTCTTCGTTCAGCATGGAAGTAAGGTTTACGAACTGATAGTTATTATCCTCTGCCAATTGCCAGTTCATGCTTGCAGCCTTGCTGGGATCGAAGCTCGCAGGGAAGGTCACATTGGCTGGATAGGGCATCCTCAAGGCTTGGGACGCCACTGTATCGCCATTTTTCTTGAAGACCAGATCATACTGCGTGCCCGGCACCAGATCCAGCGAAGCACTGATCGTCCAGTAGCCTGCATTGAAAAACTTTGCGAAGTTATGGGTCTCGCCATCGATACGGATAGAGAAGGCATCATTTGCCGAAATCGCTGAGCTCTCGTGCAGCCATTTTGCCCAGACTATATACTTATTCACATTGGCATCCAATTCATAATACTCCATAAAATAGATGTCCCAATCGTAATTCACAGGCGTGATAATCGGGATTCCGGATATTTCTTCAGCGTCTTTCTCACAGCCGCTAAAGAGCAGGAATGCCGAGATCGAGACCAGCAGCAATATGATTGATAGCTTTTTCATGATAAATCTCCATTAGATTATTATTGGCCAAATGGCCAAGCTGTTCAATTTGAGGGCAGGACTGCGGATGAAGTAAGCACAGTAAAACGGTGCCGTGTCAGCGCTGAGAGTAAGTATATCTTTCATGACTCGTCTTGTCCTTATAGTTGAGCTTTCCAGGCAAAATGCCAGCTCGTTTATCATAAAGACAAGGTTCAGATATTGTTGAGATTTGTCCAGTAAAAAGTGTAAGGGAGTGATTGGGTCAGATTGGAAAGTTGAAGCCCAAGGCGCTCCAAGCTACTGCTTGATAGCGCCTCGAACTCCAAATACAGTGCTTATTGCATTTGTTTGCGGATATTTTTAGCGATTTTACGCAGGTTTGAAGCTTCAAACTTGGCAGTTACGCCCTGGCCATACTCTTGCATGGTAAAGGAGAAGCTGCTGAAGGCAACTCTGCCGGACTTTTCGAAATTAGCTTCTTGAATCATCATTCCGTATCCCGCATCCGTAGCAGGGGGATTCACTGCATTTTTCGGGAAAGTAAATGAGCGATCTGAGGGAGCAAGGTTCTTATTATACTCATCGTTGTCCGATGTGAAAAGGCTGATACCCTGATACTTGCTGTCTCCTGTCAATTGCCAGGTTACTTTTGCAGTTTTTGTGGGATCAAAAGTACTGGGGAAGGTTGCATTGGCAGTATAGGGTATTTTCACGGTTTGGGAGGCCACTTGAACGTCATTCTTCTTGAATATCATGTTATACTGTGTGCCAGGGATGAATTCTGCGAGCGTAAAGAAACTCCAGTCGCCTTCATCGTAGCCACCCATTAAATCATGGGAAGTGCCATCAATTTCGAGGGTGAATTCATCATTTACATCGATTGCAGAGCTATTGCCCAGCCAATCGGCCCAAATCATATAATCTGCAGCCTTGAAATCGGCATCCATTATAGTGATGTCCCAATCATAATTTGCGGGTGTAATATCCGGAATCCCGGTTATTACATCATCGTCGTCTTTTGCGCAGGCGGTAAACAGCATTAATGCTGATACCATAACCAGCAGCAGTAAGATAGTTAGTTTTTTCATTTTCTTGTCTCCTTTTTGTACTATACATGACCAAATAGCACACAGGCTGAGATGGTCAAGTTATTTTATTATTATTAGTCTATTCTAAAGCTATGAACTTCCCAAGAGCCGGCATCGTCCAACCAGACCGCTCCTTCCTCAAAAGGAGGGATGGTGATGCACAATCGACCCCAGCCTACTCCGGGACGCAGAAATCCGGCACTTACAGCCAGGCGGTTCCAGCCCTCGGACAGGCGTGTTTTGTTTTTGAAACGATTTGTGATTTTGCCATCCTCGCGAAAGGTGATCATTTGCATGCTGACCTGCGGAGGGTTTGGGCTATCACTATGAATCATCAGTCTGGAATAATATCCACCATAACGGCGGACCTTAAAGGGTTCTGAGATCAACATCACATCTCTGTCTGATGCAGAGATCTTCAGAGACGTATCTCCTTCCAGAGAGACCGTAGGATCGATTTTGATCTTATCAAAATCTTTGAGAGGGGGCTCTACATGCAGATTCCAGCCACGCAGAGCTTCTGCGCCCAAAAGTGAATATGGCGCAAAGCCAGGATTCAGCAGCAGATTACTGCTGTCTTCAATATCGGCCTCGGTAAAATGCAGAGACGAACTCACAAAACAGGAGCTGAGCAGTAATGCCATCAGCAGACAGATCCAAAATCTCATTTAATAAAACCTCTTTCATTTAGGTATTTCAGGACGACAGCCACCGAAATGGTGTTGATCAAAAGGTTTGAGCCTCCATAACTTATGAAAGGCAAGGGTATTCCTGTAGCGGGTACCAAACCAATGTTCATCCCGATATTGATGAAAGTCTGAAACATAAGATAAGCCATTATGCCAGCAGTGGCAACCTTTCTTTCACGAACTTTCAATTGAAAAACACAGTGAATCAAACGGGCAAAGAAGGCAAAAAACAGTAATATCAAGAACATCGAACCCACAAAACCAAATTCTTCCCCGATCACGGAAAAGATGAAGTCTGTGTGATGCTCCGGCAGGAAATTCATGTTCTTTTGTGTGCCCAGCAGCCAGCCTTTGCCGGCCCAAGAGCCACTGCCGATGGCGATCTTGGCTTGAATGATCTGATATCCAGCGCCCAGGGGATCGCGGGTGGGATCCAAAAAGGTGAGTATACGGTTTTGCTGATAGTCTTTGAGCCCCATCCAAAACACTGGTGTGATGAGAGCTATGAAGGTATTGATGATGCCGGCCACAGTGATCGCCACCCAAGAAAGCCCTGCCCGCAGCAGCAAAAAGGCCAAAACAGCAATCCAGATCACGATGCCTAGCCAATGCAGCGATGCTATCACTGAGACCACGGGGGAGATCATTAAAACGATAAAAAACAGGGGAACTTCGGCTGCAATGAACATGGCCATCAGGCTGGCCCAGAAAACCAGAGTGGTGCCAAAATCCGGCTCGATCATGATCAAGATCACCGGCACGATCATGATGCCCCAGCCATACAGGATCTGCTTGTATTCGCTGAGGTTCTCTTTGCTGATATAGCGCGCCACCATCAGAATCGTGAGCAGTTTCGCACTCTCTGAGGGCTGAAAATTAATATTGGCGATGCTAAACCAGCGGTGTGCACCAGCTACCGTAGGCGCGAAAAGTACCAAGATCAAAGCCAGCACATTCAGCACAAAAGCTGGTACTATCAGGATATCAAAGATGGGCATGGGCAGCTTGAGCAGAAGAGCTATGGCCAAAAAAGCAATGACGGCAAAGATGATCTGCTTCCACCAGTGATTGGCCGTCATTATCTGATCGCTGATCACGGTGGTTGAAGCGGTGAAAATCGCCACAAAACCTACGGCAATGAGCACTACAAGCATACCCAACAGGATAAAGTCAAACTTCTTGTGGTTAATCAGGATGAATTTCTTCACTGTTTTCCTGCTTCATATCTGCTTCGGGTGCACGATCTTGCCCGGAAAGCTGAGCCGCTTCTGCAGCCAGATCCTCGGCACTTCTGAATTGCGGAGGGAGTACTGCCGGACGTTTAATATCTTCGATATTACCCATATAAAAGTCAAAAATCTGCCGGGCTACCGGAGCTGCCATGGCCGCGCCACCTCCGGCATTTTCCATAAATACGGTTACCGCGATCTCCGGTTTGTCCGTCACGATATATCCACAAAACCAGGCGTGCGTTTTCTTGCCCATGAAGTTTTCAGCAGAGCCGGTTTTGCCAAAGGTCTGAGCTTTGGGCACTTGCACACTACGCGCTGTGCCATAAGGGCTATTACACACTGCATAAAGTCCTTCATGGATGATCCTTAGATCGGCCTGGCTAAAAGGCAATTGCTTTGTTTGCACCCGTTCCACCTGCTCACGGGTAAGGCGTGCCCGTCCCACAGTCTGCTTCAGTAAATGCGGTTGGATCCAGGTGCCACCATTGGCAATAGCTGCATAATAGGCATTCATCTGCAGCGGAGTAGTCAGTACTTCGCCCTGTCCGATGCTGAGATTCACCTTGTGTCCCAAGATCCCTACATTGCGGCCAAAAGTCTTTCGATACCAAGCGGTATCAGGGAAAAAGCCCTCGCGTTCATTGGGCAAATCGATGCCGGTTTTGCTACCCAGATGCGAGGCCAGAACGTAGTCGTAAAATTCATCCAGGCGCAGCTTCATAGAGAGATCATAAAAGAACACGTCGCAGGAGCGCATCAGAGCCTCCACCACGTTGCTGGTGCCATGACCGGAGTGATCCCAACAGCGGAAAAACCGGTTTCCCACTTGCATGCCACCGATGCAGGAGGCCAATCTGGTAAATTGGGTTATGACGCCTTTTTTCAGCCCCAGACCTGCTGTAACGGGCTTGAAAACAGAGCCGGGAGGGTAGGTGGCATGAATCACGCGGTCCATGAGGGGTTTGTCCTCGCTATTCAGTTCATCCCAAATCTCCGGGGTGATGCGTTGCATAAAGAGATTGGGATCATAATCCGGCTTGCTGATATAGGCTAAGATCCCCCCGCTACGCACATCACTGACCACCACAGTGCCTTTGACGCCAGCGGGAAAAATCCGATTGGCAAAATCCTGCATTTCGTTATCGATGGTGAGCACCAGAGAAAGCCCGTTCAAAGGCTCAATGAATCCACCTTTTTGGAAGAGTCCCAAAGATCTGCCCTGAGCATCTACCTGCACCACTTCGCGCCCATCCTGGCCCCGCAGAAGCACCTCATAATAGCGTTCCAGTCCGGTTTTGCCGATGTAGCTATTGATAGAATAGTCCTCGGCTTTGTAGCGTTCATATTCGCTTTCATCGATGCGTCCCACATAGCCTGTGAAATGATTGGGACGCAGATATTCGCGCGTAGAGCCGATGCGGAAAACCAGCTCGGGAAAGTAATTCAGGTACTCGCTTACACTGAGCATTTGCTCAAATGGCACGTTATCTGCCACCAGGATTTCTTCGTAGGTGCGGAAGCGCTGATTGAGCACCATTTCGGTAATTTCCTCTATGGTGACTTCAAAGTGCAGTGAGAGAAATCTGGCCAAAGCGGGTAGATTCTGGATCTTGCCGCTGATCAGAAAGAGGTTGTGAGAAGGGATATTTTGCACTATGGGCCGGTATTTCTGATCGTAAATCTCGCCTCGGGTAGCTGTGAGTCTGCGTATGCGCACAAAATTGCTCTCAGCCACTCTCTGATAGTGATTTCCCTTGATCACTTGCAATCTGAACAGTGCTATGATCAGGATCCCAAAAAGGACGGCGCTGGTGATCAGAAAGACCCGGGATGATTTATTCATCGACCACCACAAGGCGCAAGCGGCTGGCCAATTGCATGAGAGCAAAAACGGCCAGACTAAAGAAGAGGTTATAGAAAAAGGCAGCCAGGCTGAGCCAGTAAAGCTTGCTATCAAAGCCCCAGGACAGGCCATATCCCAGCAAACTGAGCAGGGCAAAGACTAAGTTGCTACTACCGGTGGCGATGAGCTTGGCCACGATGCTATCCTGTTCAAAAGGTATTCTGAGCGTATTGATCAGCACCGCCAGCAGACAAAAGAGCAAAGCGTGCATGCCAAAGGTGCCCGGCAATTGGGTATCATATATCAGCCCGATCAGAAATACCACGGGCAGAGAGATCTCCTGCGGATGCTTCCACACCGTCGCAATCAGCCAGGGCAGCAGGATCAAAGGCACCACATTGCCTATCGCCAAAGCCGGCATTGCCAGAATCTGTATATACAGAAAGAGCAAACCGACAAGAAAGGCTTTGAGTGCTTTGATCCACATATGTTTAGCTCACCACCCGCCGCACTATACACAGAGGCGTGAGTTCATCTGCTTGCCCCTGAGGGTTGTCCTTCATGGCGAGCTCGATAAAGTGTTTGTTGATCCCGGCTCCATTGCCGATCATCCAACTGCCACCGATGTCATTGATATCCATGATCGCCACGGGGTATCCCACAGCCTCACTAAGGTTTATGGCCGTCTGCATGGGCTCTTTGGGCCCCTTGATCACAGTTTCAGAATATGGCGGAATCGGCGAAGTGGTGGCAGCATCCACCAAAGCGGCTTGCATGCCTGCCACACGATAAAAATCACCCTTGCGTCTCAAGACCTTGCCTAGCGCCCCAATGCCTGCAGCAAATATAATGCGGATTACTCCGGTCTCTTCGATGGCGCATTGCATGCTGGATGGTGCACGCAATCCTATGCCATACGGCACTTTGGCCACAAAGCGTGAGAGCACCTTGGCCAAGAGGCTGATCTTGATCTCAGTCACCGGAATAGCGCGTCCCTGGGTGATGGCCATGGGGCTTTCGCTGATGGTGAGGATGTCCCCCTTTTTCATCAGAGGCAGGGCATATCTGCGGATGACCTCAGCCATATCGTCTTGCGGGCTCAGGATATGAGTCTTGATTGGGATGCGTTCAAAGCTCTGTCCATAGATTGTAATAAACGGGCTTTTTTCTCTATTTGACATACTATTTCCTTTCTTTTAAAATATACACATGTTCCAAATTTTCTACCAGGGTAAAGGGGGAGATTTCCGCGCCCATAAACAGATTGTCGGTAGATTCCCTGATGCGGCGGATCGTCCCCACCGGATAACCTTTGGGGAACAATCTGGAAAGATTTGAGGTTACGATGGTATCACCTGCGGCAATTTCTGAGCCCAGTTTCACCAGATTCATCGAAATCGTGCCGGCTATATCGGATTGCAGGATGCCCTGCACAGAGGTTCTGCTGTCCATTACGGGAAGCTGGAAACGGGGGCTGGAGAAAGGCAGGATGATGCTGTGCCCATCTGTCACGCTTACTATTTTACCCACAATGCCATTGCCGGATATCACCGCTGAGCCAGCCGCGACACCCTGCGTTTTGCCCTTGTTCACGATCAGATTACGCTCCTGAAATTGTCCTGAAAAGCCGATTACTTCGGCCAGCTCAAATTCCACTTCAGAGGTATCAAATGAAACTGAGGCGACATCCACATATTCTTTCAGTTCGTTTTGCAAGGCAAGGTTTTGCAGAGTGCTTTCGGTAAGCTGGGAGCGCATGATAAAGTTCTCTTGCTGCAAAGCCTGATTGCTCTCTATCGCTTTCAAGGAGTGCACAAAAGGGAAAAAGAGCGTCCGGCCAAAGAATGCTGCTTTTGCCGCGCGTGTTTCATTGCTGCCGATCAACATCGCAATCGACAAAATAATGAGAACCGCGGGCAGTATATGCTTTTTGTACATGCTTTTGCTTAAGGGCACCTAGAGGGTGCCACCAGAAAAGATCTTGTAATCTGATCTTTCTGTTTAATCTTCAATCTTTTTGATCAAAACCTGGCGGTAACGGTCGATGTCGTCCAAGACCATGCCCGCACCTTTGACCACACATTCCAGGGGATCGGGAACCACGTGTACCGGCAAGTCCACGGTCTTACGGATCTTTTCATCCAGACCCTTCAGTAAAGCTCCACCGCCGGTGAGGAAAATACCTCTTTCCGCGATGTCAGCAGAAAGCTCCGGAGCAGTGCGCTCAAACAGACGCTTGATGGCATCAATCATGGTGGCGACGGTTTCCGCAATAGCTTCACGAATTTCTTCCGAGGAGATTTTGATGGTGACGGGATAGCCGGATACGATATCTCTGCCACGCACATCCATGCTGAGTTCTTGTTTTAAGGGATAGGCGCTGCCGATGGTCATTTTGATCTTCTCGGCAGTCTGAATACCCACGTGCAGGTTGTTCTTTTTGCGCAAGTAAGAGATTATATCCAGGTCAATCTTGTCTCCGCCCACCCGGATGCTATTGTGCACCACGATGTGAGAGAGTGAAATCACGGCAATTTCAGCAGTACCGCCGCCAATATCCATCACCATATTTCCACAGGCTTCGTCGATGGGCAAATCTGCACCAATCGCGGCCGCTACAGGCTCTGAGATCAGATAAACTTCACGGGCACCGGCATGTAAGGCGCTATCCCGAACTGCGCGTTTTTCCACTTCCGTAATACCGGATGGTACGCAAACGATCACCCGGGGACGCACCAAAAGGCGCTTTTTCTGGGCTCGCATGATCAGGTTGCGCAGCAGCAATTCGGTGACCTGAAAATCGGCTATCACACCGTCTTTGAGGGGTTTGATCACCCTTACTTCATCGGGATTTTTACCCAGCATCACTTTCGCCTGCTGACCGATGGCGATGATCTTTTTGCTATCTGTGGATACCGCCACCACCGAGGGTTCGTCGATCACCAATCCGCCGTTCTTCTTGTACACCAGTGTATTGGCCGTACCCAAGTCTATTGCTATATCGTTTGTCATCATGCCGAAAAAATCGAATATGGACATCCATCACCTCTTTTGAGACCTAAATTTCTATATATATTATTACAGTTTGCACAAAATAAACCTATTTTCCATAATTCTGGAGTTCACTGCGCTGTCAAGTAAAAAGGCAAAATTGGTGTTTCGCTACATGTTATATTCTGATAGGAAGTGCATTGAGATATGGCTTGAGAGCTGGCACCTGACCTTGTATTTAGATATGCTCGTCTGCTCTCTTCTGGCTCGGAGTGGGATAATCCCATTAGTAGAAATAAAGGAAGACATTGCAGATGGCAAGCAACGAACTGGCCAATATCAGATTTTCGTAGAACATGGGGAGACTGTTCAACAAGTTTCGATAATTCTCCAATAACTTAGCTGATTCAATAGTCCAAAAAGTGGGCGAGGCACCCTTCCTGTCGTCCATTCCTCAAAATTGACCTGGCGCATTTGGATAGTTTATCGGACAAAACAGTGAATGTTCCTGTGTCGTTTGTGAGTCTTGGAGTTCAAAGTGCCTAAGCTAACAATCGATTTACCATAGCCTTAGCGGCACTTTGGACTTCAAGCGGCAGTGGGAAACCTTGCCGACGGCTGTTGAAGTCCATTCCGGCCTGTTATGAACGCTAAGACTGAAATAATCGAAGCCGGATTGAACTCCAACGCCCTTCATGGCCCTTCATGGTCCGCTGGCGAAAATGTGTTTTCAGTCATGTTAGATAAGTCATGTTAGATACTCAGATAGATAGATAGTTAGATTGATAGTTAGATAGTTAGATAGCAAATCCTATATGTATTTGATCCTTTCTCCCTCTTTAGAGAGCGTCGATCATATCTTTATCTAGCCTTAATCAAGCGTTAATTATTAACGCTTGATTAAGGCTAGATAGACATGTGATCAAGTTCCTCAAATGAGAAAGTGTGACCCAAGAATGCTGGTTTATCCGTAGGATGAAAATACTCTCTTTCAGACTAAGCAGCTAATCCCCTCTATCCCAAGTTGATGTCTAAAATAGCGTCCCGTTCTCGCTTTGCAGGTATTATGCCTGGATAATACGGATTGGAATAGGCTTTGGCCACTTATTCACCTTAAAGTGTAAAGAAAGTAGCGTGACTTGGGGAGAGGATTTGAACAGTCTCACATGGGAGGATTCCTAACGCACAACATATTAGGCATCCCCCCAAAAAATGAATGGTCACACGGATGGGAGTAGAGTAGAGGCAGGAGCTTTAATCCTGCCCCCCTCTTCAAACCGTGCATGCGGTTTTCCCGCACACGGCTTTCCGACAAAGTTCGTCGTATGCTTTCACAGTTAGTTTGCACAAGTGTATTTTA
>JAJBAW010000064.1 GCA_020532545.1 Candidatus Cloacimonadota bacterium | reverse complement strand
TTGTGCCTTTGGTCAAACAAGTCTTAATACCCAGGGTGGCTCTGTGGTAATATTGGGTGGCTCTAAATTAGGATATGGGTGGCTCAACTTGAATGTACAGTATGGCTCCTTTGAGGATAATATGCACAATGGGCAGGTTAACAAATTGAAATTGTGCTACATACCTATCTTTTGTGACCCCCTTAGAAAAGTTTTCCTTGCCAACTGCAACGACCCTGATAAAAGTGGATACTTAAAAGGGTTTCATTCCAATATCATTTAGTATCCCAGAGGATGCTATGGTGAAGCTGACGATCTACAATGGCCGTGGTCAAAAGGTTAAGGATTTGGCAAACGGTATTTTGTTGCGTGGTCATCACCAGCTTGTATGGGATGGCAGAGATAACAATAGCCGTGAAGTCGGCTCTGGAATCTTCCTGCTCAAACTGGAAACCGCAGGACAGAGCTATACCCGAAAAATGATCTTAATGAAATAGCTCAAGGATCATAAAAGCAGCTTCGGAGAGCAAGTAAGCACTGAGGTTTTATCAGAACGTGTAGGGTTTATCGCTCTGAGCTATTCACAAAGAGAGTTTGCCTGCGCTTCATATCCAGATTATCGTTTAAACAGCTATTTGGAACTCTTCTTGCATCTAATAAGCGATAGGAAGAAATGCTCGCAGATCAGCGGGTTGATTTTTTAAATAATTTATAAGGAATAAAGGAGATGAGTGTGAAACAGATTACTCTGATCATGTTACTGACGATGTCGGTAGCTTTACTATCCGCGGCCTTGATGTGGAACGATGCAGTTCCCATCCGCCAAGGAGTGAATATCGAGTGGTTCCGTACCGGAACCGATACTCCGGATGGTGGAGCGATCTATGTATGGAGTGACACCAAATTGGGTGAAAGAGACCTTTGGGCTCAAAAAGTGGATGCCAATGGCAATATGGTGTGGGGAGACCCCGTGCTGATTGATGGCAAGCCTGACCGTCAGGAAGACCCTGTAATCACCCGTACTTCAGACAATAACTTTATCATTGCCTGGATCGACTTTTCCCAGGATCTGGATGGCGATGTCTTTGCCCAAAAGATAAACACGAATGGCGAACTTTTGTGGCCAGTAGGTGGAAAGCCAGTTTGCGTAGGGAATGGGTTACAGCTTGGAATCAATATGGAAGCCGATGAAAATGGTGGTGCCTTCATAGTATGGGGAGACGGCCGCAATCCCAGCAATGACCTTTATGCACAACGACTTTCAGCCGTAGGCGAGCCTCTTTGGGCTTTAAACGGCATCCCGGTAGCCAATGGTCCTGGCGATGAAGTCCAAAACACCATGCTTCCCGATGGACAGGGTGGCATGATGATGGCCTATACTCATGATTACGTGAATAGTAAGAGTTTGTATGCCAAGCGCTTTGATGCTAATGGCAATATGGTCTGGACTGCTCCTTTGGATCTGGCTATGGCCGATGGAGACCAATTCGGAGTGAGAATGGCAGCCCTCAGCGCTGGTGATTTTGTGTTTACCTGGACAGACCAACGCTTTGAAGATCCAGATATCTACGCTCAGAAAGTTAATCTGGCCGGAGAATTCTTGTGGCCAAATCCCTTCATCGTCTATGCTGATCAGGATACACTTTTAGGTACACCTGCTCCTCAAAAAAATCCCCGGATTCAAGCTACTTCGGACAACGCCGTCGTAATAGTCTGGGAAGATTTCCGTTTGGGCGACCAAACTGCAGATCTTTTTGCACAGAAAATTGCCGCCAATGGCAGCATACTGTGGGCAGCCGATGGCATAGAGCTGGCTACTGCGGAATTCTCGCAGATCGGTCAACGCATGGATTCTGATAACAACGGTGGAGTCTATATAGTCTGGGATGATCTGCGCAATGGGAATACTCCCAATGACGACGTCTATGCCCAGCATCTTAATAGCGCTGGCCAGGCCATGTGGACCCCGGGCGGAAAAGCTATCTGCACCCAGCCCAATGGGCAAAATGGTGGACTGATAAAATTCAGTGGAGACAAGGTTTTCATAAACTGGATGGACGTCAGAAATGGCAGCGTGGGCCTTTATTATCAAGTTTTAACTGCCAGTGGCACCGAACTGCTGGAGCCCGATGGCAAACAGATCTTCTGGGGCCTCAGTGGCGATGCAATCCTGAAACAGTACATGATCCTGCCCCGCGTGAATGACAACGTAGTAATTTGGCAAGATACCCGCTTTGCAAACGATGGTTCCCGCATCTTTTTCCAAATCCTGAACGAAGATGGACAGGCGATGCTGGAGACCAACGGCCGCCCTGTAACCCTGCAGGGTGGTGGCGATCAAGAATTTCCGCATGCTGTGGTAACAGACGATGGCCGGACAGCCTTGGTCTGGGTGGACAAACGTGTAGATGATCCCAATATCTATGCCCAGCTTATCGGCCTGAACGGCGAAAGGCTGTGGGGGGATAATGGCATCAAACTCACTGAAGAACAACCCATGGCTCAGCTTGATCCCAAAGTCTCCTATCACAATGGCTCGTTCTACATGGGCTGGTCAAACCTGGACACCGTGGCCGGCAATTCCATCTACCATGTTCACGGTCAGAGAATCGTGAATGGGGAAAAGCTTTGGGGTGCAAATGGCATCATGATCTCCATCCTGCCAGAAGCAGAGATGGACAGCGAATGCAAACTGGCTCATATCGTTGGCGATACCTATATTTGGAATAGAGTGAACTCTATGAGCGCAGGCTCCGCTATGACCATCTGGGCTAAACGTGTGGCTGAGGATGGAAATGCTTATCCAGGCTGGGAAGATGCAGGCCTCCAAGCTACCGATGTCGAGAATCTGATGATGCAGGTCCAGAATCTTCCAGTAGCCGCAGCCACTCCTCAGGGTGTGGTAATCACCTGGAAAGATCTCCGCAATTACTTCTTGCAATACTATGCACAGCACATCACCGGCGATGGCCAGAGACTCTGGGGTGATGAAGGAATGCAGATCGCAGACAGCGGTCAGGAACAAGAATTTGCCGACATCACAGTGACAGCTCATGGAATCATAGCTGCTTGGTGCGAAATCATTGATGGACAGCATGACATCAGAGCTCAAAAATTCGGCTTCCCCGGAAATCCCTTGTGGAATGTACTGGGCAACGAAGTGGTCGCGCAAAACACCAACCCGGAAAATCCCAACCTGGTTAGCTTTGACGACAACGGAATGCTCTTGACCTGGCCCGATTTCCGCACCGCAGATACTGAAAATAGTGACCTCTATTATGACTATTTGAATAATGATGGCAATCTCGTCCATGGAAATGGCGGGCTCTTGCTTTGCGACGCTATAAAAGCTCAGTACGAACCCAAAGCCACTGTCCTGAACAACCATGCTTATGTGGTCTGGGCAGATGGCCGCAGCGGTGGCAAAACTGAGATTTTGGGACTCTATGTACAAAAGCTGAGTAATGGAACTGTCGCAAACGCAGACTTGACAGTACCCGGCTTGCAAAGTCCCAAACTGAAGCAAAACTATCCCAATCCCTTCAATCCCTCCACCACAATAGCGCTGGATATGCCTCAGAAAGGCGAGATTGAAATAATCATCTATAACACCAAGGGACAATTGGTGAAAAAGCTCTTCAAAGGTGAGCTGAAACAAGGCACGCACAGCTTTAGCTGGAATGGACAAGATGAAAACGGCAATGCCGTGTCCAGCGGCCTTTATTTCTACTCTGCCCAACAGGGCTCAATGCGCCAAAGCCGCAAAATGGTACTGATGAAATAAATAGCACTATATAGCAAAAGGAGCCCGGTATCATTCGGGCTCCTTTTTTGTTTGTGGATTTGCTTATAAAATCACTTGAGGCGCAATTCGCCAATGAGCTCCGCCATGATGCTGATGGCGATCTCGTATGGCTGTTGACTGCCGATAGGTAGGCCGATGGGAGCGTGTACGTTCTGAAGCTGATCGGCGCTATAGCCCTGGCTCCTCAGCAGAGCAAAGGTTTCAGCTACTTTGTGTTTGCTGCCGATCATACCCAGATAGCGGAAATCCTGGCTGAGACACTGCTGCAAGACCTCTTTGTCGTGCAGATGGCCGTGAGTCATGATTATGATCCAAGAATTCGGGCCAAAACTCACAGCTTGGGAGATAGCGGAAAAGTCGTTGTATTGCTTCATATGAAAGCTTTCTTCCGGGATCCCATCCAGAATATCCTGACGGTTATCCACCAAATGCACCCAGAAACCGCAGAGTTTGGCCAAATGCCCCAGAGCCTTGCCACAGTGTCCGGCTCCGATGATGAAAAGCTGATTGGGAATATAAAGCGCTTCGATGAAGACGGTGGCTGATCCACCACAGATCATGGCAGTAGGGTTATGGTCTCCAAGCTCGCCACTGCCCAGATCAAAGCTAAGTTGCTGGGGCTCCGTTGTCTGACGTTCACGCACAAACTCTATGATCTTGTGCTCCAGCTCTCCCCCACCCAGATTGCCATAGACAGCGCCTTGGCAAGTGATGAGCAGCTTCATTCCAGCTCTGGCCGGAGACGAGCCCTCGGTGCAGATGATGCTGGCCTGCCAGAGGGGCTGATTGCCCGCGGTGAGCTCTACCACTTTCTGATAGTATTCATGAGTTTGCACTTTTGCCTCCAAACATGATTTGGTAAAGCGCGACCGAGGTGGCCACGCTCACATTGAGAGAATTCTTCCAGCCTAATACCGGTAAGTTTACTATCTCATCACAGATACTGAGCACCTGGGGATCGATGCCCAAGGCCTCATTGCCCACTACCAGTGCCAAAGGCAGATCAAACTCTGCTTTATACACAGATTGGGAGGGTTCGGCGGTCTCCAAAGCGTAGATCTTGTGCCCGGCGCTTTTCAGTTCCAACACCGCATCGACAGTGCTCTCGCAATAGCTAAAAGGGACTCGTTCAGAGGTACCCAAGGCTGTTTTTGCCATATTGGGATGCTGCGGGGTAGGCGAGATGCCACAGAGGATCAATTTGCCGATAGACAGGCATTCCGCGATGCGAAAGAGGGAGCCTACATTGAATACACTGCGCAGATTGTCCGCAATCACGGTGATCTGGGCTGCACGCTTCAGAGCATCCGGATCAGGGCTGGCGTTGCCATCTCCGGTTTTTAGCTGGATCTGGCTATCTTTGAAGGTTTTATCATTCTGATACTGTGCTAAAGCACGCAGGAGCCGAAAAGGGTCGGTAGGCAGATCGCGGATCAGAGCGTCCATCCTGGCAGGCAAAGCATTCTTGCACAAAGGATACAGCTCCCTAATCTGCTGAAGCAGAAACTGGCGGCTGGCAGGATTGGCCAGCTCAAATTCCAGTTCTATAAGGAGCTTGTTCAGCGCTTTGATCTGGGCATCGAAACTGAAGTTCTGGAACTTCTCCGGGCTGTAGCGGCCGATAAACTTCATGGGTAAAAGCGTTTGATCATTTCGGCGGCAGTCAGGATGTTCTCGCAGATAAAGTCCGGCTTGTACTCTGCAGCAAAGCTGATAATCTGCTTGAACTCCTCTTCCCCGTTTCCGGTAAGCAACAAAATGCTCTTCAGCTTTGAGTTTTGGGCAAAGCCGATATCGGTGCTGCGATCGCCGATCATGAAGGACTGGGAAGGATCAAAGCAAAAGTCTGCCCTGGCCTGTTGAAACATGCCTATTCCCGGTTTACGGTCTTCATGATCCACGTTATAGGGCTCTACAATTCCATCTCGATGATAAGGGGAAAAGTAAATACCATCCAACTGAACTCCCGCGTCTGCAATCAACCTTCGCATCTTTTGATGCACTGAATCCAGTTGAGCAAGATCCAGATATCCTCTGGCGATGCCGCTTTGGTTTGTGACGATAAAGATCAGATAACCCAGCTCTTTAAGTATGCGCAAGGCCTGCGGAGTCTCTGGATAAAGGTGGTAATGCTCAGGATTATTAATATAGCCGAATTTATCCGGGCTGATCGTGCCATCCCGATCCAGGAATACAGCGCGCTTAATACTTTTTGCTGTCACTGGTTTTAAACTTCAGAGCATCGGGGAATTGCTTGTTGAAGAAGACAATGCGGTAATCCCAATACTCGTTACGCTTGGTAAAAGAAAAGTCCAGCTTCCAGCAGTGCAGGTCCCGGCTGAGACTGATGCCCTGTGAGATAAGCTCTTTATCTTTCAGGTTATAGTAGTTTGAATAGTCCAGACTGAAGTTTTTGGTCAGCTTGAAGCTGGCATTCATCCGTAGATTCTGGCTGCGGGGGGTTAAGAGGCTCTTGGGAGCAAAAAGATCGTGGGAGACACTCAGACTCCAGCTATCAGACGAAATGCCGGGAGTTGCTGCTGGGGACTCTTCCCCAAAGGCGGAAAAGGTCCTATTCAAGGGCAGGGGGAAGTACTCTGCATAGTTTGCATCCCCACCGATGCCGATAGTCTGGGAAAAGTATTGATTCTTGATGGCCAGATCATCGAAGCCCATTTTATAAGTCTCTTGAATCACACTGAGGCGATTGCTGTAATTCGCTTTCAGGTTATTCAGTGCCCAGCTATTGTTATTTAGGGATCCTATAGTCAGTGATCCAGGCCGGAAACCCAGAGTATGAGTGATATCGCCAAAGCGTTTGTCATCTTTGAGCAGATCGGCAGAGATGCGTGAATCCCAAGTCAGCAGATCATTTACCTTGCGCTGCCTCTGCTCTTCACCCAGTTTGAGCTGCCATTTCTGTGCCAGGGCAAAGCTGAGATTGGCCTGCTGCTTTGTGTTTTGTCTCAGATATATCCCGCCAAAGCCGTAGTACTGGCTGTTATCAGAGTGATCTGGCAGATAGCTGAGCCCCACAGAAGGGGTCATGACATGACGGACAGCATTGACTCCGGTAGAGCCGAAGCTGCGGAGTCCATAAAGATTGAAGCTGCTATTGAGCGAAGCCGAATAGTCATTTCCCCGTACCCAGTTCTGTCCTTTGCGGTCGCGATCGAACCAGGCTTCATTATAGTCCACGCTCTGGCGCAAATTCAGCCAACCGCGGTAGTTATAGCTATTGGAAAGCCCCAGGGAGTGTCTGATGCCAGCGTGATGCTCCACCAGGTATTTGTCCGGATTGTCATCATCAAGGGTATTGGCCCAGATGTAATCCTGAAAAGACGGGTTCTTGCTGCGGATATCCCCGCTATGATCCAGACGGGCATTATAGTGATAGCTCAGCCCTGAATACCAGACATCGCTCTTTTGCCGGAAGAGTTCATACACCGGCCGGCTAGAAACGCTCCAGCTCACACTTGGCAAGCTGAGATTGGCGGTATCGTTGATCAGATCCTGATTGTAAAGTGCACCTGCATTCAGGTAGGTATTGCCGATGGGTTTGCGATAGGAGACACTGGAACTCAGCCTTTGGGCCAGGGATTCGTCCAAGAGGTCACTGCTTTGCCAGATCCGTTTGTTGCTGATAAAGTCCAGGGAAACATCCAGGGCGGATTTTTCCGGCAGTTCATGATGGTGATTGGCCCTCAGCGACCAGTCAAACTGTGTGCCGGCGCCACTGGCATTCTTTTGATAACTGGCCGCAAGGCCGCCATTGTAGTAATAGCGCTGCAAATACCTGGTATCGAACTTGGCCTTCCATCCCGTCTTCTCCATGAGGTCCATACCCAGGGTGAAATCGGCAAATTCTTTGTAAGGATAGTACAAAGCAATATCGCGGACATATTTGCCATCCACGCTGTTGTATCCAGGTTCTGGAACCAGGAGGCCGGCATGACGCCCCCGCTTGATACTCATGGTGACAAAGGGGAAATAGAAGATAGGCATGTGGTTCACATAGGCCAACACATGTTTTCCCACCACTTTGTCCTTTTGATAGATGCGCATGGCTTTGGCCCAGAACCAAAAGCTGGGCTCGGCCAGATTACAGGTGGTAAAGCTGCCTCCATCGATGTCGTAGATGGTGGAGTCTATTTTCCGGATCTCTTTGCCGCTGTAATAACCGTTTTCAATATAGCTCTGTCCCTGGCTCAGCTTTCCGGTTTGACTGCGGATGTCGTATTGCACGTCTTCACCGATCAAAAGCTGCCCACCGTCTTGCATCAGAGTGAGCCCAAAGGTGGTAGCCTGTTCTTTCTTCAAATCCAGAAAGAGGGAATCCGCCTGAATCCGTGAAGCGCCATAATCTATGGAAGTATTGCCATGCAGCCAGATCTGCTCATCCTGATAGTAGGCGCGGATGCTGTCTGCCGCATAAAATAGTGAATCCAGACGGCTGCTTGCGTTTAGATCGATCTTGAGGCTATCCGGCAAAGGAGCGTCCAAGCTTATGGGCGCGAGCTCCCCGGGGCTTATTTGAGCGACCAACAAGCCTGGCACTAGGACTAGGATCATGAGACATAAGACAGACATTTTCATCTATTCACCAGATAACCTTTAGAATTGAGGAGGCCGTTCATGTCAAGCATTTCCGCATTTTCCCTGGGTGGCAAGAATCTCGCTTGACAAAATATGACTGGCATTTAAAAAGGCTGAAGTAGGAATTCCTAGGAAACATAATAAATTAAGGATAAGGTTGTGGATAGCATAGAATCAAAAGCTCTAACCGTGAACCTTCAGAATACCAGGGTGATAGAGATCCAGTTGGATGACTCTGCCAAATGGTTGTTGGATCTTTCCAGTAATTATTTTGGAGTCAATCAGCGTTTGCGCGCCTTTTTGGACGAATTATATCACCCCTTTGTAAATCCCGGTATCGCCTTGGCCCTGATGCGAACTAGCATTTTGGGCGATCTGTGGTGGTTTTGTGCCCACGCGGAGGCCGAAAAAGCGCTGAATGTTATCCTGGATTTCTATAATAAAGTAGATACGGTATGCACCAAGGATGAGCAGCGCAAGAAACTCTTTCAGGACTTTCTGGAGTTTTGCTCTGCCCTCTGTGAATACCCCTTGCCTGCTATATTTGATCGTGTCTTAGATATGATTGAGGTTTTTTATAAGGCCCATGAAATGCTCTTTATCCGCCTCAGCAGCGTAGCCCGCAAAGCTTTGGTAAAGCTTGAACAAAAATCCGCAGAGAACGAGCGCCCCCTGCAGATCTTGCGTAGGCTCCTGGAAGCAACCCTGTCTCACTGGCAAAAGAGCACCGATATCAATTCCTGGCTGGACCGTCTGCAAGATAAACCAGAAAATATGGACACCTCACGCCTTCCCTCAGATGATTTTTACCAGCATTGGCAGCAGGTGGTAAAAGCAGCCACCAGCGCTGTTGATCTGAAAGCTGTACCTGCCTTTTCGGAAATTGCCGGTCTACATCGTGATTATATCAGCGAATTTCCCCATCTCAGCCATCGGGTGCAATACATCTTCTTCCTTTTGGGCCTGCCCACCATGATCGATCTCATGGATCATCTGTTGTGGGATCTAAACCGGCAATTGGCCAATCTTTATGAAGAGCTCACGCCAGAGGAAGTTTCCCAAATGCTGGATACAGTATTTGAGACCCTGCATGCCTTTAGTGAGACGCATCTGAGCATAGTGCTGGATTGCCTGCATACCATCGGCAAAGCAGTGCTGAAGGGCTCAAATATAGATCTGAAACGCAAAATCATCGAGCTGATCATAGACCTCGGCTTTACCTCTCCGGGAGAAGTGCGCATCGCCAGCGACTGGCAGATTGATGTGGATAAAAACCATGTGAAGCACCTGCGCATCCTGCTGGAGCTCATCGCCATCGATCCTCTGCAAAATAAAGACCTGCTGGCTTTCACCATCATCAGCATGACCCGCAAGGGCGTATTCATTGCGGATACAGACCTCTTTCAAAAGGACGTTTCCGCCTTTTTGGGTGCAGATATCAGCCCCATCTTTGTGCAGAGCAAACACATGCTGAGGATATTCCCCGTTTTCTTCAATGAGATCGGAGCAGAAGGCGAGATTCGCGATGCCAGCACCAATCTGGATGAACTTTCCCAACGCAAAGACCGTCTCATCCACTTCCTGCGCAAACAGGTGCATACCGAGAGCAACAACACGCATATCACACTCATAGAGAAGATCTTGCGCTATTGGGTCACACTGGACCCCAACCCCCTGGAAAAGATTATCCCGGAGGATGTCTGGCTGCAGCTCAAGACTTTGGACGAACGCACCCAGGCACAGAGTGAAGCCGTGAATGCTTTTCTGGCCAAAATCGGCCTCAGCGATACCGAACTGCTGGCGCTTTCCTGGCAGAGGGTGGAAATCATCTTCAGAGGTTTGGAAGAGGATTATTATGCCAAGCGTTTGAAACTCCTGTGCTACTGCCACTTTCTGCTGAAGGACAAATACAACCTCGATCCTTATGATATCGTGAAATTCCTTACCCGCTACAGCTTCTTTGATGCCAAAGAGCAAAACCGCCTGCGTACCAGCCTGAACCGCAAAGACTATGACAGCTCCATCCGCCAGATGTTGGGATACATCGGCAAGCTCAATGCCCAGGTCTTGGATCCCAAACCCACCAGCCCCTGGGAAAACATCTATTACAAACGCCACATCGCTGCCGGCATACCTTCCATGTATGGGATCTATCGCGAACCCAAGCTGGAAGCAATGGGCATGATCTTCCGGCTGGAAAACGTGATCCGTCGTCTCTTTGAACGCAACCGGGACCAGATCAATCTTTCTTACATCAATGGCAAGACTCTGCGCCGCATTGTGCGCATCCTGGATATCTACGACTACGCCATGGAGCAGGAAATGATCACGAGCGACGCCTTTGGCAGTGCAGTGGCGATGCTGAGTTCTGTGCAAAACGCCTACAATATCAGCCTGGATCAATATCTGGACATCTTCAATCTGCTCAAAGACAGCGTGAACGAGATCATCAACGAATACTATTACCGCTTTTACGACCAGCAGATAGCCAGATTGGAAGCGAAACTGGGCAGCAGACAGCAAAAGGAGATTTTTGCCGAAGAATTTTACCGCAGTTTGCTCACCGCTTCTTTTTTGGTACAAGGCCTGGATAACTTTATCACCAGGATTTTAGAAGCTCTGAACGAGATGCGCCAGCTCCTCTGCAAAGAAGATATCGCCAAGCTGATGTCTTATGACCCAGATCGGCTGTTCTTCCATCTTTATACCCGCAATTCCCGCATAGAAAATCAGGTTCTCCTGGGCTCCAAAGCCTTCTTCCTGAAGCGCTTGCACCAATATGAATTCCCTGTGCCTCCAGGCTTTGTGATCACCACCGATCTCTTTCGCAATCGCGAAATCATTAATACTCACCCCGATATCTCCAAAGAATTTTACAGTCTGCTTCAGAAAAACCTCAAACTCATGGAGCAGTACACAAATCAGGAATTCGGAAACCCGGAGCGTCCCCTGCTTTTTTCCGTGCGTAGCGGTGCACCCATGAGCCTGCCCGGAGCCATGGATACCTTCCTGAATATCGGGCTCAACGATGAGATCGCCGAGAGCCTGTCCCATCAGAATAATTATGGCTGGACAGCCTGGGATTGCTATCGCCGCCTCATCCAAAGCTGGGGCATGGCTTACGATATTGACCGCGATGAATTTGACAATGTCATGATCGAATACAAAAAGCAATATGGCGTTCTGCTCAAAACTCAATTTAGCGATAAACAGATGAAGGCTATGACGCAGGATTACAAAGCTGTACTCGAAAGCCACAATGTGGCCTTTGAACAAGACCCCCTTTTGCAGCTTCATCAAGCCATCTCTCATGTCCTGGATAGTTGGGATACAGATCGCGCCAAGCTCTACCGCGCCAAGCTCCACATCGCCGAAGAATGGGGTACAGCAGTGATTATCCAGAAGATGGTAATGGGCAATATCTCACTGGAAAGCGGTACCGGAGTGCTCTTTACCTTTGCGGATTGGCACAATGAACCCGGCATCTGTCTGAATGGGGATTTTACCCTCTGCAGCCAGGGTGAAGACGTGGTGGCCGGTCTGGTGCATACTCTGCCCATTTCTGAAGCGGAAAGAAACCGCCAACAGGGTGATGCATCCCTGGAAAAGGATTTCCCCGCCTTGTATCAAGCAATGCTGCGCTATGCCAAACAGCTCATTGAAGAGCGCCGCTATCCCCATCAGGAGATGGAATTTACCTTTGAAGGCCCTTCAGAAGAGCAGCTCTACATCCTGCAGACCCGTAACCAGGTGATCCGTAAAAGCCCGGAATACAAGGTCCTGGGCAACAAGGATTCCAAGATGCAGAGCATCGGCACTGGGATTGGCATTGGCAAAGGCGCGATGAATGGCATCATCGTGATTCGGGACGAAGATATCCAGCTTTACAAGGATCAGGGTATCCCTTTGATCCTGGTGAGACCGGATACCGTGCCAGACGACATGGCGCTGCTCTTTGAATGTCAGGGACTTTTGACCTCCAGAGGTGGTGTAACTTCCCACGCAGCAGTTACTGCCACGCGTTTGGGCTTGATCGGGATCGTGAATTGCCGTGAACTCATCGTGGACGAAGAAAGTTCCACCTGCAGAATCGGAGACGTACAGCTCAAATCAGGAGACAAGATCTCGCTGGATTCCACCGGCGGAACCATCTACCTGGGACACTATCCCCTGCAAAGCGTGTACTCACTATTTTAAGATAATAAAATAAAAAAAAGGAGACCCTAAGCATGAATCAAAGCTTACGCAACAAAAACCTGCTGGGCATAAACAGCCTGGGCAGAATCGGAAAACTACTGTTGTGGAAACAAATCCATCTTAGACATTTCGATGGTTTCGTAGTAAATTGCGGACGTGAGGTCGGCAAAAGTTTTGATGATCTGATCCAGACCATCGAGTGCGATAGCAACTATGGCTCTATCCACAAATTCCTCTACGGAATGGTGGGGAAGAAAGCCGAAATCAAGATTTTGGATAAAGACAATCAAATCCTGAGCATCGAAGGCATCCCCATCAAAATCCTGCGCACAGCCCGGGATCCCAAAGACATCAATTGGCTGAATGAAGGCGTAAAAATCGTGGTGGATTGCACGGGCGGATTTTTGGACCCCACCGTGTCCACAGAATCCGGAAAACCCTGCCTGCGCGGACACCTCGGTTCCGGAGCTTTGAAAGTAATTGCCAGCGCACCTTTCAAGATCAAAGGCTCAGCTTCGATGCCCGATGATGCCACCACCATGATCTTCGGCATCAATCATCTGGATTATGACCCCGCAAAGCATCACATCATTTCCGCTGCATCCTGCACCACCACTGGCCTGGCACACATGATGAAACCCCTGATGGAAAACAAACTCACCTCCAGAATCGTCACCGCATCCATGAGCACCATCCATGCCTCTACGAATACCCAATCCATTTTGGATAACGTGCCCAAAGCCGGGGCCACAGACCTGCGCAAATCCCGCAGCATGATCAATAACATCATTCTCTCTACCACCGGTGCTGCCAAAGCATTGGAACTGGTAATGCCACAGGTGAAAAACATCGGTTTTATGGCCGATAGCGTTCGCATACCTACCAATACGGTATCGCTCATCAACCTCAATGCCACCTTCTATACCGAGCTGGACGAACTGGGCGAGCCTCTGATCAACCGCCAAATGCTCAACGAAGTCTATGCCAATGCCGCCAAAGGTGCCCAAAAAGACCTCTTGGTCTATAGTGACAGACAAAACGTTTCCGCTGATATCGCCGGCACTGTAGCCGCTGTGACTCTGGAAGCCCACGAAACCCATACCCGCACCGGCTTCATCAGCTTCCCGCCGGAAGCTCTGGCAGCGCAAGGTGTAATGACAGACAAAGAACTGGGCATGCCGGTGACCCACGCCAAAATCTTTGGCTGGTACGATAACGAGCTCGGCTCTTATGTGCATTGCCTCTCTCTGCTCACAAACTACATCGCAGATAATAGTTTTTGAGCCGACAATAACCCTATAATATCATAGGCCCGTGCTGCTGTGCGGTACGGGCTTTTTCCTCATAATGTGTAGATACTGTTTGCCGTGTCACTTTTTGCGGCCTGCCCAGCCACAGCCCTTGCCTGATATTTCGATTCGGTTCTAACAAGTCTTCGACTCGAGATGACTTGAGATTTCGAGCCATCTCGAGTCAATGACGAATTAAAAGCAAGTTTATGGCATGAGGGTGTCCCGTGCTAAGCAAGTAGTCTGTTTAAGAAAGCAGGCATTCCCCCAAAATATCTATATATCACATTTACAATGCTCATGAACATAGCCTATTAGCTCTTATTCATGTCCGTTTATTTCAGATCTTGACTTAGGGCATAAAGGCTCATGATTCCGCTTCAATACCCTATCATAATGAGTCCTGTAGGGGACGATATTTTAGATAGCATACGAATGTTACACAAGAGATTGAGTCCCATAGGGACGATATTTCAGATAGCAAGCCAAGACCAGTTCATAATCAGGCTTTAGTAAAAATGGGGGAATGCCTGTTAAGAAAGATATTGACAGTTACAAGCAAGATGAAAAAAGATGCAATCAGTAGTTGGTTCATAAAATGATTACACATGGCCCAGCGCTTTTAGGAGTATAGATATGCGACATTTACATCATCTACCCTCAGTAGTTCTGATAAGCCTTGCGATGCTTATCCTTACGTCCTGCCATATAACGTTTAATAGCCAAAACGACACGGTGATGGACGGCATTAGATTGAAATATGATAATGCGATGAGCTTATCCGGTAAATACGATCTACCCAGTTTGGAGATTTTGGGCGGAACGCTTTCAGTCAGTCTCAAGGGCCGCGCAGACAGCGATATGAGCTTAGCTATCAAATACAAAGAATACGAGCCAGGCGATGCTACTGTTTATTTCTCAGATGGTAAAATCCAGACTAAATCAAAGTCCGGCAAACCTGTATCAATTTATAATATAACTGGCGATATCCCAGAGCATCTGGGGCTGAACATAAAAACAGGAACCGGTGACATAGAGCTAACAGGCTTGAAAGGTCTTCAAAAAATTACGATCAAAAGTGGCACAGGAGATCTCGACGTAACTGGCAGCAATTTTGGGACGCTCTCGGTAAAGACAGGAACCGGATCGATTACGGTGAGAGATAGTAAGATAGAGGCAGCTTCGATAAAACTCGGGACAGGAGACATCATTCTAGACAATAGCTTTGTAAATCAGCAGGAATTTAGCACTGGAACTGGGAAGATCATTCAGAAGGAAGCTAATCCTGTTCACAAAGATAAGGGAAGTATCTGATTTATGAGATCTGAATGACTAACATTTCTCACACCTAAGTCATTGATAAACGCTGTGCGCTGAGGACCAACAATTCATGCAACCTGCTTCTTAGAACGGAGATAGCCATATTGCGATATATTTGAAATATCTATTTCCTCAATT
>JAJBAW010000063.1 GCA_020532545.1 Candidatus Cloacimonadota bacterium | reverse complement strand
GCAGGATGAACTCTTGACTGAATTTCCCGATCATAAAGATTTGATCAAGCGCATCTTTGCTAAACAAAATAACACTTAATAC
This sequence comes from Candidatus Cloacimonadota bacterium, assembly GCA_020532545.1. GTDB lineage: Bacteria > Cloacimonadota > Cloacimonadia > Cloacimonadales > Cloacimonadaceae > UBA5456. Next base: position 15,280 of record JAJBAW010000063.1, on the reverse strand, counting down.
GGAGACTTAATATGGAAAAGAAGATCTTTGTCCTGGATACCAATGTGCTGATTCACGACCCCCAAGCACTCTTCGCTTTTGAAGACAACCGGGTGGTAATCCCCATCGTAGTAATCGAAGAAATAGACCAGTTTAAAAAAGGTCTGGATGAGAAAAGCCGCAATGCCAGACAGATCAGCCGCTATCTGGATGATCTGCGTAAAAGCGGTAAATTGCAAGACGGCGTGCCTACAGATCGCGGTGGCGTGATCCAGGTGACGGTAAACCGTGAGGTTGCTGATACCGCAGCAAAGCTAATCTTCATGGATGTAAACGACAATCTCATCATCGGCACGGCGCTATATTTTCAGCAAAAATACCCGGAAACCCAAGTAATCCTCGTTTCAAAAGACGTGAATGTACGCATCAAGGCAGACACCGTGGGTATTCAAGCCGAGAATTATGAGACCGGTACCATCAAGTTTGACGAGTTTTATACGGGCTGGTCCCATGAAGAACTGGATGAAGTGCTCATGCAAAAGCTGGCCAGTTCTGCGTATATTGACAACCCCTTTGATTATCTCTACCCGAACCAATTTGTGCGGGTGAGCTCCAAGGGCAATTCTGAGCTGATGTACAACCTGCGCTACAATGCTGCCCAAAACAGACTGAGCAAGCTTACCCATTACACTGGGCAAGAAGTCTTTGGCATCACAGACCGCAATTTTGAGCAAGCTATGGCTCTGGACCTGCTTTTGGACGACGATATCAAGCTGGTGAGCCTTTCCGGAAAAGCCGGCACAGGCAAGACCCTTTTGGCGATGGCCGCCGGGCTCAGCAAGGTGATAGATGAAGAGAGATACAAACGCCTGATGATCTCCCGCCCCATCTCCCCCTTGGGCAAAGACCTCGGCTATCTGCCTGGCACCAAAGATGAAAAGCTGAATCCCTGGATGCAGCCAATCTATGACAACATGGACATCCTGCTTTCCCTGCACGATGAGAAGTCCGACAGAGATCCCAAAAACAAAAGAAAGGCCAGCATGAAAGACTTTATAGACTATGGTTTTCTGGAGCTGGAGCCGCTCACCTATATCCGCGGACGCTCTCTGCCAGATCAATTCATCATCATCGATGAAAGTCAAAACCTCACTCCGCACGAGATGAAAACCATCATCACCCGGGCTGGGGCGAACACCAAGATCGTGCTCACGGGTGATCCTTACCAGATCGATACCCCCTATCTGGATGCCATCAGCAATGGACTTTCCGTGTCTGTGGAAAAGCTGAAAGGCGAGGCCCTGGTGGGCCATATGACTCTGGATAAGGGCGAACGCAGCGAACTGGCCGATCTGGCCGCAAAATACTTTTAGATGAAAGACACTATCGAAGAACGCAGCTGGGTCGAGATCGACCTGGCTGCTTTTCAGCACAACCTCCAACTTTTGAAAGGCTACCTGCGTCCCGGACAGAGCTTTATGCAGATTGTGAAGGCCGATGCCTATGGCCACGGTGCCAAAGAAATTGCCGAAATTGCCATGGCGCAGGGCGCAGTGTATCTGGGCGTGGCCAATCTGGAAGAGGGTAAGCTGCTGCGCATTCAGGGAGTTCAGGCTCCCATCCTGATCCTCTCCCCTAGCCTGGTTTCGGAGATCCAGCAGATCATCCGCTATGAGCTCAGCCTGGGAATCACCGATACCGCCTTTGCCACAGCTCTTTCCAAAGCCGCTGTGAAGGCCAATAAAACGGTCAAAATACATCTCAAACTGGATACCGGCATGCATCGCAGCGGAGTTTGGTTTGAAGAGGCCCTGGAGTTTTACAATTCTGTTTCAGCCCTGCCCGGCCTGGAGATAGAAGGCATCTTCAGCCATTTTGCCTCTGCGGAGAACGATTATGAGTTTACCCGTCTGCAGGAGACCCGCTTTGCGGAATTTGTCCAAGCTTTGCCCCGGCCTCCACGCTATGTGCATCTTTCCAATAGCGCGGGATTGATCCACGGTTACGCCGCTTATTGCAATCTGGTGCGCCTGGGCATCTTCAGCTTTGGCATCAATACCACCCAGGTAAAGCTCGATCTAAAACCAGTAATGACCTTCAAATCCACCTTGAGCCAGATCAAAGACTTCAAGGCGGGAGATTCGGTGGGCTATCAAAGAGAATGGGTAGCAAAGACTTCCGGGCGCTATGGCATCGTTCCCGTGGGTTATGCCGATGGCTATGATTACCTGCTTTCAAACAAGGCTATCGTATTGATAGACGGAGTATTGTGCCCCGTAATAGGCCGCGTCTCCATGGATATGATCACCGTGGATATCAGTGAGATCCTGGAGCCCAGAATCTCAGACGAAGTTGTGCTTTTGGGCGAGGGAGATCCGGCCATCCGAGCCGAACAAATCGCCTCACTATATGAGGGTTCGGCTTATGAATTGCTCTGCCAGGTGGGACGCCGCGCACGCAGATACTACCACAGCAAAGCCCACATCCTGCACAGCTCTCCTTTGGCGCGCAGAGACTTTGTGAGCAGCGATTTTGGCGATAGCAAGCTCAGCCAGATCATCTCCTCCGCACTCAACCAAAGATTGGACAGCCCGGAAATCGGAGAGCTGATCTACCGCGAGATCCTGAGGACCTTCTTTTACAACAAAGACCGCGATGTGCACTACCGGAAGAACTTCCGCCACGAGATCCGTTTTGACAAATCCGATAATCCAGCTTACTATAGAGCTAAAACCACTTTGCGCTACAAGAAGGTGCTGGGCGATGATCATTTTATCATAGCCTGCGCCGCCTCCAGCGATATTCTGCGCGGCTACATCCTGAGAACCGATGTGGAATACCGTTGGCTGCTGGATTCTGACCTGCAATTCAAGGCGGAGAATTTTGAGCTCAATGCGGTAAAGGTAAATGGCATAGATCTGAAGACCGAAATCAAGAGCGGAGAAAGCTATCTGGAGATTCTCTGTTCGCATCCGGAATTGCAAAAGCTCAAGAACCAGGAAGTGGACTTTGAAATCAATACCAACACCCTCTACCCCACTGCCTCACATCAGTTTTCGGTATTTATTACAGAGCTGACCAGGGGGGTGGAAATCTCCTTCTCCTATCCAGATGAATTGGATAACGTGGAAGCGGTAACTGTATTTTCCGGGCAGCAGAGGAATCCACCTATCCAACGCACAGACCATAAGATCACGCTAAAAACCACCGATGATGAATGGGTCTTCCCCATCTCCGGCGTGGTTTTTTGTTATTAGAAAGAGCATCCTGCGGTGCACGAGTCGGGAGGCTTCCTTTATCCATCGACTTGTTTTTGACTTGTCTTGAAGTCGAATTGACTCGAATCTTTGAGTCAACTCGAGTCTAAGACATGTCGAAAGCGAATCAGGCGAAGCAGCAAGAACCGGGGAATAAGCAAAGTGCAGTACAAGATGATCTTGCACTGCACTTAAGAGAAAAGAAAGCTATCTAATCTTGCTATCTTTGTAAAGCCTAGCCTTGTTCCCGTCGGATCTTGGCACCGATGCCGCTCAGCTTTTCTTCAATTCTGTCATAGCCTCGGTCGATATGGTAAATGCGGGAAACCACTGTGGTTCCTTCCGCCACCATGCCAGCCAGCACCAAAGCCGCACTGGCTCTGAGGTCTGTGGCCATCACTTCGGCTCCGCCTAACTGATTCACGCCCTTGATGGTAGCGATATTACGCTCCATTTTGATATCTGCTTGCAGGCGATTGAGCTCCGCCACGTGCATAAAACGATCCGGGAAAACGGTGTCTTCCACGAGACTAACGCCATTGGCCAGACACATCAGGACGGTAAATTGTGCTTGTAAATCCGTAGGAAAGCCGGGATGTGGCAGGGTAAGGATGTTGCAGGGTTTAATCTTCTTGGGAGGGTTAACCGTGATATTGGCACCCTCGATCTGCAGTTCACAACCGGCTTCACGCAGCTTTTCGATGAGGGCGGTGAGGTGTTCAGGTTTGCAGCCGCAAACCCGTACGGGACTGGTGGAAAGTGCTCCGGCGATGAGGAAGGTGCCGGCTTCGATGCGATCTGGAATCATGTCGCTTTGGATGGGGAAAAGATCATCCACGCCCTGGACGGTCAAAGTAGTGCTGCCCTGGCCGGTGATTTTTGCTCCCATTTTGTTTAAAAAGTCAATGGTGGAATCCACTTCCGGCTCCATGGCAGCATTGAATAATCTGCTGGTGCCCTTGGCATAGACGGCTGCCATCAGGGTATTGATGGTGGCGCCTACCGAAGATTTTTCGAAGTGGATATCAGCGCCCTTGAGCCGTTTGGCCTGGGCATTGATGTAGCCTTGTTCGATGTCGATCTTGGCGCCCAGAGCTTCCAGAGCTTTCAGGTGCAAATCCACCGGTCTGGTGCCGATGGCGCAGCCTCCGGGGAAGGAGACTTTCGCAGTTCCCAATCTCGCCAAAAGCGGCCCCAGCACATAGATGGAGGCGCGCATCTTGCTCACCAATTCATAAGGTGCCTCAGGATAGCAGACGTCTTTGCTATCGATACTCATAAAGCCGTCTCCGTATTCCACTCTGGCTCCGATCACGCGCAGAAGGTGCGCCATAGTCTTCAGATCTATGAGACCCGGCACATTGCGCAAAATTGATTTCCCTGGGGCCAAAAGGCAGGCGGCCATCACTGGCAATATAGCGTTTTTTGCTCCGCTCACATTGATGTCTCCGCTTAAATTGCGGCTGGATTCGATGATAAATTTATCCATTTCGTCCTCTATTTATTGTTTTTGCAGAATCAGGAAGCGGTCGCGCTGAGCGAGATCTTTTCCTTTTTGCAGGGTTTTGTAATTGGCAGATTCTGTCAAGCTCAGCAAAGCCTGTTGCTGCATATTGCCGTGCTCAAAAGCGAGTAAACCCCCGTCTCTGAGATAGTTTGAGGCTTTGTCTATGATGCGTTTATATATTGCGAGCCCGTCATCTTCAGCATAAATAGCCAGCTTGGGCTCGTAGTCTTGCACCATGGTATCCAGGCTTTGGTACTCTGCTGCACAGACATAAGGCGGATTGGAAACGATGAGGTCATACTTCGGCTCCCCCTGGGGGAATAGATCTGCCTGGATGAGTTCGATCTGCGCGCTATGGCGTTTGATATTGATGGCAGCCACTTCCAAAGCCCCGGGATCGATGTCTGTGGCTTGAATACTAAGGCCCGGAAAATGGGACTTCAGAGTGATAGAGATCGCCCCTGAGCCTATGCCAATCTCCAGCACAGCTTCATTCCCTTTGAGCCTTTTGAGCAAGGCCTCACACAGAACTTCTGTATCGTATCTGGGGATCAGCACACGCGCATCCACATAAAATTCAAGCCCGTAAAACCAGGCTTTTTGGAGAATATACTGGGGAGGCTCTCCTTGATTTAATCGGGAGATCCAGCTAAGCAAAAGCTGGACTTTGTCCTCGGGGAGATCTGTGTATTGGGACAGCTCAGCAGGATTGCAGGAGAAGATATCGCACAAAAGATAGTTTAGATCGGCAGGCGAAACCTCAGGGAAAGCCCCCAGGATTTCATCTTTTTTCATTAGCTACCGGGTTGTTCAGGCTTTTGCGAATTCTTACGGTTTTACCTTCATCCTCAAATCTCAGCTCATCGCAGAGATGATATAGCATGGCGATGCCCCTGCCGTGTTCCTTGATATCCAGGATCTGCTCGGTCTGAACTGTTTTGACCCATTTGGGGAAGTCAAAGCCGTCTCCATCATCGGATACAATGATTTCTATGAGCTGCTGTTCGTTGTCGATTTCAAAGGCAAGGTGCATCTTGCGCTTGGCTATTCTGGGATCTTTTAATCTTGCATCGATTACCTGATGAAGCTCGTCCTGCATCAAGGCCCGTTCCGGGATCGTAAGCTCCAGCGTTCCGTGAATATAGGCATTATACACCATTTCATCCACACAAATCAAGAGCTCATTGAGCACCATCGGATCGATCTTGAAATATTGGCGCAGATAGGAGCTGAAGATCTTGGAAATGGTGAATTTGGAAAAATGCTCGGCAGAGATATCAAAGCTGAATTTGGCTTTGTCCAAATGGCAATAAAAATCAGAAACATCATTGCGACCGCGCTTGCGGAAGAGAAGCTCGCGAATGGAATTGATCAGTTGTTTGGTGTCAATAGGTTTGCGGATAAAATCGCTGGCACCCAGACGGATGGCTTCGATAAAATAATCATGCTCCAGATATCCAGTCATCAAGATTACGTCCAGATTATCGTCAAAATCTTCTCGCACCCGGCCGAGGAATTCAAGCCCGGAAAGGCCAGGCATTTCTATATCGCAGATTACCAAATCATAGTTGTTTTGGTGAATCTTTCTAAGGGCGTCACTGCCATTATAAGCGGTCTCCACCTGATAGCCGCTAACGCCCAAAATGGCCTGCAGAGAATTGACAATAGCTATACTATCATCTACAACCAGGATCTTTTGTCTATCTGGCATGTCATCCTAAATTGACCGTAAAGAGTTGGTTCAGCTTGAGCATAGTGAACAGCTCATAGACGCTGTTTGAGCTCCGCACGACTTCGATGTCGCCACCTTTGGATATGAAATCTTTGTAAAATAAAAGAATCTTGCCTATCCCGGTTGAAGAGATATTGCGGCAATCAAAGAGATCCAGCTCCAAAAGTGTGGCATCACTTTGCATTACTTCTGTCAATTTGCTTTGTAACATATGGGCATTTTCACTGTTCAAAATACCATCAATCTTCATTGATGCAATTTTTTCACTGAAACTTAAATCAATATTCATGACATCTCCTTTTGCATTTTTCATTCTAAAGACAAGTTAAAGTTTTTTATTTTGTTTGTCAAGTTTAATCTGCGAAACCACGAATTCTCCGTAGTACTTCGTTCTGAACCTGAACAGGTGCTATCTCAAATTGTTTGAATTCCAAAGTGTAAACTGCCCGGCCTTGAGACAGAGACCGGATGCGTGTGGAATAGCCAAAAAGTTCGGAAAGAGGCGCATCCGCCAATACTTCCTGCAGGTATTCGCTATGCCTGCGCATCTCCACAATCTTGCCGCGTTTGGCATTGATATCGGAGATGATGTCTCCCACAAAATCGTCCGGAGACTGCACTGTGAGGAACATGATGGGCTCCATGATCACCGGCTTGGCAATGCGTAAGCCCTTGCCTATCGCCATGGAAGTGGCAATTTTGAAGGCCAGTTCATTGGAATCCACAGGATTATGATCTCCATCGATCAGTTCGATGGCCACACGCTCTACATTTGAACTAATCAGCGGTCCATCTGCCAGGGCGCCCAAAGCAGCTTCTTCGATGGCTTTCCAATATTCCGCAGGTATCTTGTCCGGACCAATGGAGCTCTTGAAGGTGTTCTTAACTTCTTTGGTCAGTTCATCGAACGGAATGGGACTGAGCCGGAAAGTGACTTTGGCATAGTTTCCTTTGCCGCCCAGCTCGCGCTGGAAGATCTCGGTAACTTCTACCGGTGCTGTGATGCATTCCTTGTAGGAAACTTGGGGGTTACCCACATTGGCGCGCACACCAAATTCGCGTTTGATGCGGTCCACGATGATGTCCAGATGCAGCTCCCCCATTCCGGAGATCAAGGTCTGGCCGCTATCCTTATCTATGTGAACTCTGAAGGTGGGATCTTCTTCTTGCAAGCGAGCCAGAGCATTGCCCAGATTTTCCTGGTCTGTCTTGGTCTTGGGCTCGATGGCTATCGAAATCACCGAATCGGGGAAATTCATCTTATTCAGCATAACATCGATATGGCCGTCTGTGATGGTATCACCGGTAAAGAGGAATTTCGGACCCACGATGGCTCCGATATCGCCAGCATGAAGGTCTTCTTTGTCGTGCTTGCGATTGGACATCATTTGCAGGATTCGCATTACTCTTTCGCGTTTACCATTGGTCATGTTTACGAAGCTGGCACCTTTTTTCAAGGTTCCGGAGTAAACTCTGATGTAGATCAAGCGTCCCAGATACTTATCGGTCTGCACCTTAAAGGCGAGCGCGACCAGAGGGGCAGCAGGATCTGGAGGAAGCTGAACCGCTTCATCGGTCTGGGGAACAAAAGCATGGGTGGGGCCCAAATCCAGCGGAGAAGGCAGAAAATCGACAATCGCATCCAAGAGCAATTGCAGACCCTTATTCTTCAAGGAAGAGCCACAAAGAACGGGAACAAATCCGTGCCACAGAGTGCCTTTGCGGATGCTTTGGCAGATCAGCTCTGTGGGGATTTCCTTGCCTTCCAGGAAGAGCATCATCAGCTTGTCATCGTATTCTGAGATGGTTTCCAAAAGATGCTCGCGGGCGACCTGAGCTTCGGCCCTAAGCTCTTCAGGAATATTGATATGCCGGGTGTCGCAGCCTTGGGTAAGGGGATCAAAGTACCAGGCTTGCATGGTAATGAGGTCGATCACGCCCTCAAAATTGTCTTCCCTGCCAATGGGAATATTGATCGGGCAAGCCTTGGTGGTGAGGCGTTCATGGATCATTTGTATGGCCCGGTCATAATCTGCACCGGTGCGATCCATTTTGTTCACATAGGCCAGACGAGGAACCTTGTAACGATCGGCCTGACGCCATACCGTCTCGGATTGGGGTTCTACTCCGGATACAGCGCAAAATACGCCCACGGCTCCATCCAGCACACGTAGTGAACGTTCCACCTCTGCGGTGAAATCAACGTGTCCGGGAGTGTCTATTATGTTGATGTGGTAATTACGCCAGGGGCAATTTACCGTGGCAGAGGTTATAGTAATTCCACGTTCGCGTTCCAATTCCATCCAGTCTGTAAAAGCATTGCCGTCATGGACCTCGCCCATTCTGTGCAAGAAGCCGGTGTAAAATAGTATGCGTTCAGTGGTAGTAGTCTTCCCAGCATCAATGTGTGCCATGATGCCGATATTTCGTATCTTAGAAAGCGGATTATCCGCATCGCTTTTCATAATAAAATCCTTTATGTGCTCCTGTTTTAATTGTGTCTTGGCATTAAAGTGACATTTTCCTCAGATAGCATATATTGTCCACAAAAAAGAACTATCCAAGCCTATGTCGGGATCTTTCAAATAAGAAAAAGAAGACAGACTCCAACGCCGCGGCATCAGAGCCTGTCAATTTAGTTACGATATTTTAGTTAGCCAGTTTTATCAGTTTACCGGTAATGCTCTTGCCGCCGCTTTCCATCTTATAGAGATAGATTCCGCTGTCAGCACGGTTTCCTTTGGCATCCTTGGCATCCCAGGTCAAGATAGCCTGACCGCTGATGTCGCTATTCACTGTCCACGCTCTTACCATCTGGCCTCTCATATTGTAAACAGAGAGCTTGATTTCAGAGTTTGGCAGGGATTTCATCTGCAGACTGGTGCTACCCTGGAAAGGATTGGGCATGGCAGTCATGCTGAAGGTAGCGGCATTCACCTGATCTTCATTGGAAGTGCTATCCACAGTAATGAAGACTGAAGGAGAAGGAGCTGAGAGCATCATGGGGTTGTTAAAAAGAGAGCAAACCCAGTATTCATATGATCCATCTGCCAGATAGGTGTCGTTAAAGCTGAGTACACCGGTATTGGTGATGGTAGAGATCAGAAGGCCATTGCGAAATAGGCGATAACCTACAAAACCACGACCATCAAAATACATGGGACGTTCCCAGCTAAGTTGGACCGTATCGGGAGGCAAGAGTGCTCCAGTGAAATTCTGCGGAGCGGGGAGATCGATCACGGTGGCTGAAGGCGCACTCATCACCAATTCACCGGGCATACCATAGCTATCCACAGGAATCACGCCAAAGGCAAGAGCAGCATCAATATCTGCTTCCTGAATGATGTAGGAGATTTGGTTCGCGCCGGGGATCTCCACAGAATTGCCGTTTATGATGCGGAACCATTTATAGATGGTTTGGCCTTCTTCATCGTCATCGGCATCCGAGAAGAGATAGACTCCGGCCAGAGACTGCATATAGACTGGTGCGCCATATAGCCTCACATCTTCAGCGATAGGAGCGATATTGATAAAAGCATGTCCGGTCATGGGAATAACCAATTGATCATGTCCCACAAAATTTCCGGTTACGATCAGGTTTCCAGTAAGATCACCAGCAGCGCTGGGGATGAAATGCACATCTACCACTGCGCTTTGAAGTGGCGGAATGGAGATAGTCGTGATCTCAGGGATAAAGTTCATATTATCGCTAGTCACAGTGGCATTCACCGGAGTATCGACGAAATTGAAGAAGGAAATTGACTTGGTCATGACTCCACCCACATAGGTCTCAGGGAAATTCATGGTTTCTGCTGAAGCCGGGAAGGCACCGGTGATGCCAGGTACGCTATATTTCTTTCCTTGGAGGATCTCTTTACTGCTGGTATTCTGCAGCCAAAGCACCAGCTCGAGACTGGGCATTTGCCACCCAGCACTGAGAGTAAAAGTAAGGTTTATCGTGGTGGATGCTCCGGTAGCCAGGGTTACCGGGGTGCCGTTTTGGTTGGGAGACATCAGACGGTTTACGTTGTCCAGGCGGGTTTGTCCCTGCCAGTTTTGGGCAATGTTCGACTCGGTGATAGAAGAATGTAAGACCACGTTTGTATTGCTATCGTTTTCTACTTTTGTGATAGTTACAGGAACAGTCATGATTCCGTTGTTGATTTCACCTTCTGCGGCTGAAATGGTATAATGCGAAGGGACCGCAAGGCGTTGATTGACCTTGGGCAGATAGGTATTATACAAAGATTGGGTATTGCTGCCACCTACCGATTCCAATATTCCATCAAACTTTGCTGTGGGAAAACTTGTGATTCCGTAGTAGTTGTTCCGGGCAGTGGAGTATGTATTCACATAGGGATCTCCATTATGATATTTGACCACAGCCACGGGTTTACCGTTCGTGAGCAAATCATGCGCGCCCATCGATGCGCCGGGGCAGTACGGACACCAAGTGCCTGTGCCTATTTCCACAATTACCATCTCTCTGGGGACGGCTACCATAATACCGATTGTTGCAAGTAGCAACAGACCTAAGATTAATTTTTTCATCTCTTCCTTCCTTATACATTAAAGTACGTTTCATTACAATATATATGATAAGCAAGAATCGATCCGTTTGCAAGCTTTTCTACACAAAACCTGATTTTCCTTGCCTAAAAGCAGGATACCTGTAATTTATCTGATAAGGACACTATTAATAATTGGAGATACCATGAAGAATAAACTAGACGCTATATTTACCGAAATCAAAGCCCGGCACGATGTTCTACTGGGGCCGAAAGCCTTTCACGATCAAAAAGCCTGGCGCATGAAGGACGAAGAGCAGGATATGATGAGATCACGTTTTGCCGTGGATCGGGATCGCATCCTGTACAGCGGTGCCTACCGGCGCTATCATGGCAAGACGCAGGTTTTTTCCTTTACCAATCTCATCGATGAAGAGATGACGAACCGCAATCTGCACATCGCTTATGTATCCCAGATTTCCCGAACCATCGGCAAATATCTGGGCCTGAATACCGAGATGATAGAAGCCATCGCCTTGGGTCACGATCTGGGACACTGTCCCTTTGGTCATGATGGCGAAAAAGCCCTCAGCGAAAGCTGCCGTCTGGCCGGGATCGGGCACTTTCATCACAATATCGAATCCCTGCATATCGTGGACCACATTTCCAGCAGAGGTGAAGGGCTGAACCTCACTTTCCAGGTGCGGGATGGCATCATCTCCCACGATGGTGAAGTGCACAACACTCAGCTCAAGCCCAAAGAAGACAAATCTGAAGAGGATATCCAAGCTTATATCTCCGCCAAAAAAGCGGGTGAAAACGTATCCTGGATGCCGGCTACCCTGGAAGGTTGCGTGGTTCGCATCGCAGATACCATCGCCTATATCGGTCAGGATATCGAAGACGCCATCCGCTATAACATCTTGAAGCGTGAAGAATTGCCCCAAGAGCAGGTCGCCTATCTGGGCAACAAGAACAGCCAGATCATCGACACCCTGGTCAGAAGCGTAATTGCCAACAGCCTGGATCAGGATTTCATAGCCTTTGATCAGGAAACCTCCGATCAGCTCCTGGCGCTGAAGAAGTTTAACTACAAACGCATCTATACCGACGAGAATGTGAAACAATCCAACGCTGTGATCCACCGCACCATGCGCATTATGTTTGAGAAGTATCTTGATGACATAAGGGCGAAGAATATGGATTCAAAGATCTACAAGCATTTCCTGAACCACAAGAATGCAGAGTATCTGCAGCGTTTTGGCCCGGCCGAGCAAGTGCGCGACTTTATCGCCACCATGACGGATCGCTATTATAACGAAGAAGTCAAAGACTATATGTTGCCCTGGAGAGGATGATTAGCCTATGAGGGAAGTAGTCCCCGCTCCAGGCTGCTGGGCCTGGCACACAGAATTTGCGCCATAAATAATGAGGGTGTCTCACAAACTTAAGTTGCGAGACACCCTCAGACTTGGTGCAGAAAGCGGGACTTGAACCCGCACACCCATTACGGGCACAAGATCCTTAGTCTTGCGTGTCTGCCAATTCCACCACTTCTGCGTAAAATTTCATTTATTCGCCCTGAACAGGCTCTACAGGGATCTGGACCGGTGCAGCAGGCTCGGCTGGAGCCTGGGTATCATCAATCTGGCTCTGACGCTGCTGGACATCAGTGAGATTGGCTCCGGGGCGCGCATTTTTGACCAAAAAGGCCATCATGATACATGATGCGGCAAAGAGCACAGCCAAAATCTGAGTCCATTTCTTAAGAAGCGCAGAGGCTCCGCTACCGCCAAAAACGTTCATAGCGGCTCCGCCAAGATTCGCATCCAAGCCTCCCTTGGAGGTTTGGGCCAGGATCACCAGCACCAGCACGATGCAGATAATCGCATGAATAATCAGTGCAATAGTATACAATAGCATTTATATGTCCTTAATCAGTGTTTTCTAAAGTTATTCAGGCAGTCAAATCTATGGGGCTTTTTTTGTCAACATATTTTTTGGGGATACTCACCAAGAGCATGGCTAGCAGTAAGATCGAAGCTCCCACTATACTACGCAAACTAAGGGATTCCTTCAGCAAAAGGTAGCCGCCCAGCATGGCAAACACCCCTTCCAGACTCATAATCACAGCAGCAGGTCCGGGCTCCACTTTCTTTTGAGCCTTGATCTGCAGAGTGTAGGCCACACCTGCACTCATGATCCCACCATAGAGCAGCGGCCAGAGCGTCTTGCCGATGTCGATAAAATAGCTCGCTGAGAAACTGGCCTGAGGATGCATAAAGATCCTGACGCCCAAGGCAAAAGCCGTGGACAACAAAGCGCAAACGGCAAACTGATCGAAGGCCAGCACTGCCGTGGGCACCAGCCTGCTATAGCGGTGTACGATCTGCACATGCATGGCCCAGAAGACAGCAGAGATCAGCACCAAAAGATTGCCAAAAGTTACCTCTGCACTGGCAAAGCTGCTGAGGAGATACAAGCCAAACACCGCCAAAACCACCGAGATGATGAGCCTGAGCCCACTTTTTTGCCCCAGGAAGAAGCCCAGGATGGGCACAAAAAGCACGTAAAGCCCAGTGATGAATCCGGCCGATCCGGCTGAGGTGTAGATGATGCCAATCTGTTGTAAACTGGCGGCGGCAAAAAGCACCAAACCCGGAAGCCAGAGCATCGGAGTCTTCTTCGCAAAACTTTTGAACAAGACAAAACGCACAAAGAGTGCGCCCAAGGCAAAGCGGATGGCGTTGAAGGTAAAGGGATCCAGATGCTCCATGCCCTGCCGCTGCGCCACGAAAGCAAAGCCCCAGAGGGCAGCGGTGAGAAGCAGCAGCAGTTTAGAGCTCATACAGCTCTATCCAAAGCATGGTGATGATCCTGTCATTCAGCGGATTACGATCTTGGCCAGACGTGTTTCCAGATCAGCATTTTTCAGGAGCTTGCTCCAATGCGCTCTGAGCCGGAGTGCCCCGACCATCTCTTTGTCCCCACACAGCACATAGGCCGTGCTACCCTTGCATTTTTGCTTGAGAAAGTCCCCCAGATCATTGTAGAGCTTGGTGATATCCCCAGTGGATTCCAGCCTCAGGCCATAGGGTGCATTCGTGATGATGGTTCCGGAAAATCCCGGTTGGGCATCTTCAAAACGCAGGCGGGACAGCTCGATACCCTGAACACGTGGTAAAAGCTGAAGATTGTCTTTAGCGGCCTGTATGGCATTAGGATCGATATCCGAACCTCTGATGAGGCCTTTGGGCAAGGCTCTGATCTGCGCATTTTCTTCAGACACGATCCTCTTCCACAGCGCTTCATCAAAATCCGGCAGGTATTTCACCCGGTGATTGTCGCGCATGTATCCCGCAGGAATCCGGCAATAGTGCATAGCCGCTTCTGCCAAAATGGTTCCGCTGCCACACATGGGATCCCACAGCGGGGTCTGCCCATCCCATCCCGAAAGCTTCACCATCGCAGCCGCCAGGGTCTCTTGCAAAGGCGCCTGAACGCTCTGTCTGCGGTATCCACGTTTGTGCATGCTCAGCCCCAGGATGTCCAGGGCGATCGTTGCCTTGTTCTCATGGATATGCAGGTTGAAGAGGATATCGGGATTCTGAGTGGTAAAACTAGGCCGGGCCTCAAAGCGCTCCCTGAAGCTGTCGCAGATGGCGTCTTTGAGGACCTGGCTGCTATACAGAGAATGCCGCGTGAAGCTATTGCTCACGTTGCAGATGATGCCAAAGCTCATATCCACAGAGAAAAGTGCCGGCCAATCGATGTTTTTCGTGGCCTGTTGATGCAGGTATTTATGGCTGTGACAGTCGAAATTGAGCAGCGCCACCAGCACTCTCTGCGTAAGTCTTGCACCATAAAGTATGCGATAAAGCTGCTCAGGCGTAGCCGAAAAGATCATCCCGCGGGGAATCTCTGTGTGCACCACTGAACCAAAGCTTTCCAGCTCTGCTTTGGCATGCCTTTCCAAGCTGCCAGCAACTACGGCAAAGTATCTTGTTCCCAAGTCTTTGTGCGATGTGTCCAATATTTCTTGCGTCATTAGCTATAAAGATACCTTTTAATCTTCTGAGTGGGTGTTTTCTGAAAAGGTTCGTTCACGATCTGAACCTTGATGATGCGCGAGAAATCCGCCAGAACCTTATTGAGTTCCACCCGGTTTTCCTCCATGATTTTAGGCAATTGACTCAACTGAATATGGTCTGCATCCAAGGCATCCAAATCCGGATAGATCATAGCATGAATCTGGCGATCGCGCTCCAGGATCAAAGCTTCGCCCACATAGGGCATG
>JAJBAW010000007.1 GCA_020532545.1 Candidatus Cloacimonadota bacterium | reverse complement strand
AGACTCTTTTACAAGAAAGACATACGCAAGGAAGGCAGCGGCAATATCGGCGCCACCAATGCCCTGAGGACCTTTGGCACCACAGTGGGCGTCACCGTGATGGTGCTGGATATGCTAAAGGGAATGTTCGCAGTGCTTTGGGCAAGGCAGTTCTTCCCAGCGGCGCATGCTTTGATCCCCATTTGCGGCCTTTTGGCCATTCTGGGACACGTCTTCCCCATTTGGTTGAAATTCAAAGGGGGCAAGGGAGTAGCGACAGCCGGAGGAGTATTTCTGGCGCTGGCACCTCTCAGCCTGCTCTTTGCGATCATCAGCTTCGTGCTGGTGGTGGCGAAAACCCGCTATGTCTCCCTGGGCTCGATAGTAGGAGCCTGTGTCTTCGGCCTCAGCATTGTAGTCTTTCAGATAGCAAAGCACGAAATCAATTGGGCTTTGCTGGTTTTGGCCGTCATTGTGGTCCTCATGATCATCATAAAACATCGACAAAACATCCAGCGCCTGAGGCAAGGCCAGGAAAATAAGATTAATTTTACAAAAAAAGGAAAATCCTGATGTGTGGAATACTTGGTGTGTTCGGCAATCCCAGTGCGGCCAGACTGACTTCTTTGGGGCTATTTGCGATCCAGCATAGAGGGCAGGAAAGCTGTGGGATGGCGGTTTCTGATGGCAAGGTGATCCGTCTGCGTAAAAAGATGGGCCTCATCAAAGAAGTTTTTACAGAAGCTGAGCTCGACCAGCTTCCCGGGAGCATCGCAATCGGGCATGTACGCTATCCCACCAAAGGCTCGGCCACAGAGTTCAATACCCAGCCGCATTTGGTGGAAACTCTGGCAGGGCCTACATACGCTCTGGCCTCCAATGGTGACATCGTGAATTATCATGCGATGCGCCGCTTTTTGGAAGAAAACAACGTTTATTTCAAAAGCGATAACGATGGTGAACTCCTGGTAAAATACATCGCCTATCAGGTGATGCGCCAGGGAGATGGCATCATCGAAGCCATCCGCCACATGATGCGGGATATCAAAGGTGCGTATTCCACGGTGCTCTGCACCAGGGACGCGCTATATATGTTCCGGGATCCGCACAGCATCCGCCCCATGGTTTGGGGAAAAATGCAGGATGGCACTGTGGTGGTGGCCTCCGAAAGTTGCGCTTTGGATACTCTGGGCGCCATCGACCGGCAGGAAATCCCTTCGGCTGGCATCATCAAAGTAAGCGATGAAGGCATCCGGGTGATCGAAAACGATCCCGCGCTGTATCGCAGCGTACCCAATCCACGGCATTGTATATTTGAACAAATCTATTTCTCCCGGCCGGATAGCTATCACTTTGGTGAAGATGTATTCCGGGTGCGGGAGGCTTTGGGCGCTGCTCTGGCCAAGGCAGATCCTGGCCTGAAGGCAGACTATGTGGTGCCGGTGCCGGACTCTGCAAATTTCATCGGTTTGGGCTATAGCAATGAAGCCAAAATCCCGCTGTCTCTGGGACTCATCCGCAATCACTACATCGGCCGCACCTTCATCAAACCGGAGCAAACCATCCGCGATGAAAGCGTGCGTCAGAAATTTAACCTCTTGCCGAACTTCTTCAAAGACAAGAGTGTGGTGTTGATCGATGACAGCATCGTGCGCGGAACCACCATTCGCAAGATAGTGGAATTGATCAAACGAGCCGGGGTGAAAGAGGTGCATCTGCGCATCGGCAGCCCCCAGGTGAAATACAGTTGCTATTACGGCATCGATACTCCCTCCAAAGAGGAATTGATCGCCAATAGATTCGATCTGGAACAGATTCGTGAACGTACCGGAGTGGATAGCCTGAAATTTCTGGAGATAAACGACTTGCGCACCTGCGTGCAAAAGCCGGAAGATTACTGTTATGCCTGCTTCAATGGAGATTATCCCTTGGGCGTGGCGGGAGACTAAACATGAAAGAACTGATCAAAAAGGTCTGGAGAAAAAAGGTCATCGTCCTGGGCGATATGATGCTAGACAGCTATCAATGGGGCAAGGTGGATCGCATATCCCCCGAAGCGCCGGTGCCCATCATCGCGATCGAAAAAGAAGAATACCGTTTGGGTGGCGCCTCCAATGTGGCGTTGAACCTCGCTGCTTTGGGTGCCGTGCCCTATCCCATCGGTGTAGTGGGAAGTGGACCCAATGCCAAGATCTTGCGCAAACTCTTTAAACAGCACAAATTGGATGTCGATGGTATGATCTCAGAAAAGGGACGTAAGACCACGATCAAAACCCGCATTCTGGCAGTAAACCAGCAGGTTGTGAGAATCGATATCGAAGATAGCTCCTGGATTTCCCAGGACACTGAAGATGAAGTTTTAAGCAAAATCACAGCGCAGATTAAAACTGCTGATCTCATGATCATTGAGGACTATAATAAAGGGCTGCTGAGCGAAAGACTGATCAGCGAAACTTTGAAACTTTGCAAAGAGCACAATGTGCCCGTGGCCGTGGATCCCAAACAAAAGAACTTCTTCGCTTACCAGGAAGTCGATATCTTCAAGCCCAACTATCTGGAATTGCAAAACAATCTGGGCGTCAAATTCGAAAGCGAAGAAGACTTTTTTGCCGGAGCGGCCAAGAGCCTGGAGCTCTTAAAATGTAAATATTTGGTAGTGACTCATGGGGCCAAGGGCATGTACATCTTTAGCGAGGGCTCCCCCACGCAGCATCTACCCACCTTTGCCCGTGAGGTTTATGACGTCTCCGGAGCCGGAGATACGGTGATCAGTGCACTCGCTCTGGCTTACAGCACCGGTGCTAAGATCAAACAAGCGGCAGCCTTTGCAAACCATGCTGCTGCCGTGGTTTGTGGAAAACTGGGCACTGCCACTGCCAGCAGTCAGGAGATACTGAAAAGCTATGAAACTCATAGATAAGATCATCCACATCTATAAGATAGCGGATGTTATCAAAGAATTGCGTTCCTCCTCCCGGCAGATCGTTTTCACCAATGGCTGTTTTGACATCGTCCATGCCGGACACGTGACCTATCTCTCCCAGGCCAAAGCTTTGGGGGACATCCTGATCGTGGGCCTCAACAGCGATGCCTCGGTAAAGCGCCTCAAAGGGGATGATCGCCCTATAAATACAGAACAGAACCGGGCGCTGGTCTTGGCGGCCTTCAGCTTTGTGGATTATGTGGTTATTTTTGATGAAGATACGCCTTATGAACTGATCAAGCAGGTACAGCCGAACATTCTGGTGAAAGGTGGAGACTGGCAAGCCAGCGAAATCGTGGGCGCTGACCTCGTCTTGAAAAATGGCGGTATGGTGCAGTGTCTGAACTTTGTGGAAGGATTGTCCACAACCAGTATCCTTGATAAGATTTAGGGCTAATGATGATAACCGAAGAAAAACGAATAATTCAAGAGGATACTTCCGCAGATTCTCCCGCAGGAACGGCGTCCTGCTCTACAGACGAAGATATCCAGGAAATACAGGATAAGGGCCTGGTGACCGCTATGGTGGGTGGCATTGCGAGCGTGGAAATCGTGCGCGGTGGAGGCTGCAATAGCTGTAGCCTGCATGGTATCTGCTTTTCCAAGAACACTCCAGCCGTGTTTCATATCCCCACCCAGCTCTCCCTGAAGGTGGGGGATGAAGTGGAGCTGAACGTCTGTGCAGAAGGCAGGGTGCTGGCCAGCCTATTGGTCTTTGGTCTGCCTGTGCTCTTTCTGATGCTGGGCTTCCTGCTGGCAAACCGGTTTCTGGCGGAATTACCCAGCATATTCCTTGCTTTTTTGGCAATGGGGCTTAGCTTTTTCATTATCAGATGCTTTGATAAGAAATGGAATCAGAGATTCCAGATCGAAATTGTGAGGAAATTGTGAAGATAAGTTTGATTGAGATGGTGTTTTATGGCTTTCACGGAGTTCATGTGGAAGAACGCAGTTTGGGACAGCGCTTTGTGGTATCCGCCACTCTTTATACAGATGATGCACTGGACAGCGCAATCCGCAATCTGGAAGACACCATAGATTATACGAAAGTTTATGCCGTGATCCGTGAGATCATGGAAAGCAAGCAATTTCAATTGCTGGAAAGCTGTGCCAATACCATTGCAGATCAATTGCTTCGGGATTTTGCCCTGCTTACAAAGCTCAAGATCTGTATCCAAAAGCCCTCCGTGCCCATACAGGGCAGCCTGAAAGGGGTGGAAGTAGAGATATGCAGGCGCCGGCACTGATCTATTACCTGCTTTTGGGATCAAACATGGACGATCCCGCCGGGCAGCTAAGGCTTGCCTTGCAGCATATTGCCGCGCTGCCAGAGACAGAAGTGCTGGAGCAATCCAGCCTGAAGCGCACCAAGCCCTATGGCAAACTCGATCAGGATGATTTTTACAACCAGGTACTAAAGCTCGAAAGCACGTTGGACCCTCAAACCATGATGGACAGCCTGCTGAAGATCGAAACAGAGATGGGACGCCAGCGCGGGCAAAAATGGGGACCGCGCCTCATAGATATAGATATACTTTTGATCCAAGACATGATTCTGGAGACAGAAAGCCTGACTGTGCCGCATTACGATATGCACAATAGAGCCTTCACACTGGAGCTCCTCTGCGAAATCGCGCCAGATGCGGTGCATCCTAAACTAAATAAAACAATAGCTGAGCTAAAACAAAAGCTCGCTGGAGGAAATATATGAAGCCACTTGCAGCAATAGTGCTGGCCGCGGGAAAAGGCACCCGCATGAAATCACACCGTGCCAAAGTAACATTCCCGATTGCGGATAAGGCCATGGTCCAACGGGTGGTAGATACCGCCCTAAAGCTCGATTGCACCAAAATAGCCGTGGTGGTGGGCTGGAAAAAAGAGACCGTGACTGGCGCTCTGAGATATAATGAAAGACTGACCTTTGTAGAACAAACTGAACAACTGGGAACCGGACACGCCGTGCAAATGGCAGCCCCGGCTCTGAAAGACTTTAAAGGCGACATCCTGATCCTCTGTGGAGATGTGCCTCTGCTCACCAGCGAAACGGTGCAGAAGCTCTATGCCAGGCATCAAAGCTCCGGCGCAGCAGTTACCGTCCTTACCGCTACCCTCGAAGACGCCGGCAGATATGGCCGCATGTTGCGGGATGAAAAAGGCCAGATCAAAAGCATCGTGGAATATAAAGATGCCAGCCCCGAGCAACGCAAAATTCAGGAATGGAATACCGGCATCTACTGCTATCAAGCCGATAAGCTATTTGGGGCCTTGGAAAAGACGACCAATCACAACGAGCAAAAAGAATACTATCTTACGGACACCCTGTCCATCCTCTATAATGAGGGTGAGAAAGTGGAAAACGTGATCCTGGAAAACCTGATGGAAGTATCCGGGGTAAACTCTCAGGAGCAGCTCGCCGAATTGGAAAACATCTATGTGGATGAGATTCGCAAAAAATGGCTCAACAATGGAGTCATGATGCACAACCCCGCCACGATCTACATCGCTGATGATGTGGAGATCGCCGCTGAGGTGGAAATCGGCCAGGGCTGTGTGCTGAAGGGGAATACCACCCTGGGTAGCGACGTAGTGCTGGGTCCGAATTGCTATCTCGAAAATGCGGTGATTTCAAAGAACAGCATCCTCCGGGGACACAATGTCGTGGTCAATAGCCTGGTCAAAGACTATGAAATCCTGGAGTTTGGCTCCAAGATAATCAAAGAAATAGCTCATGAGTAAAAAATACCTGTATTCACCCTGGCGTATAGACTACATAATGGGTGAAAAGCCAGACGATTGCGTGATGTGCCGTGCACGCGATCACGAACATGATGAGGACAATCTCATCATGTATAGAGGAAAAGCCTGTTACATCATGCTAAATCGCTACCCTTACAACAACGGCCATCTGATGATCGTACCCTATGCTCACGAGAGCAGAATCAATGATCTACCGCCCGAAACCTGGCAGGAAGCCTGTGACTTGATCCGCATCTGTGAACGCAGTTATCACCAGGCTTATCACTGCGAAGGCATCAATATCGGGCTCAATCTGGGCGCTGCCGCCGGAGCCGGAATTGCCGAACATCTGCATATCCACATGGTGCCTCGCTGGAATGGCGATAGCAATTTTATGAGTGTGGTGGGCGGAGAAAGAGTAATCCCGGAAGCCTTTGAGACCAGCTATAAGAGACTAAAACAAGAGATTTTGAGGCAGATTTCCAGTGCTGAATGAACAGTTGGATTTGACAACAAAGCCACTTGCTAAAAAGTGGTCTTCAAAAGCATGGTTGATCATCATCATAATAGCGCTTGCGCTTGCTCTGATCCTGTATTTTACAGTTTTCCGCAAAGCTGAAGACAAAGTGGAAAACACAAGCTATGGTGAAGACCAATTGCCGGCCATCAAGGTCGTGATCTTAAACGGATGTGGCTACGATCAATTGGCCATGGATTTTGCAACTGCCCTAAAAGACAAAAACATAGACGTGATCAGCATGGGAAATACCCCGAAGCCCATCTACGATAAGTCCATTATCGTGATGCGCAAAGGGGATAAACATGATCTGGAAAGACTACAAAAAATGACCGGTATAGAACGTTGGACGAGCGCGCTGAATGAATATCACAGCGCGGATTTTGATATCATCGTCGGACGTGACTACGAACAGTTTACGAAATAACCTGGAGGATATATTGCAGGACGATATCAAGCTTGAAGCTATCCTGGAGTGGCTTTCCGAGAAAAAAGCCGAAAACGTGCGCGTTTATGAGGTGCAGGGCAAAACAGATTACACAGATGTAATCATAGTTTGCGAAGGCAGCGCCGACATGCACAACAAGGCTATCGCCAGCCATCTGGTCGATATGGCCAAAGAGCATCATCTCAGAGTACTCAGCAAAGCTGGTATGGATTCCGGACAGTGGATTTTGATCGATATCGGCGATATCGTGGTGCACATATTCCTGCCTGAAACGCGGGATCACTACAAGATAGATGAGCTTTTTGAAAAAGTGAAAAACCGTGATCCTAATGAGGAAATTGAATGATCAAAGAGATTATACACGCTCACCTGATTGAGAGCCTTGATAATTTAGGGATTTCGCATGAAAAGGAATTCAGCGTGGAAATCCCAAACATAGTAGAGCATGGCGACTATTCCACGAATTGCGCCCTGATCCTGGCCAAAGAGAACAAAAAAGCTCCCAAGAGCCTGGCAGAAGACCTCATCAAGGCTTTGAAGAAGAATAAGGATTATAAGAAGGTAGAGCTTGCCGGCCCCGGCTTTATCAATTTCGTGATGTCCACTGCCTTTTTCCAGAAGATGTTTTGGGAGATCTACAAAGCCGGAGCGGACTATGGCATTTCAGACTTTGGCAAGGGCGAAAAGATTCTGATCGAATTCATTTCGGCCAATCCCACCGGCCCTTTGAACATCGTGAATGCCAGAGCAGCAGCTTTTGGCGACACCCTTTACCGGGTGATGAACAGAGCAGGCTATGCCCCTTCCCGGGAGTTTTACATCAACGACGCCGGCAATCAGGTGGATATCCTGGCCGAATCGCTGGAGCTCAGATTGCGCGAGCTGCATGGCGAAAAGATCGGGGACTTCCCCTACGAAGCCTATCACGGTGAATATGTGAAGCATCTGGCTCAAAAGCTCAATGCCACCGAAGGCGTGCGCGTATTTATGATGACCGAAAAAGACCGCATGGAACATCTGAAGGAATTCGCCCTGGCAGAGATTCTGGAAATGCAAAGGAACTCTCTGGAGCTCTTTGACGTGGTCTTCGACGGCTGGGTTTCCGAAAAGACCCTGCGCGCAGAAGGCGTGGTGGAAGAAGTGCTCTCCTATCTTACCGAAGCGGATTGCACCTTTGAAAAAGATGACGCAGTGTGGTTTGCCTCTACAAAATTCGGTGACGACAAAGACCGTGTACTGATGAAATCAGACGGTTCCATCACCTATTTTGTGCCGGATCTGGCCTATCACCTCACCAAAATCCAAAGAGGATTTACCACTCTGATCGATATCTTCGGTCCTGATCATCATGGCTATGTACCCCGCATCAAGGCGGCTTTCAAGGCTTTGGGTTATGATGAGGACATGCTGGAGATCATCTACCTGCAGCAGGTGAACCTTTATGAGAGCGGCGAGCGGGTCAAAATGAGCAAACGCGCCGGCAAGATCGTGACTATGGATGATCTGATCAGCGTGGTAGGCAAAGATGCCTCCCGCTATTTCTTCATCGCACGGAAAGCCAACGCCCATCTGAATTTTGATCTGGAGCTGGCTATGGAACAGAGTAGCGAAAACCCGGTGTACTATTGCCAATACGCCCATGCCAGAATCTGCAGCATCATCAGAAAGGCCAAAAAAGACAAGGTCTGGCCCAAGCACTTCAAGAAAGAATTCATCGCAAAACTCAATAAAACCGAAGAGCGCGCACTCATCCAAAAGCTCTCGGATTTACCTGAACTGCTTACCTTGATCGCAGTGCACAGAGAGCCTCACCGCCTCACTACATATCTGGAAGAGCTCTCGGCCATGGTGCATAAATACTACGCCCGCTACCAGATCGTGAGCATCAAAAGCAAAGACCTTTCACGCGCTAGGCTCATGCTGCTGGATATGGTAAAAACCACGATGGTGATCGTCTTTGACCTGATGGGAATCTCTGCACCGGAAAAGATGTAAATAGATGCAACGCCTCATGCACCGGCTCACTCCGGATGATCTGCCAGCGGTTTTTGAGATCGAAAACCGCTCTTTTCAGGATCCCTGGCCTTGTGCGGCCTTCAGCGATGAAGTGCTGCAATATGCCATGGTCCTGGACGTGGATGATGTGCTCAGCGGATATATCCTCTACCACGTGATCCTGGATGAAGCGGTGATCTTGAACTTTGCCATAGACCCGGACAAACGCAGACAGGGGCATGGCGAATATCTGCTGGGGCAAAGCCTGTGCGAACTCTCCGAGAGCGGCTGCACCCGCTTCTTTCTGGATGTGCGGCGCAGCAATATTCAGGCCATCAGGCTCTATGAAAAGCATGGCTTTATGACTCTGGGCATACGCAAAGGCTACTACCACGATCCCCCCGAAGACGCCATCGTGATGGGAAGAATCCATACAAACCAAGGAAATCATCATGACTCATGAATATGACTATCTGGTATTGGGCAGCGGCATAGCCGGCCTGATCTTCGCCTTGCAGGTTTCACGCCGGGGCAAAGTAGCTGTGATCAGCAAAAGCGATCTTTACGATTGCAATACAGATCATGCTCAAGGCGGGATCGCAGCGGTTTTGGATGCCACAGATTCCTTTGCCGAACACATAGAAGACACCTTCTCCGCCGGCGCCAGTCTGGGCAAGAAACAGGTAATCAGCCAGATTATCGAACAAGGTCCCAAACTGATCCAATATCTGATCGATCTAGGCACAGATTTTACCCGCCGGGACGATAATTACGATAGCCGCCTGGAAAACCTTTCCCTCACCATGGAAGGCGGACACACCCATCGCCGGGTAGCCTACGCCGCTGATAGCACCGGCCATCAGATCATGGAAGCCTTGATCAAAAACTGCCGGGATAACCCCAATATCGATATCTATGAAAACCGCATCGCCATCGATCTGATCACCCAACATCATGTGGCCAATGATCTTGGCTTCATCCCGGGCATTTCCTGCTGGGGCGCCTATGTATTGGATTCGGTGACCCACCAGGTGGATATATTCAAAGCACACAAGACCATGCTGGCCACCGGTGGCGCTTCGCAAATATACAGCCACAATACAAACCCTGATGTGGCCACGGGAGATGGCATGGCCATGGCGCGTTTGGCTGGTGGCAGACTGGCTAATATGGAATTTGTCCAGTTTCATCCCACCGCATTTTGGAGCCCGGAAGGCGATACCTTCCTGATCTCGGAAGCGGTGCGTGGCGAAGGAGCGATCCTGCGTCTTTCCGATGGCAGTACATTTATGGAGAACTACCATCCCAAGGGCAATCTTGCCCCACGTGATGTGGTCTCCCGCGCCATCGATAGCGAGCTCAAACGCCGGGGAGAAAAGTTCTGCTGGCTGGACGCCACCAAGATTCCTGCAGATCATCTGAATATACACTTTCCCTACATCGGCAGCCGCTTGAAAGAACGGGGGATAGATTTTACCCGCGAGCCCATTCCCGTGGCTCCTGCTGCCCATTACTTCTGCGGAGGGGTGATCGCCACCATCGACGGACTCACCGATATCCGCAACCTCTTTGCCGCTGGCGAAGTGGCCTGTACCGGCCTGCATGGCGCAAACCGTCTGGCTTCAAACTCTCTTTTGGAAGCCCTGGTGACAGCCTATAATGCCGCCAATCATCCATATATCGAAGAAAAGGTCGTTTTTCCCAAGATCCCACAGTGGCGCTTGATGGGAGACTTTAACGAAAACGAATGGGTGGTGATCTCGCACAACCGGGAGATCATCGGCACCATCATGCAAGGTTATGTGGGCATTCGCCGTTCGCGCCGCCTGCTCAAATACGCCCTCTCCCGTATGGAGAATATCTACAATGAAATCAATAACTTTTATCAACACAATTCGGTACGCAGAGAAGTGGTGGAAACCCGAAATATGGCAGTGATCGCCATCGCCGTGATCCGCAGTGCCCTCTCCCGCAAAGAAAGCCGGGGAGCGCACTATCTGATCGACAATCCCCAGCGCGATGACCTGCACTATCTGCACGATACCATTATCTAAGGGAAAAGCTATGGCAGGATATTTTATCACATTTGAAGGAATCGAGGGCAGCGGCAAAAGCACGCAGATCAAGCTGCTTGTGGATTATTTTATTGAACAGCAAATCCCTCACCTCAGCACCCGTGAGCCGGGTGGCACCCCCATCGCGGAAGCCATTCGCAAGATCCTGCTGGATCCGCTTTGCTCCGAGATGTTGCCCGAGGCAGAGCTGCTGCTGTATAGCGCTTCTCGCGCCCAACACACCGGAGAGCTGATCCTGCCCGCTTTGAAGGCCGGCAAGATCGTGATCTCAGATCGCTATTACGATAGCACCACTGCCTATCAGGGAGCAGCCCGGGATTTGGATTATACAGTCATCGATCTGCTCAATTCTTTTGCCACCTTTCATACAGTACCCAATCTCACGGTGCTGCTAGACCTTCCTGTGGAAGAAGGTTTCAAGCGCATCGATCACCGGGATTTGGACAGATTGGAGCAAGAAGACATCTCTTTTCACAAAAAGGTTCGACAGCAGTTTTTATCTATTGCCAAAAAACACGCATCCAGATACCTTGTATTGGATGCCTTAAAAGCTCCAGAGCTGATTCATAATCAGATCGTCCGGGCACTAAATTTCTGATAGGAGACCCAAAGCATGAAGCCTAAACAACGCACAGCCCTTATCACTATCGCCAGTGTATGGATTTTGACTGCCACACTGCTGCTGGTAGCTACAAACGCCTTTGCCCAATCACGTCCCAGTTCGGGAAATATATATAGCCAGATTCAGCTTTTTAGCGAAGTACTGCAAAAGCTCAAACAGAATTATGTGACAGACCTTTCGGATGAAGAACTGATCGAAGCAGCCATCAAAGGCATGTTGAATTCCACAGATCCGCATACCAATTACTTCACCGCGGATCAGTTTAAGGATTTCACCACCAGCACCCGTGGCTCCTTTGGCGGCCTGGGCATCCAGATCGATAAGATCGGAGATTATATCACCGTGGTCTCCCCCATCGAAGGTACACCGGCTTACAGAATGGGCATCACTGCCGGCGACAAACTCGTCAAGGTGGATGGTGTAAGCATAGTAGGTGTGACCACCGATGAATCCATCAAGAAAATGCGTGGAGAAGTGGGCACAGAAGTGATAATCACCATCTCCCGCCCCGGCATCCCTGATCTCATAGATTTTAAAATCATACGCGAAAACATCAAAATCAACAGTGTGCCCTATAGCTTCATGATGGACAATAGCGTAGGATATATCCGCATCAGCCAGTTCAATGAAAACACTACTGCCGATCTGCGCACATCGCTTGCCGAGCTGGAAAAAGAAGGTATCTCAGGCCTGATTATCGATCTCAGATTCAATCCCGGCGGGCTTTTGGACCAGGCCGTGGATACGGTAAATGAATTTATCGGCTATCATAAACTGGTGGTGGAGACCAAAGGCCGCACCCGCCAGGACGCCCTGTACACCAGATACAATACGAAAGAGCGCAATTACCCCATTATCGTCCTGGTCAATGAAGCCTCTGCCTCTGCCTCCGAGATCTTTGCCGGCAGTTTGCAGGATTGGGATAAGGGACTGGTCGTGGGTAAAAACACCTTCGGCAAAGGCAGCGTGCAACAGCTGATCCCCCTCTCCAATGGCAATGGCGTGAAGATTACCACCTCTTATTACTATATCAAAAGCGGACGCTGCATTCATAAAATGAGCAATGACAAGATTCTTACCGGACATGAAGTTACGCCAGAAGAGCTGGAGAAAGAAAACGAAGATACCCACACTCAGGTTTATCATACTTCCCAAGGGCGTGAAGTCTATGGTGGCGGGGGCATTACCCCAGATATCGTGATCGACAACGATCTGCTCACCAGATTCGGAGTGGAACTCAGACGCAAGAATCTCTTCTTCAATTATGCCATCGATTATTTGGTGGATCATGATCGCAAGGTTTCCAAGAACCCTATTATTACCGCTGAGATCATGAATCAATTCCTGGAATATGCGAAAGCCCAGGGCGTCAGCTATACCGCTGCAGATCTGGATAGCACCCGCTCTTTCATCGAAAGCAGCATCAAAAGTGAACTGGTGCGCAAAGTGCATGGCGATCTTGCCGCTTATAAGATCTCCATCTCTCAGGACAATCAATTGCAAGAAGCCATCTCGCTCTTTAACCGCTTTAAGACCCTGCCAGAGATGTTCATCTATGCCGAAGAAATCAAACAGAAAAAGTAGGTTAAGATGTTTAAATTCGAAGAACTAAAAGACATGTTGATCTACGTGGCTGATGACGACGAAATCAATCTCAAGCTCGTCAAAACCGTGCTCAACCAAGCCGGATTCCAAAACTTAAAGCTGTATTTTAGCGGCAAATCCATGATGGATGAGCTCATGCACAATCGCCCCGATCTGCTGCTGCTGGACATCATGATGCCCGGCGTGAGTGGCTATGATGTGCTGGAATGGATCAAACAGGATACCGACCTGGAAGACATCCCCATCATCATGATCACCGCAGCCGCTTTGGACGAAAACATGGAGCCCTTGGCCCGCAGTTTTGAACTGGGTGCGATGGACTTCATCAGCAAGCCATTCTCCAATCTTGAGCTCGTGCAACGGGTGAAAAGCGCTCTGCGTATGGAAAAACAGCGTCAGGAACTGGTGAACGCCGCCAAACAAATTCGCTCCCTGGAAAAGCTCATCCCGATCTGCTCATATTGCAAGAAGATCCGCGCTGATAAGAACTATTGGCAGGAAGTCGAAGGCTATATCTCCGAGCATACCGATACCATGTTTTCCCACTCTATCTGTCCGGATTGCTATGAAACCCATGTGAAACCGCAATTTGAAAAGCTCAAGAAAGAAAGAGAGAAGAAATAATTGAGAATGGAGAATGGAGGATGCAGAATTGAGAATGGAGAATTGATCGGTGGTGGAGGACTAGATGGCAAAAGAGAACTTAATAGCAGATAAGACTTTTAGCTTTGCTCTCAAGATTGTCTCTTTATATAGGGACTTAAGTTCAAATAATCACGAATATCTGCTCTCGAAACAGATACTAAAATCGGGCACTTCAATAGGCGCTAATGTCAGCGAAGCATGCGAAGCCCAATCGAAAGCTGATTTCGTGCACAAACTTTCCATAGCCCTGAAAGAAGCCAGAGAAACAGAATACTGGATAAGATTACTAATAGGGGCAGAATTCATAAGCCCCTCTACCCCTCTCAAAGAAGACATCAATGAAATCATCCGAATTTTGACGGCAATCATCAAGACTTCCAAAGGAGCTCCAAAATGAACATCTATCTCCACATTGCCGATTAATTCTCCATTCTCAATTCTCAATACTCAATTCTCAATTAACGATGATTTTCTCGACAAATCGAGAGTACATCAGATTCGCAACGGCCATATATTTGAGGCGGAATTTGATCGTATCACCCGTCTTATAGCCGCGGGGATTATCTCCTAGATCATACACCGTGAGGTCGCTGCTATTGCCAAAGAATTGTATCTCCGGGTCTTCCGGAATCAGGAGTTCGGCATCCACATCCAATACGCCAAAATCCATGATAGCTTTGTAACTGGTGCTTTCTTCGCTTGAGCTATCTTCCACAGTACTGCCGATGGCGGCCTCGCTGATGATTCCATCTGGCTGACTGGCCTTTTTATAAAGCTCCACGATATTGGCCTCAAAGGTGAAGGCACCGGTATTCAGGCCCAGGATGGGTTTATTCTCCAAGGGAGAAGTGCCCAGGAAGGCCGCTTCGCCGATACGGAAATGATTGATCCCATCTGGCACTTTGCCGCGCTCCATGATGGGCATGGTGATGCTGGTGGCTCCAGAGACCAATTCTATCGAGCGCTTGAATTTGGCTTCAATGATCTGTTCAAAAAGCACCAGTTGGATCAGCTTGTCGTAAGTAGGCTGAATACCGTACATACAGCCCAGATTGGTGCCGATCCCGATCACCTGCAGTTTCGGCAGTTTGAAAATCTTATTATAAAAAGGAATCAATCCCTCGCGTTTGATGCCTTCGCGCAATTCGCCCATTTCCACCATCACGATGATCTGATGCATCTTATCCTGTTTTACCGCCTCATCGCTGAGCGCTTTAATGGTTGCTATCGTGCTATTTAGAGATATATCCGCATATTTTACTATTTCAGCCACGTTTTTTATGGCCGGCGGTTTGATATACATGGTTCGCAGGCTTGGATTCAGCTCTTTGATGATGCGCAGAGCCTTACATTGAGAGACGGCGATAGAATGGGTCCCCAGAATGGCAGGATGCTGCAAGAGCTTGGCCAAGATTTCTTTATGTGTACCCAAGACCTTTACCACCAGGGTCCATTCTTTCTCATGCTTGCGCATAAAGGCTGAGATGGTTTCGATATTTTCGATGAGGCGGTTAATATGAACTTTCAGACGTGCCATATTTAGCTCTTCATCCAGCGCATCTCGGAATATTTTGTGGAAAATCCCAGGCGTTCGTACAGATGTATGGCCGGATTGTCCGGTTCCACGTGCAGGGCAACATCGCCTTCCGCGCTATCGAGCGCTTTTTCTAGCAGTTTAGAGCCGATTCCTCGCCCCCGCAGACTGCTATCCACAGCGATATAGACCATATAATACTCCGGAATGAATTCTGACATGCCGGTATGGGTCATCACCACGACTCCCGCCAGACGCTCATCTTCCAGAGCCAAAAGGACGAATCCACCGCGTCCTACATCCTTGCTGAAGGCATAATCAATCGCTTTTTCTATGGCAGATTTGCTGTCTCGAAAGCGATCAAGATGTGTGTGTATAAAATCTATCAATGCAGTTTTTGCGATTCTTTGTTCCAGATCTTTCAGATTCTTGTAGTGTTCAAATATTAGCATTTGCTAACTCCTTATCTTCGCTCATTTTTTCTTTTTGTTTCTATTAGAGATCAGATAATACTTTTAATATCAAAGATATATCCTATGTCAAGCTTTATTTTGCTTCAAATTGATTTTAAACCCTGGAGGTTGCTCCAT
Organism: Candidatus Cloacimonadota bacterium; assembly: GCA_020532545.1. Taxonomy (GTDB): domain Bacteria; phylum Cloacimonadota; class Cloacimonadia; order Cloacimonadales; family Cloacimonadaceae; genus UBA5456. The sequence goes on along the minus strand of JAJBAW010000007.1, from coordinate 59,373 downwards.
TATAGATGTTTTATCGTGGATTCAGGATGCGGCACCCCTTTCTCTTGATCTCGCTTCTGATTCATCTTCGACTCGAGTTAACTTGAAATACCGAGTCAACTCGAGTCGAAAGCATGTTAATCGCAAGATTAAGGCTTCGACGTCCAGGGACCGTAGAGGGAATTTGGACGGTGCAGAGGGCCTCTTGTTAGAACGCTCCAATAATCAGATACAGGATCATATTTGCCACACCGACGATGAAATTGACCGCCAGGAAGAAATAGACCAGGTACTTGTGCACATAGCGGTTGTAGTATTTCCGGATGAAATCCATGGAAAATTGATCGTCAAAATCATCGATGCGATGCTCCACCCGCAATTGTTCCGCCAGGCGGGGAATGGTCTTGCGCAAAAGCTTGGAGACCATGCCGGCAAAGGCATCCACGATCTTTCTGCGGATTCCAGCTTTGAGCTTGGCCGGCATAAAGCGCCAACCGTCCACAAATTCTGTCTTTTCCCAAAGGAAATCGTGGGCCTTCTGCTCCCAATTGGCCAGATAGCCATCCTCATTCCGGGGATTTTCGGCCTGCCTGAGATAATCATGCAAAAAGTATCTGGCTTTGTTAAATAGCCAATCCCGTTTCTTCACGAGAAAGCCCGGAGTGAGCCAGACTTTTTTGCCAAAGATATAGAGTGGTTTGGGATTGAATAGCAACCACTTCACAAAATTGATCACGAGTAGTCCGAGGACCATGTTCCATACGATAAAGAGTAATGATTGTAAAAAGAGCATCAAAAACCTCCTCCTGCTCCACCGCCACCTGAGCGGCCACCGCCAAAGCCTCCAAAGCCACCAAAGCCGCCTGATGAACCACCACCGACTCCGCCGCCACCAGAACCTCCGCCCCAAGAGCCGCCACCGCCGCCACCACGACTAAAGATCATTAACCACAGCAGAATCCTGCCCCTGGTCACTATCATCAGGATGATGAAGATTGCCAGGAGTACCAGCCCGCCAAAGGGTGAAGAGCCTTGCTCGCCAGAGCTTCGGCCTTGAGAGTATTCAGACATTCCGGTGAGCATGACTCCCTTTTCCTGGGCGATCACCGAAAGCAACATCAGGCTGCCTTGCATAAAAGCGGCATCCCAATCTTCCGAGCCTTTGCTCAGATAGCTGACCATTTCTTGATAAACTTGATGGGCATAGGCGTCTGTGATGTATCCTTCGGCGCCATAGCCCACTTCTATACGCAGCTTGCGTTCTTTCTGCGCCACGAAGACCAGTACGCCCTCATCCCGCTTTGTACCGATGCCCCAGGCTTTATATAGACGTACTCCAAAGCTTACTTCGTCTTCACCTGCGATCTCAGGAAAAGTCGCTATGGAATAGTCCACACCGGTTTTCTCTCTCAGCTCGATCGCCCAGTCATTGATCCTGGCTCGGTTTTCTTCAGTCAGGAGTCCGGCAAAGTCATTCACAAAACCTTTTGCCGGGGGGATTTTGATATCCTTGGCCTGAATACTAAAGCTAAACAGCAATAGTAAGATCAGCAGGAGATGTCTATACTTCATGGAGGATATGCCCCATTTTGTCCTTTTTAGTTTTCAGATAAAATTTGTTTTCTTTACGGGGTGTGATTTCGATGGGTACCCGGTTCACGATGGTGAGACCGTATCCGCTGAGTCCCACGATCTTTTTGGGATTATTGGTAAGCAATTCGATGGATTTCAGTCCCAGATCTATGAGGATCTGCGCTCCGATTCCGTAGTCTCTTAAGTCCTCGGCAAAGCCCAGGTCCAGATTTGCTTGCACTGTATCGGCGCCGTTATCTTGCAGATGGTAAGCCTTGATCTTGTTCAAAAGACCGATGCCCCGGCCTTCCTGACGCATATAAAGAATCACGCCACGCCCCAGTTCGGAGATCATCTCAAAGCTGCGCTCCAGCTGTTGACCGCAATCGCATCTGAGAGAATGAAGGGCATCTCCGGTCAAACATTCGGAGTGAACTCTCACCAGGACAGGCTCCGGAGTGGAGATGTCTCCCATGGTGAGCGCCAGATGATGCTCGCCTGAGATCTCGCTGATATAGGTGATGATGTCAAACATGCCATATTCTGTGGGCAAATGTGCCTTGCTGACCTGATGCACAAGCTGTTCTTTTTTGCGCCGGTAATGAATCAGATCTTCGATTGTGACTATCAGCAGGCCATGTTTTTGGGCAAAGGGAATCAGATCCGTGAGCCGCGCCATTTCGCCATCTTCTCTGATGATTTCACAGATGGCGCCCACAGGGTTCAGCCCTGCCATAGTGGTAAGATCTATCGCAGCTTCTGTGTGGCCTGCACGCTTGAGTACGCCGCCTTTTTCTGCGAGCAGCGGGAAGATGTGCCCGGGGCGCATAAAGTCCTTGGCAACGCTGTGCGGATCTGCCAGAGCTCTCACGGTTTTGGCGCGTTCTGAAGCTGAGATTCCGGTGGTGGTGCCTTCGAAGACATCCACTGAAATGGTAAATTTGGTGCCATGACGTTCGTTGCTTTTCAGAGTCATGAGCGGAATGTCCAGTTTTTGGGCATATTCTTCGTTAATGGGCACGCAGAGCAGCCCCTTACCTTGGGTAATCATAAAGTTCACATGCTCAGGGGTGATCAGATCTGCTGCCATGAGCAAATCTCCTTCGTTTTCACGGTTCTCGTCGTCCACCACGATGATCATCTTACCTTGAGCAATAGCAGAGATCGCATCTTCTATGGTGCTAAATATCGGGTCTATTTGTCTTTCTTTCGTTTCTACCACGTCTTATTTTCCTCTAATATCACATTCAGGGAAGCGCTGTCTGTGTCAACAGCAAAATATCGGTTCAACCAATTCAGGGTATAAAGTAAATCTTCGGGCAGATCTGCATAGATGTCCATTTCTGCACCGCTGATGGGATGAGTAAACTGCAATCTCCAGGCATGCAGAGCCTGGCGCAAAAGGTGAGTGGTGAGCAGCTCGGTGGCCTTGTGCTTCATGTTTTGCGGCAAGAGCGAGTGCACATAGCGGCGCGTATTATAGAGCAAATCTCCCAAAACGGGCATATTACGCTGCGCAAATTGCACACGGATCTGATGCATACGTCCGGTTTCGAGCTGCACTTTTACCAAAGCAAAATAGTGATAATACTGGATCGTCTTGTAATGCAGTAAAGACCATTTACCCTTTTCGGCAACGCACATCTGGCGAGGATTCTTCAGCGAACGGGCGATATTGCACTCGATGCTGCCTTCCGGAGGTTCGGGAATGCCGCTGGTAATGGCCAGATAGGTCTTTTTGATCTCACGCCGGGCAAATTGATGGTTCAAAGCCACCTGAGTTGCATCGTTTTTGGCGATGATGATCAGGCCTGAAGTGCCTCTATCCAGGCGATGCACGATCCCCGGGCGATTGGGATCCCGCCCCGTGGAGAGCTCTCCGGCAAAGCGGTACATGATGGCATTAACCAAGGTCCCATCCGGATTGCCGTGTCCCGGATGCACGATCATGCCAGCAGCTTTGTTGATCACTGCCAGATCGTCGTCTTCATAGACCACATCCAGAGGAATATCTTCCGCCTTCATCTCAATGTCCGGCGGCTCGGGTAATTTGAGATCAATCTCATCCCCCCGGGTGAGCAAAAAGCTCTTTTTAACCGGGATATTATTTACCAGGACGCCATCTTCTTTGATCAGGCTTTCGATGTAGGTGCGCGAGTGCAGCTCCTGCAGCCGTAAATCTGCCAGATGCTTGTCCAGACGGACCGGCTCCTGTGCATCAAAGATGATCTTAATTCTGCGCGGGTTCACCGATGATCTCCACTGTATATACTCCGCCAGAGGCTACGCCTTTGCGGTTTCGGATGACAGAGCCCTTGATCAGAGCCGTCTGAGAAGAGCCTTCGATCTGCACTGTTTCGTCATAGATATTATCGCCAAAGCGCAGGGATTTGTTGATCATATCAAAGATGCGGGCGTTGAAATCATCCTTCTGGATCACTTCATTGAGGTTGCCGGTATCAGTGATAGTAGGAAAGCGTTTTCTGAAGACTTCATTGATATAAACTATATCGCCATTTACGGTGACGATCAACACGATCTCTGACAAGAGGTTGATCAATTGATTGAGGCGTTGATGATGTTCATAGATCTTGTCAGCCTTCACAGCGTCGAAGCGCATGATGATATCCAGCATCTTTTTCAGGGAGAAAATCAGCTCCTGAAAGTCGTGGTCATGCTCAAAGCGCGTGCTGTCTATATCGATCTGGTAATTTCCGTTTGAGATCTCTTCGATGAGGTCTTGCACCCTCTTCACCGCTCGTGAAAGCCGGTAAGGCAGATAGTTGAAGATCAGGACCATATATATAAAGATCGCAAACAAGAATACGATCATAATCGACTGAATATCGCTGGCCAGAAGGTAGAGGTTATCTGCTTGCCCGATGGTGAATAGCACCACAATGAATTGTAGCACAATCAGCGCAAAAAGGACGACAAGCATGAGATGATAGCGTTTTTTAATAGATTGTTTCATCTTTAGTCCTTCCTGTTTGTGGTTTCATAGATCAGTTTATCCACATTGCCTTTGGGGCCCATCATGATCAGCACATCGCCTTCGTTGATGGTATCATTGGCGCCAGGCATGTCGTTGGTGATTTTATCCACCACATTACGGCCGTCTTCGGTTACAGACAGAGAATTGTATTTGATGGCGATGATATTGACCCCACGGGTGGAGGGCAAAGCGAGCTCTTGCAGGTCTTTACCCACAAAGCTGCGGGGAGCTACCATCTCCATCACCACGTGTCCGCTGGAGAGGCTAATATATTCCAGCACATTCTTTGAGATCAGGGTCTTGGCCAATTGGGTGCCCACGATCTCTTCCGGCAGCAGGATGTTCTGCACACCGATCAGCTCCAGGATTCTGCCATGCAGGCTGTTATTCACCTTGGCATAGATGATCCCCACGCCGATCTTGCGTAAGAGGGCTGCGGTGAGGATACTTTCCTGGATATTGGTGCCGATCCCGATGATCACAGCATCTGCTTCATTGAGATTCAGTGAGCGCAGGGCCGATTCTTCTGTAGAATCCATGCAATAGGCCGAAGTCACTCTGACCGATACATCATCCACTATTTCCTGGTTTCTGTCGATCGCGATCACTTCCATCCCACTTTCGGTGAGAATGTTTGCTACAGTCATTCCAAATCTGCCCAGTCCGATGACGGCATATCTGGCCATTATTTACTCCTTAGCCAATGGCTATCTTTTCTTCAGCGTAGTTCAATTTAGGTTGTCTTTTGCGCATAGAAAGCGCGTAAATCAAGGTGAGCGGGCCAATGCGCCCGATGTACATCAAAATGGTAATCAGCATTTTGCCGACATGAGTAAGTCTGCCGGTGATACCTGTGGAAAGTCCTACAGTACCAAAAGCAGAGATAGCTTCAAACATGAGTTTATCAAAAGCTTGCTGCTCAAAAAGAAAGAGGAGAAAGACGACGAAAAAGACGATTCCGGCAGCCAGTGTGATCAGGCCGGTGGCCTCGCGGAAATTGGAAAGAGAAATGCGGCGGTTGAACAGGCTCAATTCTCTGCGGCCTTTCAGCATGGAGATTACGGACAGCGCCAGAACCGCAAAGGTGGTGGTCTTGATTCCGCCACCGGTAGAGCCAGGCGATGCGCCGATAAACATCAGAACCATCAGGACCAAAAGAGAGGCAGGTGCCATCGCGCCAATATCCACCGTGTTAAAACCGGCAGTGCGCGCGCTGGCAGATTGGAACCAGGAGCTCAGGATTCTGCGGTTGATGCTAAAGCCTTGCATTACAGAGTGGTATTCTGATATATAGATGCTGACAAAGCCGATCACCAAAAGGGCTGCGGACACAGTGAGCACGATCTTGCTATGCAGGGTGAGCTTGCGGACTTTATCCACGTGCATCACATAGCGGTAAAGATCGATCAATACGGCAAAGCCGATGCCGCCCAAAATAATCAAGGAGCTGATCGTGAAGTTTATCAAAGGATTATCCACAAATGAGACCAGGGAATCCGAAAACAGCGAGAATCCGGCATTACAAAAAGCGGAAACAGAATGGAAGACAGCGTGGTACATCGCCAAAGAGGAAGACATATCGCGGGCAAATACAGGAAACAGCAAGATCGCCCCCACTCCTTCAATCAAGACGGTCACGATCACGATGTTTTTGAGCAATTGAAAGACGTTCAGCCGTTCGCTTTCGCCCATCACGGATTGCATCAGGTTTTCCAGCTTCAAGGTAAGCCTTCTGCCCATGATCAGCGCAAAAGCGGTGGATATCGTCATGATCCCCAGCCCCCCAATCTGGATCAATACGAGGATCACGAGTTGCCCGAAAAGGGTGAAATATGTGCCGGTATCCTGCACGATGAGCCCCGTCACACAAGTAGCAGAAGTAGCTGTAAACAGCGCATCTCCAAAAGGGGTAACCCTACCCAGCTCTGAAGCTGAGGGCAACATCAAGAGCACAGTCCCGATCAGAATCACCATGGCAAAGCTCAGCATCAGTGAGACCGGTGGGTTATTTGTGAGCATCTTATACAGCTTCCCTTCAAAAGAACGGAAGATCAGGTATTGCAAGATGAAATAGGTCTGGCGGATGAGCAAGAAAAAGATGACGAACTTCGTATGGTAAAACATCAGCAGGCCACCGAAGACCAGCAGAGCCAAATCCAAAAGGAGCAGATTGCGTTTGCTGGGAGACGCAGGCGAAAAGCTGCGACCTATGATAGTGAACACTATCAGCAGCAGATTCGCCAGTGCGGTATAAAGCTCCAGCTTCGGGTAATTGGTAAGGGTAGAGATGATGCTTTCCAGAAATACGACTGCAAAACTCCACACCGCCAATAGATAAGCGATGGATTCTATAAATCTAAGGAATTTGTTGGTTTTGAGTTCTGGCATCTATCAGCCCAGTTTGATATCCTCTATGATCATGTCCTGAACTTCCTGGATTGGTTCTAGAGCAGGCAGAGTCTTGAGCTCGCCCTTTTCCTCGAAAAACTTTTTTAACACGTAGGTCTCTTCATAAAAGGCCGCCACCCGTTTGCGAATGGCACTGGGTGCATCGTCGCCCCGGGTGAAAAGCTTTCCACCGCAAGCATCGCAGATACCCGACTTTTTAGGAGGATGATTTGTGATGTGATAGTTCGTGCCACATTGGCTGCAAACCTTGCGGCCCTGGATACGCTTGATTGCATCAACTTTCTTCAAGTCCAGATAGTAAACTCGGACCACGTGGTAATGCTGCAGCAGAAACTCCGCCTGCACCAGGGTGCGCGGGAAACCGTCGAAGATCACGCCATCGCAACAATCTGCAATGCGCCTGTCGATCAGTTCAAAGACGATCTCGTCGGGGGCCAATTCACCTTTTTGGATGATGGTATTCACCTGTGCGCCGATCTCGGTGCCAAGGTTTACCTGCTCTCGCAGGAGGTCTCCAATGTTTACATGCAGGAATCCGGTGTGCTGCGCCAAGAGCTCGGCTTGAGTCCCTTTACCGCTACCTTGAATTCCCAGAAATACTATCGCATCTTTCATAACTACCTCAATTGTGACGTTTAATTCGGATATCGCTGATTTGTCAAGACAATATAGTCTATTTACTCTGCCGGGCAGGACTCATTCTTTTTTTCCAGGATCACAGTGGCGATCGCGTAGTCCTTTTCGTGGCTGAGAGAAAGGTGTATCAGCTCTGCACCACTGCTTTTTGCAAGAGCCTCGGTAGCGCCAGATAACTGGATGCTGGGCTTGCCCTTGGCATCATTGATCACTTCGATCTGAGTCCAGGAAATGCCTTCATCCCAGCCTGTGCCCAAGGCCTTCATGAAGGCTTCTTTGGCGGCAAACCGGGCGGCATAGCTCTGGGCTGGACTGGCTTTGCTACTGCAATATTGCTGTTCTGCGGAGCTAAATACTTTCTCGATAAAGCGGGGATTATCCTTGATCACACGAGCAATCCGGTGCACCGCGACGATATCTGTACCCAGCCCCAGGATCATGAATTCTCTTTGTAGCGCTTTTCCAGAGCCAAAAGATAGGTCTTGACCGCTAGTCCTCCACCAAAGCCACCGAGCTTGCCGTCTGAGGTTATCACTCTGTGACAGGGGATGAGGATAGAGATGGGATTTGCACCCAGGGCATTGCCCACGGCTCTGGCCGCTTTGGGCTTACCGATCAATTCGGCCATATCTCGATAGGAAATGGTCTGGCCATAAGGGATTCTCAGGAGCTCTTCCCAGACCATAAGCTGAAAAGGTGTGCCTGTGGCAAAGAAAGGCAGATCAAATTCCTGACTTTCTCCGGCAAAGTATGCATCCAATTGGCGGATCACCTCTTGTTCAAAGGCATCTTCCACCAGATTATTTAATGGCTTCTCACAAAAAGAGATGCAGTTGATGGTTTCTTCTTCTATCTCGATCTCCAGACAGAGATCTGAGTTTTGGTAATATAGGACTCTGAGCACAATATTCTCCTAAAAAAACAAAGCCCCTTGATGCAACAAAGTCCAAGGGGCTAAGCTTTTGTGTTTATGGTAACTAAGCAGTAAATCTCCGGCGCTCTTTGATTCTTCCTGCCTTGCCCTTGGCCTGACGCAGATAGAATAGCTTCGCTCTGCGAACCTGACCATGGCGCACGATCTCAAGTTTATCGATATTGGGTGAGCTTTGAGGAAAAATCCTCTCGACTCCCACTCCGCTTGAAACCTTGCGGACAGTGAAGGATTTGGAAACTCCAGCACCGCGTTTTTGAATCACGATGCCTTGGAAAACCTGGATACGTTCCTTGCTACCTTCTTTAATTTTATAATGGACTTTCACAGTATCGCCTACGCGGTACTCGGGAAAATCGGTTCTGATTTGGTCTCTGCCAACTTGTTGCAGAATATCCATTTGGGTTCCTCCCATATATATACTCGGAGAAGATGAGATCTGGGGGATGCATATTGTGGCGCAGAGTACAGCTCATTATTCGCCGCCTTTATGCGCATAAAAACGGCTTCGCGCTGTGCTCCTGAACTCTGTTCTTACGGCGAAAGACTCTTTTTGAGGGAGTCTGCTCGCACCAGTTCCGCACTATACATCAAGTGATATAGACCTCAGCTTTCCTGATTGGTTATCATTTCCCTGGTTCGGGACAGCCATCAGAGCTGTTTACAATAAATCTGGTCGTCTGGTTCGGGTTAAAATCTCGGACTCGGCTTTTGCCCAATCCTGAACTTTGGCGTGATTTCCACTGACAAGTATATCAGGCACCTGTTGCTCGATAAAAATCTCTGGCCTGGTATAACAGGGAAAACCCAGCTTCCCGTGGTAGAAAGAATCGCTTTGGGCACTTGAGATATCACTTAAGACTCCATCTTGAAGCCGGGCAATACCATCGATGAAAACCTGTGCTGCCAGTTCACCGCCACTGAGTACAAAATCCCCGAGGGAGATTTCGTCGCTCACCAAGAGGCGGCGAATACGCTGATCGATCTCTTTGTAATGTCCGCAAAGCAGTATAATATGCTGCTCCTGGGCATAGTCACACAAGATCTTTTGGCTCAGCTTTCGCCCCTGGGGGCTGAAGTATATCACTGGAGCTGGTCCTGCAGCCAGGCAGGCTTTGATGGCGTCCCACAAAGGTTGTGGTGTAGCCACCATGCCGGCAAAACCGCCATAAGGATAGTCGTCCACTTTCCGGTGTTTATCCGTGCTGTAGCTACGGATATCATCCAGATTTACTGTGAGCGCTCCCTTGGCGATGGCCCGGGCCACAATGCTGGTTTCCAAAAAACTGGTAAAGGCGCCTGGAAAAAGGCTAAGAACGTCAAGCTTCATCTTCGCTATATATAAGCTGGCCATTCTGCAGTTTGTGCCCGCTGGCCAAAAGCAGATCTTCCATATTTTCCAGAAAGATCACACCTTGCGACTCAGCAGGGGGCACAGGCATATAGTGTTCCACCAGTGGAACCAATATCTCGGTATCCAAATCGGTGGCGATCACCAATACATCCTGCGCGCCATTGAAAAACGTATCCACCACGCAGCCCAAAAGCTGGCCTTGGTAAACCACATCCAGGCCGAGGAGTTCATCCTCATCATCATCCTGAATCTCTTCGTCTTCAATCGCCAGGAATACTTCCCGGTGCAGCTTACGTTCTTCGGCAATGCCGTCTTCGGCAAATCTCACCCAAGTTTTCTTTTCACTCTGTTTCCTATCACTGATAGTTACGTAAAACACTCTATTTTCTTCAAAGATCAAATACAGATCGGCAGTGTGATCAAAGCCTTCACGATATTCCGGCTTTATCATCACGTGATGCCAACCTTCACTGTCTATGCCACCCAATCTGCCTATTCCGACAAGGTGAGGATTAGCCATCTACTCTATGATTTCCAGCTCTGCGCGTTTTCCTTGTTTGGTCGATACAGCGTTGATGATAGTGCGGATAGCACCAGCGGTGCGTCCCCGTTTTCCAATTACTTTACCAATGTCAGTTTTAGCTACGCGTAGTTCATACAGCGTAATTTTATCTCCATTGATCTCTGTGATAGAAACTTCACTGGGATCGTCAACAAGAGCTTTTACCATAAATTCAATGAGATCTTTCATGCTCCACCTCAGTTTTTTGTCGTTATTCTGCTTTCGCTAATTTGCGTTCGTGCCAGATCTGTAAAATGCCGGCTTTACGCAATAGAGAACGCACGGTCTCAGAAGGCTGCGCGCCCACGGAGAGCCAATAAATAGCACGTTCTGTTTCAATATTGATCTTGGACGGTTCAGTCTTAGGATCATACCAACCTACACATTCAAGGTATTTACCAACTTGTTTCACGCGGGAATCCACGGCTACAATACGGTAAAAAGGTTGGTCACCTGCTCCCATCCTTCTCAGTCTCAGCTTGACCATTATTACTCCTTATTTTATATCTTAGATATTACTCTTTAGCTTAGCATTGTTTTTACGGCTGCCATTTCCGTCAAGTTATTTTTCGTTTTACTTCAGTAAGATCTCCCAAATGCTAAATGGAATCACGCCCAAATAAGCATAAGGGATGTCAAGATCGAGGCCCATCACCTGGATCTGGATCGTTCCTCTCACCTCATAATCTATGCCGCCCTGGAACACTCCCTTGGCTGCACTCACTACGGATTTGAGATTGGAGACCTGAAATACCATGGTACCATCACGATAAAAGACGTTTTCGTCAAAAACCAGCTCTTTCTTGATGTTTCCTGTGCCCACGATCTTGCCATTGATGAAAAGCTCAGCCGGAAAGCCTTTGAGCTTGAAGCTGAGGCCATAGGGATTGATCACGATAAAATCCGACATCAGCCCGGTCTTAGTAATGCCATAATCTCCCACATAGGTACGCAGAAGTTTAAATAGCGGCTGATCCCCTGCAGGGCCGGACGTGATGCGTTTCAGATTGGGCAAAAACTGCGGCAGATACTCTTTGATGTCAATGCTATAGGGCTGTTCAAATTCAAAGCTTTTGGAAATGCCTTTGGCTCGGCCTTTGCCTTTCATTGCGATGAAGAACTGCAAATCTTTGTTGATACTGCTCACCATGTGGATCATGGGGCGGCTCTGGACATTGACCAGGAAGTCCAATTGTATATTCTTATTGGCAGGGAGATCGATCTCTTGCTTGAGCTTGGCCTCCCCCACTTTCACCCGGGTCGGATCCAGCATCTGCACATCCAGTTCTTTGAGCCGGATCGGGTAGTTATTAGGATTTTTGACAATGATGGAAAGCAGCAGTTTGCTATTGTCAATCTTGATTTCGCTGATGGTCAAATCCTGGATCTTCACGATTTCCGGCTGTTTAAAGCCAAACTTGCATGAACTCAGTGCGAGCAGCATGAGGCTTAGGGCCAGGGCTTTCCAAAGTTTCACGATATCTCCTATTTAAAGATCCTGTGCCAAAGCTCCAGCGAGATCACGTTGTACAGCATCTCTGCATCGCGATTTTTCCCTGATAGATAGCCTTGCCAGCGCTTCTGGATCGTGGGCAAATCCCAGATCCCGCGGCTGCGAAATTCCGTGCTAAACAGGATATCCTGAATGAAATCCTTGAGTTCGTGCCGCATCCATCTGCTGGCAAAAGGACTGCCAAAGACGCTTTTGTCGCGCCGTTCAGAGATTTCCTGGGGCACACAATTCTCCAGGGCTTTGCGGTGAATTACCTTACCCAAAGGCGGCTGAATCTTGTATGATGCCGGCAGGCTGAAAACCAGCTCCACCAAGCGGTGATCCAGGAAAGGCGCACGGCTTTCCACACTGTGCCCCATGCTCATCCGATCTTCAGAGTGCAGCAGGGTCATCAGCGAAGTGCTGTGCATCATATTGTACAAAAAGCTACTCGTTCTGGACACCGGCAAATCACTGATCTGTCGCATAAACTTCCCTTCCACCATAGCTTTGGCATCACGCGTGAAATCTTTTGAGAAGGGATCAAAGCGGTAATGTCTGGCTTCCAGGGCATACAAAGTAGATTCTGGCAAAGCCACAGACATGGCGATTTTAGCCAGATCTCCCATGTTTTTCAAGGGCTTGCTACTCAGGAAGTGCCCAATTTCTGATGCAAATTTGCCTAGACTCAGGCTCCGGATCAAATCGGCAAAATAGCGATAACTGCCATGGCGGTAGCCTCCGGACATTTCATCCGAGCCCTGCCCCGAGAGCAGCACCCGGATTCCCGCCTCATGAGCTGTCTTCATCAGAGCATATTGGCTCACAAAGGCAGAGCTGAGCGGCAGATCGTTCAAATAAGTGGCACGTTCCCACCAATCGAGGGCATTTTGCGCCTGTGGGGCACAGTAATTGGTCCGAATGTCATTTTTGGCAGCTACAATCTCGATATAGCTCCTTTCATCCAAAGCAGGATCATCCTCATAATAGGTAGAAAAAGTCCGTAGCGGATAGTTCAAAAGCGGGGCACCCATACAGACTATCGCGCTGGAATCCATGCCCCCGGAAAGTGAGGAGGCAATCTCCACATCGCTGTGCATATGCAGCTTCAAACTGTTCAGGAAAAGCTGATAATATCGTTCTTTGGCTTCCTCAAAACTGAGCGTGCTGCGCTCAAAACTCTCAACATCCAATTGATAATATTGCTCGATCTGAACTTTGCCACCCTTCACGGTCATATTGTATCCGGGCTTCAGCGCATGTATATTCTGCCAATAGGTTTCATCGTCATAGACCATCATGGCGGCAACTTTCATGCTGCGCCACATCATGGCTTTGTTTTGAGTCTTATCGATAGGAGCGGCCAGAATCTGCTTAACTTCCGAGCCCCAATACAGATAGCCCTGGTCCAAAGCATAATACAGTGGTTTGATGCCAAAACGGTCCCGGCTGAGAAACAGCGTCTGCTCTTTTTGATCCCAAATGCTGAAACCCCACATCCCGATGAAGCGCTGCACGCAGTCTCTTCCCCAGGCATGATAAGCTTTGAGAATTACCTCGGTATCGCTATGGCTCACAAAGTTGTAATCCATATTTTCCAGCTCAGCCCTGAGCTCGAGATGATTGAATATCTCGCCATTAAAAATGATCGCCAGACCCAGAGCCGCATCATACATGGGCTGATGTCCGGATTCTGTAAGCTCCAAAGTGGGCAATCTTTTAAAACCAAAACCCAATTGGGCCGCATAGCTGGCATCAAAAGGCTTTAAATGAGCCTTCACCGCAGGGCTGCTATCCTCACCATAAAATGCCCGTACTTCCGGCTTTTTGATCTCGATGGCCAAATAGCCCTCATCATCCGGGCCACGATGATGCACCCGCTTTGTCATCTCGTTCAAAAGCGGTAAATCTATCTTTTTAGAAGGGTCTAAACTGAATATTCCGGCAATTCCACACATAAGTCTTTTTCTCCTTATATGGATTCAGCTCGTTTTACAAGTAGATTTACGTCAAGTGAAATTCTAAGTAGCTCTGTCTTTAGACGGAGCGTGGCCAGGAAAAACCGTAACTCTGTCTTCAGACGGAGCGTGGCCCAACCTTATGAACAAAACCATAAAAAACATCCCATTTCGTTACAAGCATTTCTGGTGTAAGAGGCTGTATTTTTAAAAACCTTTCCTGGCTACGCACCGTCTAAAGACAGTGCTACACGGCTAATACCTACATCAATATAGTGTTAGCCATTAATGCCAATCATATCTTCCTACCCAGTTCTGGATTTATCCAAGTCCACCGCCAGCACTCCGGATCGCTTGCCAGCTTGGCTCTCACTGGATTTTGCCTGATGTATTCCACCACATTCCACATCTCCTGATCTGTCCGCACCCAATGATCATAATACTCCCGTTGCCACAACTTTCCCTGCCGCTGTAACACCAGATTTATCTGGCGAGCACTGCTCCCCTTGATTTTGTGCATAATCTCTGCCAAAGAGAGATCCTTCTCATCGACCGTCAGCGGTTTCAGCAAGATATGTACGTGGTTTGGCATGATCGTAAAGGCGTATAAAGCATAATATTCATCGTGTAGAGAACGCAGGATATCAGAGAGCAAAATTGCGATTTCAGGGGGCTTGGTCAGATCTATCTCACTGTGGATTTCGGGGTAATAATTATCGACAAAGTCAAAGAGTTTCTTATGCAGGACTATCTGCTGGGGCTTTATGGATTCTTTTATGTCAAGCTGCGCTTCGAGACTTTCACGATATTTATGATAGGCATTGATGTATTGTGCTGGTACCGCAAAATTCAGCCTGAAGGTCACGAACAGCAGTCCATTTTTGGGCTGGTAATGAGGCAGATTTCTTTTGTACATCTGTCTATATTCCATCTTCGCACCCCCCGTAACTCTGTCTTCAGACGGAGCATGGCCAGAAATCCCCGTAACTCTGTCTTTAGACGGAGCGTGTAATCCAAGCAATCTATCTTTCAAAATAGCCATCCTATCACAATATTTTATATGAAGTGGAAGTAAAATGATCCGCCGTATATTGTCAAGTTTCTTGTCACACCCTCCTGCTTGGTCCAGTACAGTCAGTGGTGCTGTCTTCGCCTACCGTAGCTCTGTCTTCAGACGGAGCATGGCCAGGAATGACCGTAACTCTGTCTTCAGACGGAGCGTGGCCCAACATTATGAACAAAACCATAAATAACATCCCATTTCGCTACAAGTATTTCTGGCGTAAAAGGCTGTATTTTCAAAAACCTTCCTGGACACGCACCGTCTAAAGACAGCGTTACGACCTTACTTATTTACTTCAACTTCAAAGCTTTGCGGGTACGACTGCCAGCTCTATCCTGCATCTGGATCAGATACAATCCTGTAGCGCAATTTTGGCCATGCTCATCTTTGCCGTCCCATACGATTTCTCTTTCTCCCCTGGGCAGATCTGTGCCCTCGAAAGTCCGGAGTTTCTGTCCCTTCAAGTTATAGATGTTGACCTGCAGGAATCCATCTGACTTTTTCTCGAAGCGGATTGTGGTTGATTCTCTAAAGGGATTGGGATAATTCACACAGCCCATGGCCTGGGGCACGAGCTGTTCAGCATTTGAGACCGGAAGCCCGCCTTCGTTGTAAAGATACAGATATCTTCCGCCAATCCACTTCGTATTGTTTTCATCCACAAATATCGTTTTAAGACTTCCGGCGAGAGGCATGTTTTGGGAACCAAAATTAGTCCAGTTCACTCCGTCATAGCTGTATAGCGAGGCACTTGGATAGCCCAATCCCACCCAAAGCACTTGATTTTGGTCTATTGCCAAGCAGCTTACATGATTCTCCAGCAGCGCAGAATTGCTGGCATTAAAGTGCGTCCAAGTTCCATCCTGCCAGCGCGACAATTCTCCTCTGGCCACCCAGACTTCTCCATTTTCTCCAAAGGCAAAATCTTTGGCATTGGTGATCTGTGGATAGGACGTAAACTGTGAATTGGCATAGCAGCATACTCCCGCCGAAGAGCCGATCCAGATTCTGCCCAGGCCATCGGCTTTGATTACCTTGGTATAGGCCAGGCTCAGGCCTGCCTCTGCAGTGGTGATGGGAGTCCAGACGCCATCTGCATAGCGGGATACACCCTGGTCATTTCCAATCCAGACGCCATCTCCTACCGGGCATATCGTTTCCATATAGCCGCCCCCTATCCCGTGATCAATACTATTGAAAACCTGTGAACCCGAAGGCCCGGTTTTTAGTAGCCCGATACAGGTGCCTACCCAGATATTGAGCATTCTATCCTCAGCCAGTGCCCACACATGCCAGCAGGGCATGGCTGTATTGAATTTTCCAAAGTTTTGAATCCCATCGTTTCCAAGGGAGAAGTAGCCGCCATTTTCTTTTTCTTCGGAGGCCGCAATCCAGATTTTTTCATCAAAACCCCGGAAAATCTCCTGGATATTACGGCTAGCCAAAGGCAGCTCACTTACAGGATATCTCTCGATATCCGTGCCATCAAAACGCAGCAACGAAGCGGGATCTTGTGTATCGTAAAATGTCAGCCACATTGCCTGCTCTTCGTCCATCACCATTCGGGTAAAATTCATATAGTGATTTCCAAAGAGCTGAGCCGAATAGTGCAAAGGGCTATCTTCATCGCAAAGCCAAAGCGTGTCTTTATCCCACAGCCAGACTCTTTGCAAAGGGTCGGCATAAGAGCCTATCACATCACCAATGGCCACCCCATCCCAAGAACTGTGGATCTGCCAATTGCCGCCAGTGTATTTGGCCACTCCATTGCTCAGGCCAAACCAGCCCTCGCCATTTTCCTGAAAGGAGATGCTCTTTACCTGACTGTTTGGTAGGGTAGAATTTTGGGCAGTATAGGCAGTCCAGGTGTTTCCGTTATAATGGTGCACGCCACCCGTAGTGGCTACCCACACGCCCTGGACAGGGTCCAAAGCCAGGTCAAAGAATTCGTAGTAATCCGGCAAGGTGGAATTCGTGCTGGCAAAGGATGTCCATACTCTTTGTCGATAGTAAGACAGGCCGAATCTTGTTCCGCACCATATTCCTCCCTGATGATCCGCTACGATCTTGATCACTCCATCGTTTAAGAGACCCGAATTGGCGGCATTGAAAAGCTGCCAGTTTGTCCCATCAAAACGCATAATACCGAAACCACCTCCAGCCCACAAGCTGCCATCCGGGCTAGAGCAAAGACAATTGATGGCACTACTCGGATAGGGAGTATTGTATTCATCATATTGAGTTTTTTGGTTGGTAGAGGGATTCCAGCGCATGATCCCCGCAGCCGAAGCCACCCAGATCTCAGCATCGTGGAGGCAGACGTCCTTAGCACTATATCCAGGGCGGATTACCCGCCAATTCTCCTGCTGAGCATTCAGCATGCCAAGTAAAAACAGCAACGCAACAAAGCAAAGTAAACGTTTCATCTTATCTCCTTTTCAAGCTGTGGCTTGATGTCTGATTATTCATGCAACATTCATTCCACGATTACAAATAATCAGCCATATCCAGGTTATTGCAAAATATTGGTTTAGCTGGATGGTGAATCTTGATTAAATAGCAATCAATGAGTTTTTCACGCACCAATCGTGTGTGGAAATATGTCCACATCCCGCAAAGTAAAGCCCTGCCTTGCATGGCGCTTATAGCTTGGGCACAATTCAAGTAGAATACAGTAATTATGGGAACATAGTCCTTGACTGAAACTCAGAGTTTGGATTCAATTGCGTCAAGTCGATTGCAAGATATACAATCAACGCTCAAGCTATACTGAGTGAGACGAAGGCCAGCAGATTGGTCTTAATGGAACATTAGAAACTTTTGCAATGTTCGCCACATTCCCAGACTCCGGTTGGAATGATTCTGCTGGAACAGGGTTTTTGCCACAACCTGGACCGGGGCTGCGAGCTCAGACTGGAATAACAAGACCTTTTACCGGGTGACAGCTTCATACTGAGCTTTCAGCCAAACCCTGTCATCGCTTGCTTGTGATGACCGCACATTAGCGGGAGCCCTCTGCTCCCGCTTTTCGCTTTGTCCAGAGTGCGTGTCCTAAGTAATAGACTGAAAGGAATCCTGGTTTAGGACGCATATACACTATGAACCGCCTTCATGAACATAGAGTTTGCTTTCTGCTGCTGCGGTGTTTACACTATCCTTATCTATATAATGCTATAAACTTATTGTCATTTTTGACGAGTTTACGGTCGATAAAAGAATATAAATATAAGAAACGAATAAAGGGCTTACGGGTCGGTTCGGAGTTCCAGACTGACTGCGGAGCATAGGAGAAAGAAGTGAAAACGATTGCACTATTGTTTGTCTTGATTTGTTTTACCGCTCTCAGCGCCGACCTGGCGGCAGACCAGGATAATTTCTCCTCTATCCCAGCTTGGGACAACGGGGCGAACGAGGAACCGGCATTTGACAGCCGGCCGGAAAACCTGCGGGCAATCAACACCTGGGACGGGAGCTACAACTCCTTTTGGTACGCTCCTTCGAACTGGAGTTTGAACCACATACCTCTGGCCACGGAAGACGTCGTGATCCCGGTGGTGAGCTCAGGCCGCTACCCTGCGATCACAGGAAATTATGTATGCAATACCATCGCTGTAAATAACGGTGCAGACCTCAACTTTAGCAGCGGCAGATTGGATGTAACAGCCGATGCCGCTCTCAACGGAAAACTGTACATGAGCAGTTCCACCACACTTGCGGTGAATGGGAGCCTGATCTTTAGTGTTAATGCCATGGCAAATTTCAACGGCAGTGCAATTATTTCGGTTAAAAAGCATGTGACCTTCCAAAACGGATCCAGCATCAATATACCCAACACTAAGCTGGAACTTCGCGGGACAGAAATATCTTACATCGGCACCTACACTCCGACGATCATCGGAACATTGTTCACCTCTAAACCTGTGTCTGGATCTACGAACATCAGCACCCAGTCCACCGCCACCCTTTCAATAAAGTCTTTGGAGGTGGCAAGTGCGAGCAAGATCTCTCATCCATATACAGGGACAACTATCATCCGGGGCGACATTGTGCTCTTTCCCACCAGCACCGTCAATCTTAGTGCGGGCAGTTTGCGCATGAGTGGCAGCGCAAACGCTGTCATATCCGATCTTAATTCTGCCAGCAATTACCTGAACAACCTGGAGATAGAAAAGGATGATGGGGCGAGTGTTAGTATGAATACCAACCTTACTGTAAAAGGGAAAGTCGAGATCTGGTCCGGTGCTTTGATCGCGCAAACTTACACACTCAAAGTGGGAGGCGAATGGATGAACGCCGTGGCGGGCAGCGAATTCGTTCCTGGAACTGGCACTGTTATTTTTAATCAAAGCAATTCTGTCCAAGCTGTTTATGGACCAAATAGTTTTTATAACGTGCTGGACAACCACACCGGAAACTCTCTTACATTCTATGATTATACTGAGATTTCTTCCCTTCTGACCGTGAACTCTGAAATTGCCTTTTTGGGCGGTGGCAGCTTCAATTCCGTCTCAAACACAGCGGATGAGGCAAGCCTGGAGTTCTATACCGCCTCCTATCTTATTGATGAATACACCGGAGGAGGTTCGCTCAAGTCTACAGGGAGCGCCCAAGTTATCATCACTGATCTCACCCAGTTCGGCATTAACGGGAATTTCACTGCCGATAACGGACACCTTGAGATCCACCAGGACATCTACAGCCCAATCGATATCTACGGCAATATAACCATTCACAACGACGGCATCGTAGATATCTACGGCGGGGAATACGATCTCTATATCGGCTTCCTGGGCTATAGTATCTTCACCATGAGTTCAGGTTCGTTCAACGTGAAGGACCGAGGCATCAGCATATCAAGTTTCACCGGCGGCTGCGATTTCATAATTACCGGCGGCACGATCACCGTAAATGGTGATTGGAGGGATACATTGGGAGTCTTCGATCCCACTGGCGGTTCGGTGGTGATGACCGGCAGCGGGGACAACACCATTATTCAGCATGCCGACAGTTGGTTCTGGAATCTGGTGGTTAATAAGGTAGCCACGCGGGAAGTCTCTGAACCGCAATTCTCTTATGACCGTGACGGCAACCAGACCCTCATCACCCGCTCCAGCAATCTCGCAATCAATGCTGTCACCATCAAAGGCGGGCTCAACATCCAGGCGGCAAACACTGTTTTTCTGCAGGATGATATGAACAGCATAAACAACGGCACGATCAATATCGAGAACGCAGACTTCATTCTGCAAGAATACAACCTGATTAGCACCGGCAATCTAAACATCAACGCCAACGGCAATTTGATCATCGTTTGGGGATCCGCTCTGTTGATGTCCGATGGCCGCAATATCACTGTGAATGACGGCGGTTCCCTCAGGCTAAATGCCGGTTTGATAACCCACAACGGTACAGGGTATTACGGTCTGAATGTAGAAAGTGGCGGCACCATCGGCGCTTTTGGCAGTATGTTCGAATATATGAACGTAAACGGGATTATGCTCAAGGAAGGCTCACTGGTTGATACCAACAGTTCCTTTGACTACTGCACGTTCTGGAAGGGAGCCCAATACGGACGCTTGCTCACCATCAACAACGGCCAGAGCTTCGTAGTTGAGGGCGCGATCTTCCCTCCCAATACCTGGGACAGCATCTATAATGTTTCCAAAGCGGTAGATGGAGGAATGGTGTATTTCAAGGACTGGACCGGAAACTTCAGCGGCCCCAACTTTGAACAAGACCCCCACAACCGTATTTATTGGGAAGGCTATGATGGAGTGCCTCCGGTCACCAATCTGAGCATTGACTATTTTGACATTCTCGCCTCCATTGTGCTGCTTTGGGATCATCCGGCAAGCTCCGGAGTTACCTTCAAGATCTATCGCAGCGCCAATCCCGATGGACCCTTCGTATATTATGATTCTATTGAAAACGACCACTATTGGTCGGAACCGGTGTCTGGTCACATCAATTTCTACAAAGTGACAGCCGATCTGCCTTGATCTGTATTGTCCTATCTGACACAAAGCGGGATCCGTATCGCGCGGATTCCGCTTCTTTTTTTCACAATAGATCTTGATGACTGGATCCGGTGCCAAGCCGCCTCCCCCATTTGTTGTCGTAGAGATGACGTGCAGATAGCAGGAATAAATCCTCTTATCTCCACGTTATCTTTACGGTGAGCTATGCAGAAAGAGCACTTGATTTCACAAGATGGAAAAGCCTGAAAACATTGGATACTGCTTGCACAACCATCTTTTGACAGAGATCATAGAGATCAATATCTTGCAATGCAATCAACATTTGCTACGGCCGGCTAAAGCCAGCGTTACGAGCACTTTAATCCAGCATGTAAAAAGCCGGCACCCCAAGGGGCACCGGCTTCTATCAAGACTATAGTAAAATGCGAATTACATCTCGATCAGTTTTGCTGTTACATGCTCAATGGCATTGAGCTTGTCAATCATTTGAGCGATAATGTCTTTTTCGCCTTCTACTTCCAATACAACCAGGCCATCATTGGCACAGAATTCGTTGGATACTTCATGCAGACCCAGGCGCGTTTTAATATTGCAGCCGAAGTCAGTAAGGATACCCTGAACCCTGGTGGCTTCAGAGGCGCGGTGATCGATCTTGATAAGTACTACCTTATAGATCATATTTTTCCTCCTCCGGATGCGTTTTGCATCCGTTACTTTATGTTTTTTTGTTTTTTCGCCCAGCTATCCCTGAGGGTGCTGACGCGGTTGAATACTATCTTATCTTGTGTAGTGTCTGGATCTACAGCGAAGTAGCCCAAACGTAAAAACTGGAATTTCTGACCCGGCGTGGCATTTGCCAAAGAGCTTTCCGCCAAAGCAAGGTCGTTTATCTCGAGGCTGTCGGGATTGATATAATCCAGATAGCTCTTGTCTGCAGGGATATCGCTGAGATCCGGAATGCTGAAGAGATGATCATAAAGCCTTACCTGAATGGGCACTGCGTCGTCTGCAGAAACCCAGTGCAGGGTGCCTTTCACCTTGCGTCCATCTTCGCTCCAACCGCCACGACTTTGGGGATCGTAAGTGCAAAGAATCTCGGCGATCTTGCCATCTGCATTCTTGATCACTTCATTACAGCGGATGTAGTAAGCATGTTTCAGGCGAACTTCTTTGCCCAAAGCAAGGCGGAACCAGCCTTTGACCGGCTCTTCCATAAAATCTTCCTGTTCAACGTATAGATGCTTTGAGAACTTGATTTTGCGGTTTCCGGTGCTTTCATCTTCAGGATTGTTTTCGGCATCCATTTCTTCCGTTTGGCCATCGGGATAGTTGGTGATGGTAAGCTTGAGCGGATCCAGAACGGCCATTCGGCGTAAGGCGCATTTGTTGAGATCTTCCCGCAGGCAAAAATTGAGCAAGTCATAATCCACCATGCTGCTGGCTTTGGACACTCCGATGCGGTCTGCAAATTTACGGATAGATTCCGGGGTAAAACCGCGTCTTCTGAGGCCGGCGATGGTGGGCATACGAGGATCGTCCCAACCCTGGACATAGCCATCTTTTACCATTTCCAAAAGCAGCCTTTTGCTCATCACGGTGTAGCTGAGATTGAGGCGGGCAAATTCGATCTGCCGGGGATGGGAGGGCACGGGAAGTTGATCCAAAAACCAGTCATAAAGCGGCCGGTGATCTTCAAATTCCAGGGTACAAAGAGAGTGGGTGATCATTTCCAAAGCGTCTGAGACACAATGGGTATAATCGTACATGGGATAGATCTGCCAGGTATCGCCGGTGCGGTGATGATCTGTCTTTTTGATGCGGTAGAAGACGGGATCACGCATGTTCAGATTCGGGCTGGCCATATCGATCTTGGCACGCAGGGACTTGCTGCCATCGGGAAATTCGCCAGCTTTCATGCGGCGGAAAAGATCGAGATTTTCGGCTATGGGACGGTCCCGATAAGGGCTGTTTTTGCCCGGTTCGGTGAGGGTTCCTCTGTACTCGCGCAGCTCATCAAAAGAGAGATCGCAGACGAAAGCCTTGCCCTCAGTAATCAAGAGCTCGGCATAGGCATAAAGTTGGTCAAAATAATCCGAAGCGTAATAAAGGTGCTCTTTCCAGTCCCAGCCCAGCCAGCGCACGTCTTCCATGATGCTGTCCACATATTCCACGTCTTCTTTGACCGGGTTCGTATCGTCAAAACGCAGGTGGCATTGGCCCTGATAATCCCTGGCCAGACCGAAGTTCAGACAGATGGATTTGGCATGGCCGATGTGCAGATAGCCATTGGGTTCGGGCGGGAAGCGGGTGATGATATGCTCATGCTTGCCGCTCTTTAGGTCTTCATCTATGATAGTACGGATAAAGTTTGGCACTACCGTTTTTGTTTCATTTTCCATCGTGATTTCCTTTTCTGTATATGTCTCTGCCAATCTCTGGCATAGCGCGATTCCAGTCAAGCAAATAATATCAACTCAAACAAAAAAGCCGCTGGGCTCTGATCTGGTGGCTTTATCTGAAACAAAATCTTGGGTTATGGGATAATGCGGGTGCCGGTCTTGCCTTCAAAAGCTTCCACAATGCGGGGAAGTGAAGTGATGAGCACTTCGCTGCCGCCTCGGGACAGGAAATTGATTGCCGCCCGGATCTTGGGGCCCATGCTGCCTGCGGGGAAATGCCCTTCAGCATAATGTTGCTGGGCTTCGGCCACGGACATGATGTCCAATTCCTGAGCATTGGGCTTGCCATAATTCAGGGAAACTTTATCCACTCCCGTGAGGATCACAAAGAGGTCGGCCTGTATATTCAGCGCCAAAAGTGCACTGGCAAAATCCTTGTCGATCACGGCATCGATGCCTTCCAGAAAGCCGTTTTCTGTGCGACAGACAGGAATGCCACCACCGCCTGCTGCGATCACGATCTGCCCACTGTGCACCAAAGCTTTGATGGTGCCAGCCGGGATAATCTCTATGGGCAGGGGTGAAGGAACCACTCTGCGCCAGCCTTTGCCAGAATCTTCTTTCAGGCTCCAGCCCAAACTTTCTTGCAGCGCTTTGGCTTCGTCAAGGCTGTAATATGTACTGCCTACATACTTTGTGGGGTTCTTCATACTGGGGTCGTTCCTATCCACCACCACTTGGGAGACGATGGTAATCACCTGTTTATCGATGCCCTGTTCATGCAGTTTGTTTTGCAGGCTTTGCTCTATCATATAGCCCATTGTGCCTTCTGTGGCTGCGTTCAGCACTCCCAAGGGCAGGCTGGGCAGGCCTTCTTTTGCACCCGCTTCCTGTTGCAGGAGCAGATTGCCCACCTGAGGACCATTACCGTGTGTGATGCTGAGCAGATAGCCCCTCTTGACGAGTTCCACGATGCCATCCAGAGAATCCCTGGTATTGGCAAATTGCTCTGAGATCGTTCCTTTTTGACCTGCCTTGATGATGGCATTGCCACCCAAGGCCAGCACTGCTGTTTTTTTCATATTCGTCCCCATTAAAAAGATATTATGCCGTAATGCTGGCTTTAGCCGGTACGAAACAACTGGTACCGTAACGCTGGCTTTAGCCGGTACGAAACAACTGGTACCGTAACGCTGGCTTTAGCCGGTACGTGTTCAAGCTTCAGTCACTACCGCCAGCCCAGCGTTTATCTTCTGTGTCTTGTCCCCAAACCAGCTAAAGCTGGCGGTACGGCCGGCTGAAGCCAGCGTTACGGAACACAAAAAAACCGGGACTGAGCTAATTGGCTCACTCCCGGTCATTTATTGCAATTTGGCTACTGCCTGTTATTTCTTTTTAGGTGCAGCTTTCGTTGTAGCTTTTGGAGCAGCTTTTTTGGGGGCTGCTTTCTTGCCGATGGCAAAATCTGCCAACACGTCTTTGATGGTGGGTGTGCCAATTTCTTGCAGTTCGTATGAAACCTGGCAAGCGGGCTTTTTGATCTTCACGATACGGCGAAGATCGATTGGGGTGGCGATCACCACAGAATCACATTCAACGGCATTGATGGTAGTCTCCAAGTCCTTGATCTGCTGGGCACTGTAACCCATGGCAGGAAGCAGGTCGCCGATATCAGGATACTTTTCAAAAGTTTCCTGAATTTCGCCAACTGCCCAGGGGCGAGGATCCACGAAATCTGCGCAGCCGTATTTGACAGCGGCTACTGTGCCGGCGCCAAAGGCCATGTTTCCGTGAGTGAGGGTAGGACCGTCTTCCACTACGAGCACGCTTTTGCCCAGAATCATCTCAGGATGATCCACAAAGAGCGGAGAAGCAGCGTCGATGATCTTGGCTGTAGGATTGATGGCGCGGACGTTTTCGCGCACTTCATTGATATCGTCCAGATCGGCGCTATCGATTTTGTTGATTACTACGACGTCTGCCATTAAGACATTGGTTTCGCCGGGGTAGTAAGTGATTTCATCACCAGGACGGTGAGGATCTACCACTACAATGCGGATCATTTCGTCTGAACAGTAGAAAGGAATGTCGTTGTTTCCGCCGTCCCATACGATGACGTCGGCTTCTTTTTCGGCTTCGCGCACGATGGCTTCATAATCCACACCAGAGTAGATAATGCTGCCCATCTGGATGTGCGGCTCATATTCTTCCATCTCTTCGATGGTGCATTTGTGTTTTTTGAGGTCAGCAATCTCGGCAAAGCGCTGAACTTTCTGCTTCACAAGGTCGCCATAAGGCATGGGGTGACGGATTGAAACAACTTTCAGTCCACGTTCCTTGAGGGCATTTACCACTGTACGAGTGGTTTGGGATTTTCCACAACCGGTGCGGGTAGCACAAACAGTTACCAGAGGTTTTGTGGTTTTGATGGTGGTATTATCTGCGCCCATCAGCATAAAGTCAGCACCAATGGCATTGACTAAAGCGATTTTGTGCCCAAGATCTTCGTAATGAAGATCGCTGTAAGCAAGAACGGCAAGGTCCACATTGTGTTTTTCGATGAGGGACTTCAGTTCACTCTCAGGTTTGATTTCGATTCCTTTGGGATAGAGCTTTCCAGCTAATTCTGCTGGATACTTTTTGTCATCGATACCGGGGATTTGAGTGGCGGTAAAGGCTACGACATTATAATCTTTGTTGTCTCTGAAAAAGACGTTGAAGTTATGAAAGTCTCGGCCTGCGGCGCCCATAATAATTACGTTACGCTTCATTTGAATCTCCTTTATTTGATTAGTTTTATCTTCTGAATATCAAGCTTTATATTTAGCTTTAAAAGTCAAGATAAATCTTGAGAAAACAAAAAGTAATGATCTACAAAACAAGATCAATACGATCGGATGAGAGCCCTGATAGAGCTGGTGTTTTAGTTGAACAATTGCTCTTCGTAGCTGTGAAGAGCCACGGCAGACGCCACTTTTGATGGCCAGGGCTTGCCCGATCTGTGAAGACGACCTGCTATACTCTTTTGAAAACCAGGTAATGTCTTTTTGCCATGATACTAAAACTGCTGATCATGTTTTGGATCGAGCTTCAGGCCTTATTCCAGATAGCACGATGAATACAGGCCAGACGAATCCTGCAAAGCTCAACAATCCTTAAGCCTGAGATCCGACATCCAGGGCTATAGTCGCCACCCATTTCGGCGAGCCCTGGTCTAATGATTCCCCAGCAGCAGTTTCCGGGATGGGCCATACGCCATAATTGCAGATTGCAGAAACATATCATTAATGAAAGATAATCAATAATAATATCTTGTATCGCACGAAAACAGATATGAGATCAATCATGCTGATCATCAATAAGATAAAGCTTTTTATGAGAGGATTACTTGCATAGATGGGATTTCCTGCTTGCCAGACACTTTATTCGAGTTATAGTATTTTTATGTATCAAATCAAAACAAAACGAGGTCTTAACATGGAAAAATTAAACACATATTATAATACGTCATTGACTCGCTGGTTGATGGCAGCGCTTTTTATTCTGCTGGTAGCTTCGCTTTCTGCGCAGGTAGCAGGAGATTATAAAACCAAATGGGGCTATGGGTCGTCTTCCGCTCCGAGTTCATGGTCATATTATAATGGCGTAGGGTGGGTAAATGCCGCTCAATCACCGTCCTCACCCTTTCCAGTGGGGAACACAATATATTTGGACCACTTTACCTACTGCGACCAGAATATGGTGCTGGCAGGAAAGATCGTGATGTCCAATGGTGGAACCCTTCAGTTAAGAAACGGTGCCCATTTGGAAATTTCGAGCACTGGCATTGTGGAGAACAAGGCCATCCAGGTCGATAAGGGGTGCAAGATTACCAATAACGGCCAGATAAACTCAGCTTTTCTCGGAGCTACCATCATCCTCAACGAAGGGGACGCAAATAACACTACTACACTCATCAATAATGGCAAGATTCAGCTTACAGACGATGGCAATGCTGCTACCTACAATTTGCAAATGAAGGGTAATAGTGTACTGATATCTGGTTCTAATGGTTATATATACGGCAACGGATCGATGTCTGCTACCGCACATAGGAAAGAACGTATGGAGATTGCTGGTCCTAGTGGTTTTGATCCTGCTGATGGAGCTGTGCGCCTAACAGGAAGCAATAATATCGGCATGATTCATTATGTGTTCAAGGGCACTCAAGCTCAGCATACTGGAAACTTACCGAGCCCAATCTGGAGCTTAGAGATCAACAATCCGGCAGGAGTGAAACTCGATAAAGATCTTATGATATATGGTAACGACCCTACATCTACCACCGTTGTAAAGGTAAACAACGGTTCCGTTTTGGATATGGGTGATCATTTCATTCAGTCTACGCAAAAATGGGGAGGGACTGCAAAGTTTACCTTGGAAGATGGTGCCACCCTGATCACTAAACATAAGGACGGTATTTCATCAATAGCGCTTAACGACCGAATCGTCAAAGGTTGCATGCAGACGAATGAAGCCAGCTATTCCAGCCAGGCAAATTACACGTTCAATCGCGATGGAGAACAACATAGCGGTATTTTTACCACAACGCCGACTCCGAACACCGTGCACAACCTCACTGTAGGCCGCAATACGGACATAATCTGGGGTGGAGCTGGGGCTCAACCCCCAATTTATACTGGTACCTTCAACAATGGTGACGACACCCTACCCGTTACCCTCTCCTCTTTCACCGCCACGATCGTAGGACTCAACAATGTACGCATATCCTGGGTCACCGCTTCGGAAACGAACTGTTTGGGCTATAATATCTGGCGTGCCGACAGTGCAGATTTGACTAGAGCCACACGCATCAGCTCCATGATTCAAGCTGAAAACAGCTCACAGGGAGCCTATTATGTATTCACAGATACCGGCCTTTATGAAGAAGGAACTTACTATTACTGGCTGGAAGACATCTCCATCAATTATGAGAGCCAATTCCATGGTCATATTTATGTGAGACTGGATTTTCAAGGTGATAATCATAGCCCCGAAATAGTGGAGCGCACCGGCTTCAAATCCAATTATCCCAATCCCTTCAATCCCTCCACCACCTTGCGTTATGGCCTGAGCCAGGATTCTGACCTCACGATCACCTTTTACAATCTGAGAGGTCAGGTGATCGATTCCAAGCAGCTTTCAAATCAGAGCAAGGGCATGCACAGTCTGGTCTGGAATACCCGTGATTTAGGCATCCCCAGCGGGGTTTATTTTGCCCGCCTGACCAGCAAGAGTGGCAGTGATTTATTGAAGATCACCCTCTCGGAATAGCAAAAACTTACCTTAAATCTCGATGCGCTCTACGCTGAACGGATCTGAAGCTTAAGATATGTGGCAGAGCAGCTTATACTGTTCTGCCACAGTTTTATCTATTGCGAGCACAAGGAGAAAGCGGAGCCAGAGCATTGGTATTTTGGATGTATCCGGCTCTTTATACCGTTTTTAAAGAACCGCTCCCCCTTAGATGACGCGGAGATAGCAGGATGATTTTACAACGCAATATCATGATTCCCCTGTGCCAACACCCGCTTATGGATAGTTCCTGTTTTAACTCTCATTTTTGGTTTGGGAATAATTTGTAGTTTGCTGGGACCAAGAAAAATACAGGACAATCTAAAGCTTATCGGCTAGATCAAAAATGAAAGTCAAAACAGGCATCTGTGGAAAATCAAACAGGCGCAAGGATTGTTTGGGGCACGCAGCAGCTCAAGAGATAGAAAGGGACGACATTTTGGATATGAGATAAGGATGATAATCTAATCAGGTTTTCGAAGATAAATCCAGGAATGCCATGCTGGGTTGCAATTGGCTCTATAGAAATAGTTGGGTGGTTTTGGCGGAACGGAGTCCACCATTATCAGGATAGCTCAACTGTAATTCTCCATTCTCCATTAACCTAAGGCGTTCTTTTGATCCTATAAATCCGTTCGATCCGCCCGATTTGCGTTCTATTGGAACGGCGTCCTACGCTACATATTGCTTGACTATTTTGCCTTATCTGGAAAGGCTGTTTTTTTAAGGAGAAATGATAAGGCTTTATGCAATATTCTCAAGAAGAACTTTTAGGCGTTTTACGCGATAAATTCGGTTACGAGAGCTTTTTACCGGCTCAGGAAAAGGTGATCAGGCAGATCCTGATGGGCGAATCCACCCTGGCAGTGATGCCTACAGGCTCGGGGAAATCCTTATGTTTTCAGCTTCCGGCTTTGATGTTGGAAGGGCTCTGTTTGGTGGTCTCCCCCATGATCTCACTCATGAAAGATCAAGTGATGCAGGTGCGGGATCTGGGTATACCCGCCATGATGTATAACAGTATGATGACGCAGGCGGAGCAGCAAGAGACCCTGGCTACTGTGGTTTCTGGAGAATTGAAACTGCTTTATGTAGCTCCTGAAACCCTGCTCAAAGATTGGTTTTTGTCCCACCTGAAAGCGGTCAAGATCGAACTGATCGCCATCGATGAAGCGCATTGCATCTCCATGTGGGGGCACAACTTCCGCCCGGAATATCTGCAGCTCTCCCAGCTCAGGGAACACTTTCCCCAAGCTACCTATTTTGCCCTCACTGCCACCGCCATTCCCAGAGTACAAAAGGATATCTGCAAGCTCCTTGCAATACCGGAAGAAAACATGGTGCTCGAAAGCTTTGACCGTCCCAATCTCTTGCTCATTGTGGAGCCAAAACAGGATTCTTACAATCGCCTGATCCGCTTTCTGAGCCTGCACCCAGATGAAAGCGGAATCGTGTATTGCATGACGCGCAAACGCGTGGATACGATCAGCAACAAGCTCATCGCCGACGGCTTCTCTGCCCTGCCCTATCATGCCGGTCTGGGTGATGATGAACGGCATGCCAATCAAGAAGCTTTTATCCGCGACAAGGTGCAGATCATGGTCGCCACCATCGCTTTTGGTATGGGTATCAATAAATCAAACGTGCGCTTTGTGATCCACATGGATCTGCCCAAAAGTCTGGAAACCTATTATCAGGAGATCGGTCGCGCCGGACGGGATGGCCTGCCCTCTACCTGTTTGCTCTTTTACAGCATTTCCGATTTCTACTCACTAAAAAAGATTATCTTTAATAGTCCCGATCCTCAGCAAAATCATATCACACAGACCCATCTGGACGCCATAGTGCGCTACGGCGAATCCAAGCACTGCCGCAGAGCTCAAATCCTGAAGTGGTTTGGCGAGCACTATGCAAAAGACAATTGCGATATGTGCGACATCTGCCTCGGAGATAAGGCGGAAAAGATCGATGCGACCGAGCCGGCAAAAATGTTTCTTTCGGCCATCTTCCGCGCTCAGGAAAATGCCACGGCGGATGAGATTATCAAGATCTTGCGAGGCTCGGAAGCCAAGGCCATTCTGGACGCAGGATACGACAAGCTCAGTGTGTATGGCATTGGGAAAGAACGTACTACTAAGGATTGGTTTGCCCTCTTTTCTGCCCTCAAACAGCAGGGTGGGCTGGTGCAAGCCACTTATTCCAAACTGAAATTAACCCCCAAAAGCTGGGCTATCATGAAGGGGGAAGAGAGCTTTGACATGAGCAAATCTCTGATCACACAGATGGTGGAAAGCGATGAAACCAAAGGAAGCGGCCTGCTCTTTGAAGAACTGAAGAATCTCAGGCGCCAGCTCGCAGACGAACGTGGATTCCCGCCTTATATAGTATTTTCGGATAGGTCTCTGCGCGAAATGGCTAGAGCTTATCCCTGTGATCTGCAAAGTTTTAGAGCTATCCCCGGAGTGGGCGACCACAAGCTGAGCGAATACGGCGAGGCCTTTGTAAAAGTGATCGCAGATTATTGCGAAAAGTACGAAATAGAGCCCCCAGAGCCCTCTCAAGTGCTGAGACCCGAGCCCCAAAAGAAGTCCCAAAGCAAGAGCTTTGTAGTGGCAGAATATGTGAAGGAAGGGCACAACGCCCAGGAAGCAATGCTGCATTTTGGGGTGAAACTGGATACCATCGTAGATCATCTGATGATCTATCTGGAGCATGACGGAATTTTGGACTATGAACTTATGCAGAACTTCTATCCCATCGCGCCCTTTGCTTTTCAGGAGATTTCTGCCGCTTTCCGGCAGCTCGGTCTGGAAATACTAAGGCCGGTGAGGGATTTGCTGCAGGAAAGATACAGCTACAGCGAACTGCGTCTGGCGCGCTTGCTCTACGTGTGCAGAGTCAAAGACTAAAGGACACTGAGGAAACTTGACATTAGCTTACTATCTGAAATAGCGACCTGATGGGACTCATAGATGCCTGTTTATAAAGTCTAAAGCCCGCTAAAAGTGTGGTTTGTGGTGATGTCTATGCTGATCTGCTTGGCAGTGATATAAAAGTAGTTATTTTGCTGGTCCTGAATTTTGAGATCGTATGGGCCTGGGCTGAGGCTGAAATATTCAAAGTTTTGGGGGTAAAGTGCGCGCTTCAAGAGGTTTTGTGACCAGTTGTTAGTACCGGCTTGGGTAACCTTCAAGCTGGTGATTTGTCTGCTTGAAGTATTGAGCAATTTCAAGGCTCCGCAATTCGGTTCCAGACTGAGATACTGGCTGCCAGTGACTTCCATATCCACCAGGATATTGCCAGGCAGGATGTGAAGGCCATGGTATTGCAGGTTCGCCATCTGCGGTGAGTTTATACTGAAGCTGGTGCTGCTTTGAGGCAGGACATAACGCTCCGAACCATTATTAAGGCGCACCCAGGCGTCTGCCGTACTGTTGTTTCTTACCACGAGTTCCTGTTCTTGAGTACAGGCGCTAATGATTAGTATCATCAGCGCCAGAATAACTAGCTGGAAGGTTCTCATTCGAACTTCCTTTATTTTTCACCCACGGCTTTGCTTTTCACCGGTTTCACATGGGTCATGATGGCTTCGTCTTCGCCTTTGACCACCTTGGCGGTGATCTTGCAGCTCTTCACAGTCTTCAAATCGGGGATATCATACATGATTCTTAGCATGAACTTTTCCATGATCGAGCGCAAGCCGCGGGCACCTGTCTTTTGGGAAATGCCGATGCGGGCGATCTCTTTCAGGGCTTCGGTGTCAAAGCTCAGCTTCACGCCTTCCATATCAAAGAGCTTCTGATACTGCTTTACGATGGCGTTCTTGGGTTCGGTGAGGATATCCACCAAAGCGCTCTCGCTGAGCTCATGCAGGGTGCAGATTACCGGCATCCGGCCAATAAGCTCGGGGATCAGGCCATATTTGAGCAGGTCATGGGGAATGGTATTATCAAAGATATTGGTGTCTTCAGTTTTGGTCCCCAATTGCACGTCGAAACCGATCGCCTTTTTATCGATGCGTTCTTTGATGATCTTTTCCAGACCAAAGAAAGCACCGCCAGCGATGAAGAGGATATTTGTGGTATCCAGCTCGATAAATTCCTGTTGAGGGTGTTTACGTCCACCTTTGGGTGGCACGTTGACTTTGGTTCCTTCCAGGATTTTGAGCAGGGCTTGCTGCACGCCTTCACCGGAGACATCGCGAGTGATGGAGGGAGTTTCGCTTTTGCGCGAAATCTTGTCGATCTCATCGATGTAAACTATCCCTCGTTCGGCTTTGGCCACGTCATATTCAGCGCTTTGCAAGAGGCGCACGAGGATGTTTTCCACATCTTCGCCCACATATCCTGCTTCGGTGAGTGTGGTGGCATCGCTGATGGCAAAGGGCACCTGTAAAAAGCGCGCCAGGGTCTGAGCGATCAAAGTCTTGCCACTGCCGGTGGGACCGATCATCATAATATTGCTTTTTTCCAGATCCACGCCGTCTTCGGTCTTCTGCCAGAAAATGCGCTTGTAATGGTTGTACACCGCTACAGAAATAATCTCTTTAGCCAGCTCTTGACCGATCACGTATTCGTCCAGGTAGCTCTTGATCTGGCTGGGTATCGGAGTTTCAAAATCCTGCATATCCTGCGGCACGTCACTCACATCGACTATGGTGGAACACATGTGAATGCAATCTTCACAGATGTTTCCGGCGATACCGCGGATGAGGTTTTTTACTTCAGCTTCGCTGCGTCCACAAAAGGAACAGCTCAGATTTTTGTTCTTTTCCAAACTACTTCTCCTGTTCTCTCTTTTCGATCACTTCATCGATGAGGCCATAGTCTTTGGCTTCTTTGGCACTGAGGAAGTAATCCCGGTCTGTATCAGCTTCGATTTGGGCTATGGTTCTGCCACTATGGCGGTGCAGGATATCGTTCATGATGCCTCTCAGATACAGGATCTCTTTGGCTTGAATCTCTATGTCTGCGGCCCGGCCTTGGGTGCCACCCCAGGGCTGGTGAATCATGATGCGGCTATTGGGCAGAGCGGTGCGCTTGCCATTGGCTCCGGCTGCGAGCAGGACAGCGCCCATAGAGGCGGCCATGCCGATGCAGATGGTGGAAACAGCGGGCTTGATGTACTGCATGGTGTCGTAGATAGCCAGGCCAGAGCTAATGCTGCCGCCGGGGCTATTGATGTACATATAGATGTCTTTGGCAGCGTCTTCACCTTCCAGGTGCAAGAGTTGGGCCACCACCGTATTGGCCAGATTGTCGTCGATAGGGCCGCCCACAAAAATGATGCGATCCTTGAGCAGGCGACTGTATATGTCGTAGGCACGCTCTCCGCGTCCTACTTGTTCAATTACCATTGGTATATAATTCATTATATCTCCCTTAAGGGTTATACTTCGGGTTTGGCTTCTTCCTGCACGATTTCGGCAGGCTCTATCTCTTCTTCTTCCACAGGCTGAGTTTCAGCTTCGGGAATCTCTGCCGCTTCTGTTTCGGGCTCCGGAATAAAGAAATTCGCGGTTTCGGCAAGTTTGCGTAGGATGAAGTAGTTTTGCACGCCAAGTTTAAAATCTTCACTGCCAACTTCTTCTTTATATTTTTCTTTGTAAGCTTCTACGGTATGGTCTTCCAGGATGGCTACATGGGTGATGTATTCTTCGATCATCTCGTCTGTGACGGTAAGCTCGATCTTTCTGCGCAAATTGTTCAAAATATACATTTCGACCAATTCATGTGAGATCTTCATACGGAGCTGATACTCTATGTAGGGAAGCTGCTGGCTATCGCCATATCTCTGAGCTTCTTCATGAGCCAGATATTCTATGGTCTTCAGCGGAAGCTCAAATTGATTGTCCATAAAGAGTTTGCCTACTATGGAATAGTTATCAGCATCGATATTCTTGTGTTCATTGGCCAGACGCATGTCTTCACCAATCTTCGCACGCATCGCTTCCATGCTATCGAATTCCATGTCTTTGGCAAAATCATCGTCAAGAGCAGGGAACTGCATGCGGCTGATGGAATTGACCATGAGCTTTACAGGGTAGGTCTGGTTATTTTCCAGATTAACTTTGGAGTCCTGGCAGACAAGTTTGATATTGCTGCCTTCCAGCTCGACGTCCAGGGTATCACCGATGCCTTTGCCCACCAATTCCGGCAGAGACCTGCGCTGGGGCTCTGTGCCTGCGAAGAAGTTGGCATTTTTCACCATTTGTTCATTGGGGAGAGTCACGGTAAGTTCTGCTTCCACAAGGTCCATGGGCTCGGCTTTTTCTACATCGATTACCCGGCCACTTTGCTGCTTCAGCTCATCGAGGTATTTATCGATCTCGCTGTCCAAAGTAATGGGGTGATGCGGTACATCGAGGTTATCGAGCTGTGTGATGTCCAGATCGGGCTCGTGTTCGATCTCGGCCTTGATGACCATATCGGTGCCCTTCTCCCAATTCACTTCCTTGATATCGGGGAAGAGCAAATAGTTGATTTCGTGTTCTTCCACGGCTGCTTCAAAGTAGTCGCTTACACGCTCTTGCACAAAACGTTCATGAAGGCTATCGCCATACATTCTTTCGGCCAGGCTCAGCGGTGCCTTGCCCTTTCTAAAGCCGGGAACTTCAAGGTTACGAGCGGCTTTGCTGAGGTATTTATCCCAAGCTTTACCGACCTCTTCCGAGGCTATGGTAAGTGTGATTTCTTTGCTTACTGCA
This sequence comes from Candidatus Cloacimonadota bacterium, assembly GCA_020532545.1. GTDB lineage: Bacteria > Cloacimonadota > Cloacimonadia > Cloacimonadales > Cloacimonadaceae > UBA5456. Next base: position 24,005 of record JAJBAW010000007.1, on the reverse strand, counting down.
TTGATGGCATTAAATTCTACCTGCACTTTTTATATCTCCTTAATGGTAAAAATCAAAGAACCTGGTGCGAAAGAGGGGAATCGAACCCCTATAGGAGTGAACCTACTGGATCCTAAGTCCAGCGCGTCTGCCAGTTCCGCCACTTTCGCAATTAATTTCATTTATCTATTTAAATATGAGAGGTCAGTTTTTGGTAGCCCTATGATCTGTCAAGCTTTGAGTGACATGTTGTCTATCAAACGAGGCTTGCCTACCCACGCTGCAATCAGCATGCGGCTATGTTCATCTATATCTTGGACTTCGGACAAATCCCGAGCATCCACAATCTTAATATAATCCACTTTGGCCTGGCTATCCAGGATAAGCTTTTCTGCAGCAGCGATGATCTTGTCTGCTGCGAGTTCGCCTGCTTCCACCAGCTTTTGGGAATTCGTTAAAGCATCGTACAAGCAGGTCGCCTGCTTACGCTCTGCGTCTTTCAGATAGAGATTACGGCTGCTTTTGGCCAGGCCGTCCTCTTCCCGGATGATGGGGCAGCCGATGATGCTGATACCCAGATTCAGATCCAGAGCCATTCTCTGCAGCACGGTAAGCTGCTGAAAATCCTTCTCCCCCATATACATGGACTGCGGTCTCACTATATTGAGCAGTTTGAGCACCACTGTGCTCACACCCTTGAAATGCTCGGGGCGGGTCTTCCCACACAAAATGCTGGAGAGATCTGCCACCTGTACCCAGGTCTTGTAACCGGGGGGGTACATTTCGTTTGGAGTGGGGAAAAAGACATAATCTACCTTTCTCTTTTCGAGCAAGGCCAGATCCCGGTCCAAATCGCGGGGGTAACTGGCGAGGTCTTCCGAAGGTGCGAATTGGGCTGGATTGACGAAGATGGAGACCACTACCACGTCGCAGCTTTTTAGCGCAGCATCCACCAGACTGAGGTGTCCATCATGCAGATAGCCCATGGTGGGAACAAAGCCCACCTTTGCGGCTGCGGGATAGTTCACCGCCTGCATTTCAGAGATCGAACGCAGGATCTGCATTACAAAATTGAGTCTATTTTATTATCCGCGCCCAAGACCACGATGCGGGGCTTGTGCGTGGACATTTCCTGTTCATCGAGCATGCCGTAGCTCACCACGATCACTTGATCATTCACCTGGGCAAGACGCGCTGCGGCACCATTGATGCCCACCATGCCGCTGCCTCTTTCACCTTTGATAATGTAGGTGCTAAAGCGGGCACCATTGGAAATATTAAAGACGTCCACTTTCTCGAATTCGCGCATACCGCTGGCCTCGAGCAATTCTTCGTCTATCTTTATGCTGCCGTTGTAGTTTAGATCACATTCCTTCACCGTAGCCCGGTGAAGCTTGGACAATAATATCTGCCTTAGCATTTTGGGACTCCATTTTAGTGTTTTGTTGTTCAAACAATTGTAAGTAGGGCTTTTGTCAACCTAAATCGACAAATGAGGGCTCAGTCGGCCATTTTTAGGACTGTTTGCTAAAGGTTAGCGTCTATGAGTATGGGATTATCTGTACTACTCATGAACAGTATAAGCCGATGTTTTGAAGAGAGCAAGCTATATTTACAAGATGATGGATGAACGTCCTTTGAGTCCCATATGGACGGTATTTCAGATAGAAAAAACGATCAATAAATAGAGAGCGAGTCCCATCGGGACGGCATATTTGATAAGACTTGAACCGCTTTATGGTTTACAAAGGCAATATGGCAGAATAATCAAGAGCTGATAGACTATTCCTTTTGACTATATCGTCCCGATGGGACTCAGACTAACTCTATAGCTGGATTTCTATCTAAACTATCATCCCTACAGGACTTTAAAGGTGTCGGCAAAACGGATTCCGCCACTACAGCTTCACAAAGCGTCGGCTCTGCACTCCTTTTCCTTGCAGAAAATATATCCCGGAGGGTAGGGAGCTAAGGTCAAGCTGGGTTTCTCCCTTAGCGAGCGCGATTTCCCGCATGAGCTGCCCCCGCAGATTATAGATCTTTAGCTGCTGCTGGGGACTCTGTGATTTCAGGTAGAGGCTGGATCGCACTGGATTGGGATGCAGTGAGATGGTGGCGGCAGGTAGAAGAGTTTCATCGGAGTTCGAGACTGGATTCGGCAAGCTGTACTCCACGCTTCCCTCCCCATCAGAAAACTCAAAGGTCATCTTGTCCCAACTCCCGAGAAATTCAAGCTCTTCGCTCTTGTAGGTCACAGCCTGAGAGAAATCCAATTCTCCGATCGGCATCAGAGGATAGCTCTTTAAATCATCTATTCTTACTCGGGCCAGGCGAGGCACATTGTGATCCTGATCCTGATAATCGATTAGTCCTATGATTTTGTAAGGTCCGTCACCGATTTCCATAAAGGCATTGCTCAGGATGGGAGCATGCAGGTTTGAGCCATCCAGATATTGCGGTTTGTATAGAACCTTTATTCCAGCGGTCACATCCGCTTGCTGGATGCCATTTACCAGGTTAATCCGGGAAGTAGTTGCAGTAGTGGTAAAAAGAGGATACTGAGGATCAAACCAGCTTGAGAAATCCGCATCTGCCAAAAGATCCGCCAGGGTGCAAGAAAGGATGAGGGTATGATCCTCTATGCTGTGCTGTACATTGCCCAAGCGGGTCAGCCCATCAAAGCCAATACCTGTGACTTTGTATAATCCAGGGCTGATGAGGCCTCCGAGTTCTACAGTGTACATCAGGCCATAGACTATGGGGTTACCTTCGGGATCAGCAGATGGATCCACGATTACCGGCATATAGGCAAAATAGGTGAACCCAGAGGAGACTGGATAGGCATTGCCTGCCACCTGCATGGCAAAATATAGCCTTTCATTGGTAGCAGCGATTTTCATGGAAAGGATATCCAAGACTGGATTAGTGAAAAGATGGTCACCCTCTGGATCTTCAAAAAGCGAGGTAAATGCTGCCAGCGGTGGCTGAATATCTGCCCAGACGGGACTCATCAGAGCATCATCCAAGCTGCGGAAGCCGATGTATCCGGGTTGTGTGATATTGCCTTGTTTCCAGCCGGTTTGCCAACTTTCCAGAGCGCTTTGTTGGATGCTGCCATCCTCTAGATAGTAATACGAACCAGCGCCTTCGGAAGGGGCGATGAACCCGATCTCAAAAGGATCGTCAAAACTGTAAAGCCTGGAAAAATCCTGGATGGCAGACAAACTGCAGCCCCATAGTACCAGTAAGATCAATAAACGTACCTTCATAATAAACTCCTAAAATGTGGTTGAAAGCAGCACAGACCAGGTTTGATTGCGCAGCTCAACCGGTTCAAACATCTCATAAGTGGGCAAGCGCAGATAGTCCCAACCCAGGGTAAAACGGTATTCCAGGCTAAGCGGAATCCGCATCATAAAATCCAGCGATCCGCCATAAACAAAACTGAAATCAAAGATATTCACGTCTCGCAGCTTGCTGCTTTCGCTGATCTCAATGATCTCAAATCCACCTCCGTCCAGAGGAAAATAGACCTTCCCCTTGAGCTGGTGATGCGCATTCACTTTGAGGCCCACCGCAGTGCCGGTGATCAGACTGAGCTCCAGTTTTTCACGTTTGAAGGTCTTCAGCTTTAGCAGCACCGGCAGCTCAAGATAATCCAGATCGTAATCTACATGCATTTGAGCAGGGTGCGCCAAATTCTCCATCACCCCATCGATTTCGATTTTGTTGATCCCGATCTTCTCGCGAGAGCCTTTCATCGAATACAAAGCCTCCAGTCCGAGGCTCAAATTCTCATTGGCCTCATATTCCAGAAAAGCTCCTCCAATGAAGCCTGGTCTGAGGCCTGTATGCACCTCATAATCTCCCTCATCGCCTTTTGTACCATAGTGTTGAGAAAGATTAAACCCGGTTTTCACTCCCCAGGATGCCGGTGCCTGAGCATAGACCAAAGCTGTGGATAATAAAAGAGCCATCAGCAAGGCCCATCTCATCTACATGTCCTTCAAAGCAGCGCTGATTCTTTCATGCAAGACTTTTGACAGCGCATGTTTGTCTTTGTACAAGGGATCGTCCACATTAATGGGCTTCAGAATGCGCAGTTTCAGATGAGCGGCATGGATGTGCTTGTCTATCTCATAGACCTTCCAGCTATCTTTGATCGCCAGAGGTACGATCGTCGCTCCTGCCATGGCCGGCAGCTTGAAGCTACCCAGATGAAAAGACGCCATCTCATCTTTCTGACTTCTGGTGCCCTCGGGGAAGATCACCATCGGATGCCCGGATTTGATCACCTCGGCTGTCTTGATGAAGGATTCCATAGCTTTGCGGGCAGATCCCCGATCGATAAACACACAGGGGATTTCACGCATCCACCAGGACAAAACCGGTATTTTGAACAGCTCTTGTTTGGCGATAAATCCTGTCGGTTTGGGAACGAAGCCCAGCACCAGAGGAATATCGAACATGCCCTGATGATTTGAGATAAAGCAGAGATTGAGTCCTTCCGGCAGATTGTCTTCACCCTCTATATCCACCTTGCTACCAGTGGTCAGCACCACAGTTCTACCCCAAAATCTTGTGCAGAAGTTCACTATTTTGCGATACGATTTGTTCGGGAGTATCAGTTTGCAGATGAGCAGCGGACCAAAGGCCAACAGGCACAAGAGCATGAAGAAGATGAACCAGATTTTCCATAATAAAGATTTCATATTTACTCCTAATAACTCAGGTTTACCCATTCTTCGTAGATTTCACTTAAGGAAGTGATCCAGGCCCCTTCCCTTAGGGCATGCCGGATAGTATTCCAATACAGCCTTCCCCACAAGGGATAATCTATGGGGTCAAAGGTGGTATTGTGCCAGAGCAGGGTGAGGTGGGATTGGAAGTGGGCCGCCACTTTGATGAGGCGTCTCAGAGTGCTTTTGGCACTGAGATAGCCCATATTCATGGCCTTCTCCGAAAGCAGGGTGGTGTCCATTACGATCAGGGGAATCTCCAGCACCCTAAAAGGGCGGTTTTCCTTGATATTAAAGGGATAAAAGGGGAAGGAAGTGCCGGCCCTGAAGCCGATGCTTTCCCAATAGCCCAAAGTGCTGTCATACTTGATTCCCGCCTCTTCCAGCAGCCCAAAGCTTTTTTGATAATCGAAATGCAGATAGTGGGTTCTATAGCCCATCACAGCGAAGCCCAGCGCTCTCAAGCGTGCCAGCTCTGCTTTCAGTATCTCCAGATCAAATGCGGATTCCGGCGAACCGTGCAAGCCCACATCTTCCTGTCCCAAGAGGTCTATAATCTCTTCTTTGACTCCCAGCTTCTGAATGTAATTCTGCCGGGGATCCTCAAAATCCTGTCCCGCCATCACAAACCAGGTGGATTTCACGCCCAGATCCTGTTCCTTGCGGTAAATATTATAGAGCTGCTTGAAGTGATCATAAGACAGCTTCTTATGGATGGTATGCCCCAGATATTTGTAGATCGCATTCACCGGGCGTTGCCACAGGCTGTCCCAATTGTACTTCAGGGTCTTTTGCAAAGATTCAGCGTCCCAAAAATCCCAATAGTCTATGTCATGAGAGAGACTGATGGCAAATTTGCGTTCATTTTGCCAGCTAATATCCCGCACAAATTCCGGAAGCACTTTCTTTATGGTATAGCGCAGGATCTGACAATATATATCCACCACCGGAGTTTCGGTAAAATCCCATCGGTATTGCAGGCTTTCCTTGAAATCCACCCGTCCCCCGGGCAGTCCCTTCTCACTAAAAACATACTCATGCCAGCAGGTGAGGAAGTAGAAACCGCTGGCTATGATGTCTTTACGAAAGACGCAGGAATCCGCAGTCAAGGAAAAGATCGTTCCCCCTTTGGAAAAGAGAAAGGGGACATGGTTCTTCCTGAATTTGCAGAAATTGACATCTTCCAGAGGATAGAGCTCCTGCCTTTCAAAGAAATCCGCCGTATCAGGATCAAAATGCACCCGGATGGGATATTCACGATCCGGAAGCGGGCCGTAATAAAGATGCGCCGCCTCAAAATGGGTATCGTAGATAAAGGTCGGATTCAGCCTCAGGATATAACAATAGGTGCGCAGCACAAATTCCGCCTTGGGCAGATAGCGCTGCGGCAGATTGAGGAGGATATTGATATTTGGGTAACGTTCCATATAGCCGGCTACTTCTCGGCCTTGGGCATAATCACCTTGCTCAGCACTTCTGAGACCTCAGTTACGAAGCTGATATCCATACCGTCCAGGATTTCTTTGGAAAAATCGGCAATGGTTTCCCGGTTTTCTTCCGGGATGATCAGTTTCTTGATTCCGGCACGACGGGCGGCCAGCATCTTTTCTTTCAGTCCACCGATGGCCAGGACCTTGCCTTGCAGAGTCACTTCTCCGGTCATGGCGATGTCGTATCTCACTCTGGCCTGCATAAAAAGCGAAGCCAAAGCTGTGGTAAGGGTAATGCCTGCGGAAGGTCCATCTTTGGGAACCGCTCCCGCAGGGAAATGCACATGGATGTCGTAGGCAGTGAAATCCTTGGGATCGATCTTATACTGCTCATGGTGAGACTTCAGGTAGCTCAGCGCAATGCTGGCAGATTCCTTCATTACATCGCCCAAAAGCCCCGTCAGGGTCACTCTTCCCTTACCCGGCATCCGGGTGGTCTCACAAAAGAGGATCTCGCCGCCATAGCTGGTCCAGGCCAATCCTGTGGCTACTCCAATCTCCGCCTTACGATTTGCCATTTCATGGATCACCTTTCTGGGGCCCAGATATTTCTGAATGTCTTTGCCCTGTACTTTCCAGGGGCCTTCTGCACCAGAGGCTACTTCCCGAGCTATTTTGCGGAATATGGAGCCGATGCGGCGCTGAAGATTTCTCACCCCAGCCTCGCGGATATAATGATGGATCAGCTCATGCAGCGCACTTGTTTGCAAAGTAACGGCATGGTCTTTGAGGCCGTTGATTTCTTTTTCCTTGGGGATAAGGTATTTTTTGGCAATCGCGATCTTGTCGTGCTCCAGATAGCTGGTAAATTCGATGATCTCCATCCGGTCCCGCAGAGGCGGTGGAATGGTATCCAGTGAATTTGCCGTGGTGATAAACATCACTTCCGAGAGATCAAAGGGCAGATTGATATAGTTATCTACAAAGCTGTTATTCTGTTCGGGATCCAGCACCTCCAAGAGCGCGGAGGCAGGGTCTCCCCTAAAATCCCGACCCAATTTATCGATTTCATCCAGCATAAAAACTGGATTCGCAGTGCCCTGACGCTTGATCTCAGTGATGATCTTGCCGGGCATGGCTCCGATATAGGTGCGCCGGTGTCCACGGATCTCCGCTTCGTCGTGAATACCGCCTAGTGACATGCGGATAAATTTGCGGTTCAAGGCATTGGCTACAGAGCGGCCGATCGAGGTCTTACCGGTTCCAGGGGGGCCCACAAAACAGAGTATCGGCCCACCCAATTGGCCCTTAAGTTTTTTCACGGCAATGTATTCCAGGATGCGCTCTTTGGGCTTTTCCAGACCGTAGTGGTCTTTTTCCAGGATGCGTTCGATTTTCCTTAGATCAAGCCTGTCTTTACTCTGTTTTTTCCAGGGCAGATTCACTATCCAATCCAGATAATTGCGGATCACGCCATATTCACTGGAGGCCGGCTGCATCACGGCTAGACGCGAAAGCTCTTCTTCGGCCACGTCTTTCACATAATCCGGAAGATCGTTCTTTTCGATACGCTGTTGCCAGCCCAAAATCTCCTTGCTCACCTCATCGGTTTCGCCCAATTCGCGACGGATGGCATCCATCTGTTCACGCAGGTAGTAACGCCTCTGATCCTCATTCATCTCTAGCTGGATATTGCTGCGAATATGATTTTCCAGGCGCATCTGGCGAATGAGCTCGGCCAGGCAGTTGTTCAAATATTTATAGCGTTGATTCAGATCCGCCAATTCCAGAATCTTCTGGCGGTCATGAATCTGTAAGTCTATATTACCGGCGATGATATCTGCTACGCGGCCGGATTGTTTGATATTGGAAAGTCCGGAGATCATTTCGCGATTCAGCAAAGAGCTCTCCTGAGATATCTTGTCCAAAAGCTCCAGCGCGATGGTGCGATAGGCCTGAATCTCTGTATCTTCGGTCTGCGGCTCTGGGATCACCTGGACGTCCACCATCATAAAGGGCTCTTTCTGGCTGATCTTTTGCATGCGAATGCGCGAAGTCCCCTGCAAAAGCAGAGAAATGCTGCCATCTTGATTGCGCAACATCCTGAGAATGGTCACCGCTGTGCCAATCTTCTTCAATTGATCGCTTCCACCTTCTTTCCCGGAATTCAGGAAAAAGGCCATTAATTTATCATTCGAAAGCGCATGATCGACTACCAGCTTGGATTCCTCATCCGTAACTACCAATGGCATCAAGAGATAAGGGAACATTACCACACTGCTCAGATGCAGCACCGGCAAAGTCCTGGGAATCCTGCTATTATTATCTTCCATTTTGCACTCCTTAACATAATCGTTTTATATATGTATAACTCTTTTAAGCTAAAAAACAAGATTCTGCCTGTCCTGATTTTTGACAAGCAATATTTATTTCCTCTATCACAATGGAGGTTAGGGGAGGGGGGTTAATTGAGAATTGAGGATGGAGAATTGAGAATTATGCAGGTCATTTAGAGTTTGCTGGTACTTTGTTCTGGGTTCTGGGTGCAGGGGTTCTTTGTTCTGGGTTTGGGAGCATGGAGGTTCATTTGAGGGGGGGGAGTAAGTGAAGATGGGAAGAGGCGACTTTGCGCCGCCCAACCTTTCAATATCTTTTCCAGCCAATAAATCCAGCCAATCTGCCCGATCTGTGTTCTATAAGCCTTATTGATTGAAAACCCTGTGGGCGGAACAGGAGTCCGCCACTACGCAAAACATCCAAAACTCCCGCACAAAGAACTAAGAACTCCCGCACAAAGAACTAAGAACTCCCGCCCGTCCAGTTCTACAATCCCGCGATAATTCTCCATTCTCAATTCTCAATTCTTTTTATTTCCTTCGCCCTATAAGTGAAAGCCTTCTGCACCGGCAGCGTATATAGCATAGCCTTGTCTTCACCCTCGAAACAACCTGTTGCCTTTAAGGCAGCCGTGATGGCTTCTACTTTGTCAGTAGGCACGATCATCTTGCAGATCTCCCGGATAAAGCGGATCATCTCCAAGTCTTTGCCTAGTTTCACAGAGCGGATCTTACAAATGGTGGCTCCAGGAGCGCCACTGCTCATTGCCGCCTCCGTGAGCGCTGTGCCACGGCCTTCTTCGCAGACGAGATCCATTTCGGTGAGGTCGCTGAGAAATTCTCTTCTTTTGTTCGATTCATGTTCCAGGCGGGACTTCCTCCATTCCATGCCGCCTTTGATGCTATCGATGGCAGAAATCATCTGCTCGACGCTGGCCGCCTGGCTGGAGCTATTGCGGGATATTTTGGTATTCACCAGGCCCTGTTTGATGGGATACAGATAGGCAAAACCCCGTCCGGGTTCATCCAGTTTTCCTTGTGTGATATACAGTTCCATCACGGCTTCGGCATCGTGTTTGCTGATGGTGAGATTGGTCAGTTCTTTTTCGGCTGGGATGGTGATGCGCAGCAAGCCCAGTTTATCCCTCACGCCAGAGCCTTCTCCATGCGTGGTGGCAGGCACACTGGCGCCATAATTCAAGGCAATTTTGTTGATTTTATCGCCTTCTCCCCTTTGCACAATGCAGACTATGCCCATGAGCTGGCGAAAGAATTTCTCTTTTTGTTCTATGTTCAGATTGATGTCCTGCTTTGTGACATAATCCGGATGAGCCTCGGAGACTATGATCTCCTGGCTATAGATGCTTCCTTTGCCCGGAGTCTTCAGGTCATATTTTCGAGTCACATAGCTCATCAGGCTGTCTTCATATTTTTCATCGACAAAGAGGCTGATGATCTCCACCGGATAGGTGCTGAGGCTGGAGCGATTCAGAAAATTCGATATACCATTGGTCTTTTCCAAGATCGAGGTGCGCCCCGCTTGCACAAAAAGCTGTATTACTCCCAGGGCGTAAAGATCATCTACCAGCGCAGAGGAGAGCTCCTTGCTCAGGATGATGCTAATTTTTATGAGCTTCATACGGCTAGCTCCTTGGCAGATATTTCGGCTTCATCTTGTTCCAATTCTTTGAACACTGCCCTGCGTTTATGATTCACATACATCCCCATGCCCAGCACAGACAGGATGGGGCACACAGAGGCCAGAGAGAGGATGCCAAAGCCTTCCACCACCCCCACCTGAGTGCCTATTCCCAGGCCCATAGAGAGCACCAGAGGCACGGTGATAGGCCCGGTGGTTACACCGGCACTATCCCAGCCGATATTCACAAATTCCTCCGTGGAAAGCTTGGTAATAAGCAAAAGCACTGCATACAGCGGCGCTAACATCCAAAATAGTGGTAAGTCCCAGATGATCTTGGCCATTCCCAAAAGTATCCCTGTGCCCACTCCCACGGCTACCGCCTGGATCAGGGTGCTCTTTTTGAAGGCACCCACCGTGACATCCTCCACCGTGATGCCCAGGGCATTCAAAGCCGGCTCCGCCAGGGTGGCACTGTAGCCCATGATGAAGGCAAAGATCAGCACCAATAAGATGCCGCCAAAACTGTATTCGCGTCTACCCACTAGAGGCCCTCGCACTGGCACATAGCGATAAACTCTTTGCTCGGCATCGTAATTCGTCTCATCAAAAGGCACCTGTTCGATGTGTTTGCCCTTATGCAGGAAAAAGAAGCGATCGCTGCTGCCATCTTGCCTGATGGCAGTATTGATCATATCTTCATCAAAATTCCGGATGATTTGCTGATTTACAGGCATCTCCATAGCAGAAAAAGATGAGGGTAGATTGCTGCCCACCTGATCTCCCAATTTGGAGAGTCCCAGCTCGATTCCTCCCCCAAATATAGCCAGACCGATCACGGCAAAGGCCAATCCCAGAAAAACCTCGTCTGCTCTATACAGCCGCGATCTCAAGACAAAATACAGGACAAAAAGCAAGAACGCCGAAAGCGGCACGATCGCGCGCAAGGCATTCATGATGTTCCGGCGCGTGAGCTCGGCAAAATCAAGCTGGTCCAGCGCGCCGTTGGTATGTTCCACCGCAAAAGCTGCGCTATCCAGAAGATGAGCATATTGCTGCTTCAGCTCGGCAGAACCATTATTTATCAGCCAGGCTTGAAATACTTTATAGTCTCCAAATATCTCCCTGATCCGGGTTTCATCCTTGCCCAATTCGCCCACATAAGTCATCAAGGACTGCTCATCCGAATCAAAGAGCTTTAGCTGAGCTTCATAGCTGGCATTGCTGATGGCATAGTCCTTCATCTTATCCGAACTTTCAAAAAGAAACTGGGTCTTGGTATTGGCCGGATCGAAAAATTCCGTATCTTCCATGGGCTGAGGTACGCTGAAAGAGAAGAAGATGCCCAGCAAGATCACTGTGATGATAGGCACCAGCGAAGCCAGAGTAACCACTCCAAATCCACCTTCGGCATTGCTCCCACCCTTATGAGCCACATGGCTGATACCGATACCCAGAGCCAGGACCAAAGGAACCGTGACCGGACCGGTGGTTACACCTCCACAATCCCAAGCCAAACCCAAAACAAAACGGAGATTGGGATCCAGATAGCTGTACAAAGAAAGCCCCAAGAGCAGACTCACCAGGATATAGATATAGGGCTTGAGTGACCAGCCTTTTAAGAAGCGTATCATGCTCAGGATCAGGGCTATGCCTACTCCGAAACCAACGGCATTTACCAGGTAGGAAGAGTACTTATTCAAAAAAAGAAAAAGCAGCGGTGCCTGCCAGGCCAAAACGCTTCTCCCCGCGGCTTTTAGCACTCCGATCGCCGGCTCGGCAAAGGTGGCACCCACCCCCAGAATAAAGCCGATCACGAGAATGGTGATCAGCCCCGCTTTTTGGGGTAGCTTGATGCCGATCTCCTCGCTCATGGGCATTATCCCGATCAAGAGGCCTTCCAGGAAGAACGTTAAGCCCAAAATCACCAAGGCCATCCCCAAGGCCAGAATCGCGGCATCAAAGACGGGAATGCCCAGGATGATGGTTTGGAACAGCAATAAATAAATGATAATGGTGGCCACAGCCATGATCTGTTCTGAGATCTTCTGACGAATATAGCGCAAGACCATGTTTAGGGCTTCTTTGCCTCTCACCCTGATTTTCACATCTGCTGGTTTATCCCGCTTCATCAAGCACTCCTGTTAATGGGGTGACGGGATATCGGGGCAAACGCCCAAACAAAAGAGGGTCGGAGTCCTGGCATCAGACTCTCATAAAATGGGGACAAGAGCTTAAACATCAAGCTATTGGGCATGGTCATAAGTATCAATCTGTGACACCTGGGGAACATGAACCCAAGTATCAAACTGTATTTCTTCATTTCTGCCTTTCTCATAATTATTAATGAATTGATATAAAGAAAATCAGCCGTACTGTGTCAAGTTCTTTGTCAGATTCCGCGCAGATAGAACCTTGAGATTGTGGTGTTTTTGATGAAGATAAAGAGGAACTCTCAACCGCTAACACATTGGAATATAATCACAAATCATGGATCGATCTCCGGATTTTTGGGCAAAAAAAATAGCGAGACTAAACCTCGCTAATACTTGTATCTCGTAACTAATTAACTTTCACTGGACACGAGACGTATCCAATCCAGCACTGGCAACTCGTAACTGATAACTTGTAACTCGTAACTTGTAACTTGTAACTCGTAACTTGTAACTCGTAACTTGTAACTCGTAACTTGTAACTCTTAACTTCTCACGTCTAACTTCTCACGCCCCTCAATTCGACCTCGCCCGCTTGATCAAGATATTCCAGGTTCCTTTCCAGAAATACTTCCAATCCGTAAGCCAGGGCCGCTCCATCTTCTGCATCAGATAGCGCCTTTCGGATTCCACTATCTCATCAAAGCTTGTAGGCATATCCGCATAAAAGGGTGGCAAGAGCCCCGGTTTTACCTTGAGTCTCAGCTCTTGCATATCGGCTGGATAGAGCTGATAATAGTGTTCGCTCAAGGCTCTGACTCCCACCAGAGATAGCTCTCCGGCAAAGAAATTCAGGAATTGTGGCAGTTCGTCAATCCAGAGTTTACGCATGATCTTTCCCCAGGAAGTCACGCGGAAGTCATCCCGGAATTTCCCCCCATCCTGCAGCTCGTTTGTGGCATAGACGTAGGCCTGGAGATATTCACTATAGGGGTGCATAGTGCGAAACTTCTTCACGTATATGGTCTTGCCATTCAGACCTTTACGCTTGAGCCGGATCAAGGGGCCATAAGTCGGGTTTTGATCGCGCTTGGGCTCTCTGCTTTTGCGCAGGATAAAGTGCATGTGACCATCTATTTCGCGTTTATGGATGAGATCGAATCCACAAAAATAAAAGCGCCCCAGCATCTCCGTCTCGGAGAGGGCGCGATTTTTACCCTTGGTGAGGGCAAAATACCAACCTTGCAGGATCGGCAACTTGGGGAACACACGTCGATAGATGAAATCAGCGCCATAAAAAACACGCCCCAGATAGGGTGTGAAACGCTTGTAAAACTCCTCTCTACGTTCGGTGATAGTCTGACCCTGGCAGATGAAAACTCCACCCGTCTCCAGCATCTCATTCACTCTGATCAGATAGACATTGAGCCGCCGGAAGTCATTGATCTTATGTAAATTAATAAAAAGATGGCGTGAGTTCTCAGCTTCATTTTCGATATTGAAAAAAGTCTCGCTATTCAGCACCAGGGTATGGCTCTTGGAAAAGCGGGTCAGATTCAGAAAGTCATTGATGAAATCAAATAGAGCGCTATTGCCAATGAGGTATTTCTGCCAGAGCGGAACCAGAATGCTGTCTTCTTCTATCGCTTCTGAGAAGGGCGGGACATAGGCTTTGTCTGAAATAGTCGGAATCTCACGTGCCTCCTCTTCAAAGAATTTCGGACTCTGAGATTCCTCCAGAACCTTGGATCTCGTCACCAGCTTGGTAGAGGCAAAATTGCGGTTTTCCTTCTGAAAACGGAGAGTGTAATAAACCCCGATAAAGATGATGATTTCCAGTACAATCACACCCAGAATCGTACCGATCACGATATAGCGGGAATAGTGGAATTTCTTCAAGATATACATCACAAAGAAAATAGCCAGAACCGCCACTGTATTACATTTAAAGAGCCTTTTCAGCAGCTCGCCTCCATTGGCAATCGTTTCCATGGAGTATTTCAGCCCCCATACCCCGCTACCTATCCAGATCAAAGTAAAGGGAATCAGCGAACGCCAGTAGGTAGAGACGATGATCCGCGTACCACTGCGCACTTTAGCCACAAATAGAAAAGAGAACACCACCAGGATGATGTCCAGGAAGAATAGGCCCCATTTTGTGATTTTATATTTCATGTAAAGTCCTTCTATTGCTCACAGATCTCACAGATCACACAAATAGGTTATATGAGGGGTTGGGCAATGTGTGTACAGGTAAGCATGTTGATACCAGCCCCTTTTTAAACAAATATCTGTGAAATCTGTGAGATCTGTGAGAGACCCTATCTGCGCAATCTGCGTGCCAATGAGAGGAGCTACATACCCAATTCTTCAAAACAGTCCCCCATTCAGGTCGATCTGGCTTCCAGTCAAATAATCGGAAGACAGCAGGTACTCCACAGTCTTGAGAATATCATCTGGATCTCCCAAGCGCGCCATGGGAATACTGGAAACAATCTGCTCCAGCACCTCAGATGGCACATCCTTGATCATGCCGATATCAAAATAGCCAAGATTTATGCTATTAATCGTAATGCCATATCTTGCGTTTTCACTGGCCACAGCCTTACTTAAGCCCCATAGGGCAGCTTTCGACGCTGCATAAGCACTGGTCCCAGGCACCCCAATCTGAGGAACCACAGAAGATAAAAGCACGATTCTGCCAAACTTTTTCCCCCGCATAAGCGGCAAAATCTGCCTTAGAACGTGCTGAACACCAATAAGGTTCGATTCTATCACTTCTTGCCAAAGTCCAGCGTCCGATTTATGCATCATGCAGTTGTAATTCACCCCTACACAATAAATAAGGGCAAGCTCGTCTTCAGCAGAGCAGGCTTGATCTATCCAGTTTTGGACTTCGGGTTCACAGCCGATATCTACCTTGGTCATGTTGTAGCTCAAGCCAATATCCGGCTGTCGTGAATTGTAGCTACCAAAGACCTCATGCTCTGCAGACATGCGCTCTGCCAGATACTTGCCTATCCCTCCGGAAGCGCCAGCAATAAGAATCTTCAAGGGTCTTAGCTCCACCTGATCAGCGATGCGCCATAGGTCCAACCAGAGCCCACAGCGGCAAAGAGGATCAATGAACCTGGCTTCAGTTTGCCTGCTTTATTAGCTTCATCCAAGAGGATCGGGATGGTTCCCCCGGAAGTATTGGCATAGCGGTCCATATTCGTCATTACCTTCTCAAAAGGCAAGCCGATGATCTTAGCAGTATCCTTCAAAATTCTGATGCTGGGCTGATGGGGAATCAGATAATCAACTTGATCAATGCTCGTCCCGGTATCTGCTAAAACCTGATTGATGGCCTTGGGCAATACCTTAATCCCCGTCTCATAGACAGCCTTGCCCACCATCTGAAAATAGCGGTGTCCGGCATCTACATTTTCGTGGCTCAGCGGGTATTCGGAACCACCTCCGGGAATAGTAAAATTCCACTTTCCGCGGCCATCTGTATAGAGTCTGAAAGCCAAAAACCCTTTGTCAGATTCGGTATGCGTAAGAACCGCTGCGCCTGCGCCATCACCAAAGAATACGCAGTCTCTGCGGCTCCAGTCTATTATCTTCGAAAAGGTATCGGCTCCGATCACTAAGGCGTTATTATAAACTCCTGTAGCAATGAATTGAGCTGCGGTAGATATGCTAAAAAGAAAGCCGGAACATACCGCCGCAAGATCAAAAGCTACGGAATTATAAGCTTGAATCTTATCCTGCACAATCGCAGCGGTGGAAGGAGCCAGACGATCCGGAGTGGATGTTGCCACGATGATAAGATCTATATCTTCGGGTTTCAGGCCTGCTGATTCGATGGCTTTGAGTCCTGCCTTGGCGGCCAGGTCACTGGTGGGCTGATCTTCAGAGGCTATCCTTCGTTCTTTGATGCCGAGGTTTTCTTCTACCCAAGCGGCATTGGTGGGAGCAAAAGTCTCTATGTATTCATTGGTGTAAACTGTTTCCGGAACATAAGATCCCGTGCCGATTATTCGAACATTGCGTACGATCTGTTGCATAATACTTTCTAAATATTCCTTTCTAGCATAGAATCAGAGCAGAACATGGTACTCATTCGCTTCTCAATGAAAAGCTACTGATGAAGGGACGTTGGGTAAAGATCCTGATACCCCATTTCCGGATATAGTCACGAAAATCATCGGTTTCTGGATCTTCAGTGCCAGCATAATCCAAGCTTTCTACGTTGATTACAAAATCATTGATCTTGACATTGGGGTATTGGATGCTTATCTCTGGCTTCAAGCCGTGGTATTCTGCGATCAGCAAATATCTTTCAATAATATCTTCTATGATTCTCAGCTTTGCATCTTGAGATGGAGGTTCAATAGCCCGAATAAATCTCGCCGGGCTGCCGGCGTATATCCCCTTTTTAGCAAGCGATTTTGTCACTACAGATTGGGCGCCAATCACGCAGTATGGGGCTATATCAACGCCCATCATGATCAGACTTCGATATCCTACAATGACGCCGTCTCCTATGCTCACGCCAGAAAACGAGGCTGGATAGCCCTCAAGGACAGACATCCAGTAGCCATGAGTCAAAATCGACGTATCTGGCGAAAGCCCCACATCATTCCCAATCACGACAGGCTCACAGACATTGATAAAATTGTTGTGGATGGTGCATCTATCCCCTATTGTCAGATTAGCATTAGGATGATAGCGCCCACCTCCACCGATTCTGAGGCCGCCACCGCAAAAAAGATGTTCTCCGATGGCAGTGTTGTTTCCTCTTATTTGTATGTTCGAGCCCAATACCGAGAAGCTGCCAATGCTGAAGGATCCTTTCAAGTTGATGTCAACGTTATGGCCAAATACTACGGATTCGCCAATCTCGATGGAGTCTGCAAGAATACTTACATTCCTTTCAGGTATCACATATTTCATATTTTACCTCACAGCACCATGCGGATCACTTCGAAAACCTCAGCATACTTTGCTCCAATCTGAGTTCCTCGAGTGATGGCCAGACCTCGGATAAAATCTGGTGAGGCATAATCCCGGTTCTGTTGTGACTTGTAACAACGCAAAGCTTCGATCTTAGTTTGCAGCTCGGATTCTCCAAAAGTAATAAAACAATTATTGGCAAAAACTATGTTATTCCAGGGCAATTCATAACACAAAATGGTGGTTTTCTTAAAGGCGCGCAAGCCTTCTTTGGCGATAGTCGTGTGGTCCTGGTGCAGATCATTCAGAGAAGGCATCAGCACCAAATCAGGCCGAAGGTCTCTATTAAGCTTCACCAAATCATCCAAAATAGCTTGTCTTTCGCTGGCAAAGTTCCTCACCTTATAACGATAAATCAGCAGATGATCTTTCTGGAGGCCCAAGACTTTTGTAGCATTTTTCACCTCAGTCTCCAAGACATCTCTGGGATATCCCATGGGGACAGATTCTTCCGCCAGCGAAAATGCGGCATAATATACTTCTTTGGATTCTTTCACGAATCTTGCGATCGTAGCTCCGCAACCAAATTCACCATCATCGGTGTGAGGGGCTAAAACAAGAATACGTTGTTTGATAGATATCATCCGAATTTTCTCCGTTTGTTGGGGGTTTTGAGGTTTTAAGGTTTTAACGTTTTAAGGTTTTAACGTTTTAGGGTTGTCGGTCATTTTAGCTGTGTAATGCAGTAGTGGAGCCTACGTTCCTATTTTTGAGGTTTAAGGCTGTGAGGTTGTTGGCCACTCTGATTATACAATGCGTTTATGAGACCTACGATCATCATTCTGATTCTTTTCATCTTCTCGGTAAGCTCTATTATGTTGGCAGTATAGCCTAAGCGTTCACAGATTATGAGTTGCGTCTCTATTTCAGCCAATGATCCTTTGGCAATATACAAGAACTGGATAAACTCTTTGGAATTCTTGCGGCCTTGCCCTTCAGCTATATTAGAAGAGATAGACACAGCCGCTCTACGCATCTGAGACACCAATCCAAACTTTTCGTTCTCAGGAAAAGCGCCTGTCAGTTTATAAACGTCTTCCACGAAATCTATACTCAGCTTCCAAACTTCTAAATCTTTAAAACTCTTCACAACCAATCTCCAATTCCCGCGACTCGATAAAACACTGAAACTCCGCGCCTCGATAAAACGTTAAAACCCTAAAACGCTAAAACCTACATAAAATACTCAATCGTTCGCCGCAGCCCTTCCTTAAAATCCACCCTCACCTCATACCCCAGCAGTTCCTTCGCTTTCTCAATCCCCGCCAACGAATGCTTCACATCCCCTGCCCTATCCGGTGCAAACTTCGGCTCGATATTCTTACCTAAAATCTCATTGATCATATCAACTAAATCAATCAGGGTATACCTCTTCCCGCAGGCGATATTAATCACCTCTCCGGATGCTTTCGGTGCCGTACAAGCCTGAATATTCGCCCAGACATTGTTTTCCACAAAGGTGAAATCACGGGATTGACTGCCATCGCCATAGATCATCGGCTCTTTATCCTGCATGATCAGCTTGATGAACTTCGGGATCACTGCCGAATACTGACTGGTGGGATCCTGATTCGGACCAAACACGTTAAAATAACGCAAAGCCACCGCCTCCATCCCATATATCTTCGAGAAAATCTGACAGTAGCGCTCCTGCGCATATTTTGTGAGCGCATAAGGCGAAAGCGGATTCACCGGCATACTTTCCACCTTGGGCAAGCTCTCGCTATTACCATAGATCGAAGATGATGAAGCACACACCACTCGCTTTACGCCAAATTCTTTGGCCGCTTCCAGGATGTTCAGCATACCCAAGATATTCACATCATTCGAGGTAATGGGGTCATTGATCGAGCGTGGCACCGAAGGCAAAGCCCCCTGATGCAGGATATAATCTACACCTTTCACCGCAGTACGTACAATATGAAAACTGCGCAAATCCCCTTCGATCATAGTCAGATTCTTATTCTTCATCAAAGGGAGGGTATTCTCCCGCTTGCCTGTAGCAAAATTGTCCAAGACTACCACTTGCTGATCCTGAGAGAGCAGCTCCGATACGATGTTTGAGCCTATAAAGCCGGCTCCACCTGTTACTAAGTATTTCATTTTAATCTCTTTGTTGCACGCAGATCACGCAGATAAAGGCGCAGATCAACGCAGAATTATTTATTTACCTATTGCACCAGGATACTCCAAGTGCATTATATACAAAAAACAAGCACCCCTTACTCTATATCCGATTTCATTTTCTCTCATATTAAAGTCTCTCTGCGAAAATCTGCGCCTTTATCCGTGCTATCTGCGTGAAATCACTTGATAATCATAACTTATTCACGTATCGGACGAGATTGTCAGACAACTTAGCAGAATAATTTATTTACCTATTGCACCAGGATACTCCAAGTGCATTATATACAAAAAGCAACAAGCACCCCTTACTCTATATCCAATTTCATTTTCTCTCATGTTAAAGTCTCTCAGCGAAAATCTGCGTCTTTATCCGCGCTATCTGCGTGAAATCACTTGATAATCACAACTTATTCGCGTATCGGACGAGATTGTCAGACAACTTATCTGTATTAAAATTAATCAGGTAACCAAGTTTCAGCCCCGTTAATTTCAAATAGGTCAATAGCTGTTTGTGATGCACTGCACAGAGCTTTTCTACAGATTTTAGTTCAACAATCACCTTACCATCAACTAATATATCCAATCGATACCCTGTGCCAATCGACTGACCTTTGTAGCTCGTCTCAATCGGAACCTGAGTTTCTACCCGTAAGCCCAAATTCCTTAGCTCATATGTCAAAGCCTGTTCATAGGCACTTTCCAAAAGACCCGCTCCAAGCTCGTTATATACAGAAAAGCAAGCACCCCGAACCTTGTATCCGATTTCATTCTCAGTCATACTGTTGTCACCCTCTGCGAAAATCTGCGCCTTTATCCGCGCTATCTGCGTGAAATCATCTTTTTAATCTGGTTCTTCAAGGTCTGCCCCACCAGCTCTTTAATCCACGGCCCAAGCCCATCATCCCATCTCTGTGGATGCGTATTGATCATCATCTGATCCGGCATGGCATTTACTTTCAAGAGCTCGATAAAATGATCTGTGCTATTCACCTCAATCTGAAAAGGACTATCCACTTTATCCCGGATACTGGCCTCCGTGTTATTCCACTTTCTACCCGTATCGGTAATGTAAAAGATCTTGCTATAATCCAGATCAAAATAAGGCTCGCCCAAAATGTCATATTGCCGGTAATCATAATGGCGCCAAAGCTCTTTGTTGTCATATCTGGAGAGTGGGCTGCCATGCATACAGATCGTATCTATCGGAGCCAGCTTTCGCAATAATTGGAGGTTTTGGACAAACGACTCCAAGGCCTTTTCCAAGTCCCCTTTAGCAAAGTCCATATCCTCATAGTGATAACCAATCTCATGCCCCATCCTGGCTATAGCAAGCAGTTTATCAGGCTGCAAAGACTCCGGTACCACCCTAAAAAAATAAGAAGCCTTCAGCTTCTTTGCATGCTCAATCTCCGCGAATGTCAGCGAATTCTCCGGCCTTTTATCCACATCGTGCCGCAGAATCACCACTCTCTCAAGAGGCTCCCTCAGATACTCTCTAAAGGTTTGAAACGCATATCCAGCTCCCATGATGGCATCCAGCAAATCTGAGTACATTTTTACAGTAAAATCTTTCATGGTGTTACGTTAGACGTTAAACGTTAGACGTTAAACGGTAGATTTTGCTCGCATTGATCTAATCAAACCCAGAAGGAGCTGTTTGACCTTCAAGACTTGGTCTTCGATTACCTTGTGTTTTTCTTTATCAATCGAGAACTTGAGCATATGAGCTATCTCTAATTGCGTTTCAAGCTCAACAAGGGAACCCAGAGCTATGTTAAGAAATTGTAATAGCTCCTTGGGCGATCTACGTCCGCTTCCTTCAGCAATATTGGATGGAACCGACACGGCCGCCCTTCGCATCTGTGATGTAAGCCCATAGATTTCTTCTTTAGGAAAAGCTGAACTGAGCTCGTAGATATACTTTACAAGCAGCATGCTTGACTTATAAACTTCCATATCCTTATGAATCATAATTCTTCCTTCACGTCTAACGCCTAACGTCTAACTTTTACCGCTTACCGTCTAACATTTACCGTTTAACGATTAACGCCCAACACCTCTTCCATTCACTCACCCCGTAACTCAATACAGCCCACTCCACAACTTATGCAATTTCGCCGTCCCCATCACCAGCTTAAGCACCCTCATCGCCGTGTTTTCCACTTGGTATTCGGGACAGATACTGGCATATTGCGCACCTTCCTCCACTGCCAGATTGACAGAATCCAGCACCACCTCAGGATCAAATCCAGTGAGGATGATGGTTCCAGCATCAATCGCCTCTGGCCGCTCCATGGAGTTGCGGATCGAGATAGCTGGGAATCTAAGAATAGAGCTTTCCTCGCTGATGGTTCCGCTATCCGAAACAACGCAAAGCGCATTCATCTGCAGATAATTGTAATCAGAGAAGCCAAAAGGCTTAAGAAACTGAATCAAGGGATTGAACACAAATTCTTCCAGCAGCTCTATTTTCTTCCTGGTCCGCGGATGCGTACTCACGATGATGGGGTATTTATACTTCTCCGCGAGAGTATTCAATACCATGCTTATCTGGCGCAAATTGTCCGGATAATCCACATTCTCTTCACGATGTACAGAGACCAAGAGGTATTTTCGTGCTTGTAGACTAAGCTTCTCCAAGATATCAGATTTCTGTATCTTGGGCAAATACCGCTGCAAAACTTCGAACATGGGAGAACCGGTAAGATATACCCTACGATGTGAAAGACCTTCTGCCAAAAGATGCCTGCGCGAGTTCTCTGTATACACCAGATTAAAATCTGAAATATGGTCTATCATTTTGCGGTTAATCTCTTCCGGCACATTGGCATCGAAACTGCGGTTTCCCGCTTCCATATGATAGATGGGGATGTGCTTGCGTTTCGCCATAATAGCGGCAATTGAAGCATTAGTATCACCCAATATCAGCATTGCATCAGGCTGCTCTTTGTCAATTACCTCTTCGATCCCGATAAGGGTTTCACCCAATACACGCCCCAAAGATGAGGTATCCACATTCAAGAAATAATCCGGCTTGCGCAGCTCCAGATCCTCAAAGAATATTTGATTCAGTTCATAATCGTAATTCTGCCCGGTATGCACCAGGATGTGCTTGGTGTAGCGATCAAATAACTGTATAACGCAGGCCAAACGGATGATCTCCGGCCTTGTGCCCACTACTGTAATAACTTTTAACATCTTATCCCTTTGTTTCCCGCAGATAGCGCAGATTTAGAACGCAGATATCGCAGATTTATTAGTAATTTATCGATCCGCGTGATCTGCGCATTGCATCTGCGAAATCTGCGGGAAAACCCAGCTTATTTAGTGAAACTAAACTTTTTCAAAGAAAGTATCCGGATCACCCGGATCATAAAACTCATTTATCCAAAACATAGTCAGCAGCTCTCCATCCCCGATATTGGTGATATTATGCGTGTACCAGATAGGCATATCCACATAAGCCGGATCATTGCCATCCAATATATACTCTATCACTTCATCAGTTCCGTATTTCCTTAGCTTGATGGAAGCCTTACCCTGAATCACCGCAAACCGTTCCACCTTGCGGGTATGGAAATGATTCCCTCGCGTAATACCCGGTACAGTAGTAGAGAACGCTGCCTGTCCACCAGAACAAAACTTCATCGCCTCCACATACACCCCTCTGGGATCTGCATGCTTCATGTACTTCACCGGAAAATGCTCATTCGGCAGATAGCTCCGGAAGGTATTAAAAAGAGCCAGTTCAAATCTATCATTCAGCTCTGGAAATATCCCCTTAAGCTGATACATCTCCCTAAAACCCTGCAATTTCTCCAGCAGTTCCGATACCTTAAACTCAGCCATATGCTCCACCTGAATCTGCCTCGGCAAATTCAATCGAGAATTGAGAATTGAGAATTGAGAATTACCCTTCTCCCCAACCTCGGTGTCCTCGGTGCTCTCGGTGGTTGCAGTGTTCTCGGTGTTCTCGGTGGTTGCAAAACCCAATCCGCGTTGATCCGTCCCATCCGTAAAATCCGTGTGACTATTCAAATCAGCGAAATCTGCGCCCATATCTGCGTTATCTGCGGGAAACAAACCAATTATCTTTCTAACCAAATCTCCCACATAGATCAGCTTCAACTCCGCATCCACCTCAATCTTCGGCACCAAATTATTAACGACCTGATGCGAAAAGGTAGATATCACAGAATTATAGAACGGCACCCCAAAAGGACCAAATACATTCGGAATGATCAAGCCAGTAAAGGCAGCATCATTGCGGTCTGCCCACTTATTAAAAAGTTCCCTGCCTTCCCGTTTGGACCGTCCATAAAGATTATCCCGCTCTTCCTGCAGCGAAGAGCTCATAATCACATAAGGTCTTGCCTCCGTCCTTTCCATAGAATCGATCAGCCTTTGCACGAGCTCGATATTGGTTCGATACAATACGCCCGGATCGTTATGCCGGTTCATAGCCGCCAGATGCACGATCACGTCACACTGCTTCACAAAAGCATCCAGCGTCTCTTCCTTCTGGAAATACTCATCCCGGAAGTCTATTCTTTGAAATTTCTCGGGCTCCAAACCCAAAGTGTTGTATAAGTGGGTACCAA
>JAJBAW010000062.1 GCA_020532545.1 Candidatus Cloacimonadota bacterium | reverse complement strand
TAATTAAATATGATTGAACTGACAAGAGCTCATTTCACTTTATCTCTATAGCACTCTATAAACTTGTTAAAGAACAATTTTGACCCGCTCTTGCCGAGCAGGTTTTTTCACATTCCCAGAGGGGCTAAATTTGTCAATAGATATTTTGCATTATTCTGGGATGAATTGACGCCCGATATCCCTAAGTCTCTATTTTGCAAAAATATCAGAAAAGTAAAATAAATTGCATTTAGTGTTTTTAATGGCTTAAAGAGCGCTCAGACTTGCCCCCAAAAGACTGCTGCCGGCGCGGATTTGCCGTTTGCCAGCTCTGTAATCTCGCAAAAAATGCGTGATACCAGCATCAAAACCAGACAGGTCTCTCTTCCCAAACATCACTTTTTACTATACAGGCGTTTGTAATTGGATTCCTTTTGCTGCAGATCCCAGCGCTTGGCATTATCCAGGTGCGCACAAATCATATTGTAAATCCTCATTCCTGCTTTTGTCATATCGTTACTTTCGTTATGATAGGCTGTGGCAAACCAAGCCGCAGCTTCCACAAAATCACAGTACTTTCCTTCTTCCTGCAAGTAGCATTGTCCCAGCATGAATTGAGCCTCGGCATCCATATCCTCTTCCGCCAGCTCTCGCATCAGCTTCATGCCCAGATTTTTGGCAAGCTCAAATCTCTCATCATGGATCAAGGTCAGCGCTACAGAAAGCTTATTTGCGCCATCATCCATATTTGCCATTCGTGAAAACAGTGCTTCGGCCCGAACTTGATCCCTGGGTACTTGCTTGCCCTTGAGGTAAAGATGTCCAAGTTTTAGCATGGCAGCCGTGAGTTCTTTTTCAGCAAGATCCTCGATGACCTTTAGTGCTTCTTTGGGACGGGCATCCACACCCAGGCCATCCAGAAGCAATGTAGCCTTATAGAACTCCACAAGATCCGGGCTCGCAAGCTCGGCAGAATCCAAGTCTATACTATCCAGCAAGCGCTGGGCTTTCTTATAATCTTTTTCCACCACCCGACCCTCTATATAGAGCTCAGCAAGCCTCAGCCTGGCATCCTCTAAACCCTTATCTACTCCGAGCTGGTAATAGTCCACAGCGGAGCGTGCTTTCTTACCGGCGCTATAGCGGCGAATGTCTCCCATGCGGATGTAGGCAGAGTAATCCCCGTTTTCCACGGCCTTTTCATAGTATTTGAAGGCTTTTTTGGGGTTATATTTAGAATAGCCATAGTAGGTATAGATTTCTCCCAAAGAGATATAGGCCTCAGCGGAGCCGGTCTTTGCTGATTTTTCCAGATCCTGAATTCTTTCTTTGCTATAGTCCAGGCTGCGGTTTGGAGGTGGATTACCGGCATTCGCGCTTCCAAAGAAATCCACATCACTATCTTTTGCCAAAGGGGCTTTGGCTCCAAGCGCTGACAGCAGAATAATCAAAATACAAAGCAAAACAATCTTCTTCATGTTTTCCTCCCGGAAGTTCTTGTATTGCAGAAAATTGATTATGAGAAGTTCTGTCAAGCAGAACTTATTTTTGTTCTAATATGCCTGCAGACGGATCCCCACCGGCCGGTGATCGGAGATCAATTGATAGTAAGCCGAAAGGCCTCCCACGTGATTCTCCACTCTGATAACGCGGCAAATATTTCCCGCCAGGCTAAAATCTGCATAGAGTTCATCGGTGATCAGGATGTGATCCAGAATACTATTGTAAGAAGGGTAAGAAACCGTATTCGGCGTGGGATTCATGGCAATGGGCATCGTGGCAAAGCTGTATTCATCAGGGCGGTTCAGGAACGGCATAAACACATTGGTGGCTTCAGGCTCCTGGATCTGATCGTTCAGATCTCCCAGCATGATGACCCGCTCAGTACCCAGATTTTCGCGGATGTAGCGCTCTAGTTTGTCACTGGCTAGAAGGCGCCTCATCTCTTCATCCCAGGGATCCTGTGTATCGATATAATTATCCCCTAAAGCCTTGAAATGGTTGTTGATGATGAAGTAATTCTGATTGGCAAAAGTGATATCCAGGACATACGGAGGTCGCGGGAAGGGATTTGAATCCCCATTATAGATGGTATATTCATCATTGACTGTAATAGTGCGGGTATCATAGAGATAGGCCAAACGGTATGAGGAAGTGGCAGTGTAAATCCTGGCCTGATAGTGCGGCAACATTTCTGCCAGCGCCTGAAACTGGGTGTAGTCCATTACCTCCTGAAAGGCAATAACATCCGCCTTGAGCTGAGGGATGATCTCACTGAGCAGACCTACTGTATTGGCATTCAGGGGGAAAGTCTTAAGATTCCAAGTGACGATGTCCAGGGTGGTATCCGTGCCAAAAAGCAGTTCGGTATCGTCCCCTTCAGGGGGAGTAAGTTTTTGATTTTCTCCGCAAGAGCTGATGAAAAGCACTAGCAAAAGCAACAGCAGTAATGAGTAATATCTTCTATGCATTTTTATCCTTTAGAGTATAAGCGATTTCTACTAATATACAGTAATGCACAAAAGGCCAAAAGCCTGATATATGTCAAGGGACTTCTGTCTTTCAAGTCCTTCCTTTTTGCGCCAGAGCATAGGCTTGGGACAGATCTTCCCTGGTCCCGATTTCATTGCTGATACAGCGCCTTTAGAGACACTAAGCCAGATCAAGAGAGGCCAAACACCGGGAGCAAAAAAAAAGGAACCCCATAGCATAAGTGTATGGGGTTCCTGGAAAGACAGCTTAAGCTTATCTATAAGCTATGAGCCTTATTATTTTTTGGGTTTGCTACTTGCTTTTTTCAATACTTTCGTGAATCTGACGGTCAAATTGCCCAATCTTCCAGATTGTGCGTCGGTCATTTCCACGCCATCTGTCTTCTTTTTCAGTTCAGACAAATCAGTAGTTATTTTAGCCATATCTTTCATGCCCAGTTTACCACTGTCGGCAGCATTTTCGTATGTCACTATGATAGTCTCATAAGTGTTGAGCAGCTTATCAATTGAGTTTTCCACTGGTTTGGTGGGCTCAGTTGGCTTGGTCACTGGAGGTACATAGGGTTTGTTGGGAGTAGAAGGAGTGTTTGGAGCATTAGGATTGACTTCTTCAGCAATCTCTTCAGCAACTATGGGAAGCCTTGATTGAAGGACATCAATTCTGTTTTTAATATCTGCAAACTTTCTCTGCTGTTCTGGGTTACCCTTGGTCAAAATCATATATTGGTCCACGCCAATGGCCAAATCAGCTTTGTACTTATTTTCCACATCAGTTGGGATCACAAGGATTGATTCTCCGGCATCCAAAGATTTTTCATCATTTGCCACCGATAATTCAAGACCATTCAAGTATGTGTCGATTTTTTTGCTTGCGCTATTGCAACCTACTAAGGTAAGTCCGGCTAGCACCAGTATGGTTATCACAAGTATTTTTTTCATTGTTTCTCCTTTTTCTTGTTGTACTTTGTTTAGATTTCTGCTCTTATATCCTGCGCTCATATTTCTGTCAAGATTTATTATTAAAGGCATTTCCTGAATTGCCCTATTATCCTGAAATTACCGAGTTTAGAATAGCAGAAACCTATTCTTGATCACCCTCTTGCCAAAGCAATTAAGCACGGCAACAGACCCCGGCTTTCCCTTCTCCCGAACACGCTTTTAACATGGCTTGAGCTCGTATTCACTCGAGCCCTCGAGTCAGTTCGAGTGGAAACTGCGTTAAAACTGACTTGAAGCCCGGAGCGAATAGCATGGCTCTTCCCAGAGAGCTAAGCGGTGGCAGCAGCAAAGCAATACTCAGGAAAGCTGCATGGCACGAGAACCAAAGCAAAGAGGGAGCTTTGCAAAGCTCCCTCTTTATTATCGGTATGTATTATTTATTTATTTCAGCATCAGCATTTTGCGGGCATAGCTGGCCGATGGAGTCTCAAGACGGTAGAGATAGAGTCCGGTGGCGACATTCTGCCCGGAATCGTTTGTGCCATCCCAGACGAAACTATTGTTACCAGAGGAGATCGCACCCTTGTGCAATTCACGCACGAGCTGTCCCTTCATGTTATAAATATGAAGAGTGGCAGTGGTGGCAGCAGCGCTTTCAAAAGCGATGATGGTGCTGGGGTTGAAGGGATTGGGATAGTTGCGCAGATTGCTCACCGGCAGTGCAGCCACAGCATCTGCATTGCTCACATAGGTATCCGGAGCAGTGGTGGTGAAGCGAATGGCGCGTCCTGCTTCCAGGATGGAAGCCGTGGGCGGGTAGAAATTGGCATAAGTATAGGTAAGGCCAGAGAGCTGGTGATGATCTTCTATACCCACTGTGCAGTAGTTTCCTGTGGTGGCGGGGTTATCCACAGTGTGGTATTGGAGCACGATGTCGCCATCATCATCAGCTTTGGGATAGAGGATGATCTGGAATTTTTCCAGCGAGGCATCATCACCGGCCTGTATGGTGTATTGACTGTAGGCTTCATTGTATTCGATGATAAAGCGGTGGTTGGCAGCATCATACCAATACAGGATGCGCATATCGGCAAAGATATCCACTCCTTCTTCTGTGACGCCGATGATCTTGCCTTTGAGATCGTCCCAATATCCTGCTATCAAAGCATAAGGGCCCAGAGCGGCAGGGATATAGTGGTTATTGAAATAGCTCTCATCGGTATGGATAAATGAGGCCCAGCCATTGGAACTAATGCTGATGTGATCATAATCCTGACCAAAGAATCTGAAGGTAAAGGGCAGAGGAACCTGCTTGACACCATCATCCATAATCAACCAGAGATTGCCCGGGCCACCCAGGAGGGGATCCAGCTCAAGCCAATCATAAACAGGCGCCATGGGATAATCCACATCGGTATCATCATAGGCAAAATAGCCGTATTCACAAGGGCCGGTGGGATCATTGTTTTCAGGATTTCCTGCGGTGACGGCATAGTAAGACTTCCACTCGTAGCCGTTGTCATCACTAAAGACAAAGCTGAGCGGGATATTCTTCCCATCCCAGACATCGGCCAGAAGAGTGATATTTACATTGAAATTGGCTTCCTCTCCTGCGGCGATATTGCCTATTGTGATGGGAGTGGACAGGATGGTGGCACCCTCGGTGCGCGATAGGGCGATCACTTTAGCATTGCTCAAAGGAGCAGTACCGCTATTGGCACAGGTAAAATTGAGGGTAGAAGTCTGGCGCAATGCCAGAGTACCGGTGTGATTCCAAACAGCCAGCCGGGCCCCTCCTCCAGAGATCTGGAAGGTATGGGTACTGGCCGGATTCTGCGTATGGAAATCCAGGTTGATCACATCATCGGGATGGATGTTGTAATTTGCCACAATCCGGAAATTAAGCGTATGGGTAGCGCCGGCAACCAGCTCAAAACTGGCAGGATTGAGCGCGGTGATCTCAAGATTTTCATAATCCTGGATAGTGCCCGAAACGCCGGTATAGGTACTCTCGGAATAGTTCTTCACAGTGATGGCTATCTCCAGGGTTTCACCGGGATTGATGCGCTGATCGGCTCCGGTATTGGTCATGATGCCGATTCCGGCCTGGCCATTGACGGTGAGAGTGCGCACCAAAGGCACCCAATTGGGCTTGGACACTGTAAGGACGAGATTGCCTTCTTCTTCCGGATCGATGTTTAAGATCGCGATGCCATTCACGACTTTGGCATAGTTAAAGGCAATACCGTCTTTGCTGCCAGAGACTATGGCGCCATCCAGGTGGGGAGCATTGATGCGGATATGAGAATCGGATTGGGCAAAAGTAAGCCCGCCTTCAATGATGTTTTCTTGCATCACTCCAGGCTCCAAAATCCACATATTCATGGAAGGATCCGAGAGGATATTATAGACGTGGAAGTAGAAGGGCACGTATTGGCCGGCAGCTTGATCATTGGGATAATTTCTGTAAAGTTCCATCTTACCCTGTAATACAGAGGCAGCAAAGCCCCTCACCCCATAATCCAGAATCGAGCGGTAAGCTCCGCTGGAGATGGTATTGTTAAGACGAGTCTTGGTATGTAAATCTGAGGGGCCTACAAAGGCCACACAGCCACCCAGGTTCGCCGCAGTACCCATCCTCATCCAAGCTTCACCAAAGGAAGGATTCACCGTGTTGGCAAAGTCTCCGGTATTACATACTATGGAGTAAACGATGGGCATTTTGGCACCGTTGAAGGTATTTGCCAGATCCGGCACATGGAAACGGGGATAGTGCCAACCATTGGCATCTCCCCAACCTCTGTAACTGATGAGCTGTACGCCCCGATTGATGGATTGGAGGATGGGCGTGGTGCCAGGAAAACTGGGCGGATAAAATACTGTGTCCACAGCAGCATAGCCGTAATCCAGCAAGCGTTCACGCAGCCAGCGACTCATCCACACAGGTGTGGTGGGTCTGAGACTGCCTTCTGCATAGTTTCCGGCAATAGCCAGAGCGCGCTTCATCCAGGAAGTATCGCCCATAAAGGGTTCGCGTTCATAGCTAATCGTCTTGGTGGTCATCACCTGGAATTGCATGATATCATTAAAAGAAAAGCGTCCTACCAGCATTTCGGGGAAATAATCATCCCCATCCAGCAAGGTGTAATAGTGGTCATCCGCATCGTTCTCTGCATATTCCGGAGAAGGGAAGAAGTTTGTGGGAATGCTGAAACTGCCCACGGTATCACCCAGCAGCAGCAAATAATCAGTCTTGTGCTCCATGTAATGGTCCCGGATGGTGTTGCGGATAGCCTGCAAGGTATTTCCGGCCTCAGCTTTGTTGATCACAAAGACATCAAAGCCCAAAGAGCGTTTCCACTTGATAAAATCCTTTTGAAAATCGGCCAAATTGGGATGGCTGATGATCAGCATCTTGGGTCTGGCGACAGGGAGATTGCGCAAATAGGAAGTCTCCCAGTTATCAGCCAAAGCCTGGTATGCGTCTATAAAAGCAGGAGAAACACTCTGGGGAAACGTGAGCGTTCCTGAGCCCTGAAGCTCAAAATCCAGATTATCCAGGGTAAGAATCTCGGTTTCGGTCTCAAGCTGAGTTTGGATCCTCAGAGTCACACCGCGCATCTCTCTGAAGATGAAAGGCTGTGACAGCTCAAGAGCAGAATCTACAGTCTCCTGGCGGGATTGCAGGTAGTCTCCCTGTTTGGAAAACACCCGCCAAGTCATTTGATTCACCAGGAGCCCGGCATTTTCATAAGGAAACGCAAAGGTCCGTGAGATCATCGGGGTTTCGGGGAATTCATCGTCCCCATCATCTATGGAAATCTCCGCAGGCTCAAAAGGCGCAGTGCGCAGATTCTCAAATCGGGCATTGATCCCGGTTCCAGTATCCTGAAAGCGCTCCAAGGTGGCTGCACTTAGCAGGCTGATGCATAATATGCTTATGATTAAAATCAGTTTTCTCATTGGTCCTCCCAACATTATATTCTTATAGTAGATGCAAAAAGCGTTCCGAAATAATAAAAGCTCTTGCCACAGCCCCAAAACAGTGCTGTGCAGCGAGCTTTAAATCAATTGATAAAGAACCAGCGCACATTGGCGTGGATGGAAAGGGGGATGGGATACAGGCCATAGATGGAGGTGGAAAGCAGGTTTTTGACGCTGACATTGAAGTCAAAGAGCTTGCTGATCCGAAGGCCTGCGAAGACATCCAACGCTGTGGAAGCTTCGATCAGGTATGGTGTTACGGCATTGGTCAGATAGTACTCTGAATGCCCCTGAAGGCTGAAACCCGCCTGCAGCATATTATCATGACTGAGATAGCGATAGACCCTCTGCTCGCTGATGAAAGTGTATTCTGGAGCGGACATCAGGCTTTCATC
Source organism: Candidatus Cloacimonadota bacterium (assembly GCA_020532545.1). GTDB lineage: Bacteria > Cloacimonadota > Cloacimonadia > Cloacimonadales > Cloacimonadaceae > UBA5456. The sequence goes on along the minus strand of JAJBAW010000062.1, from coordinate 7,882 downwards.
ATATTCCTGATAGCCCCAGCCCAGATTCGTCTTTAGCCGCCAATCGTGCCAGCGTTTGTCATAGGAGCCTGAAGCGCGCAGGATCATCAGCTCTCTGCTAAGATCATGCGTCATGGTTTGCTGTTGTTCTTTCTTTTGGCCCAAGGCCAGTCTCAGATTCAGATCACCAAGATTCACAGAGCTGTAAACTGAATTCTCCCAAGGACTATAAATATCCACTGCCGGCATCAGGACATCACTCAAAATAGAGGTCGCCAAATAAATCGCCTCCCGATCGCCCAGAATCAGGCGATTATGTACTCCCACTTTAAAGATCCCCAGCCCTTTACTGAGATCAGACCAGCTTTGCACGCTCTTCCAATCAAGCAGATCCGCACTGACCTCCAGATCCAGCAATGAGGCATGAGACAGCCTGAACTGGGCTTTCTGCTCATACTGCATCTGGTTATAGGCCGGTGCCGGAATGTAATTTTGCTCAAGATCGCGATATTCATAGCCCAGATCGAGCTGGGTATATGGCAGAACGAACGATCTCCTGGCAGCAAGTTGCAGGGATTTAGAGCTCCATTTTTCATTGATGCTAGCTCCCGAAATCTGGTCATTGATGTTGCTCAAACTTAAAGTGAGCCAGGGATGCTGAATGCGGCTGATGATTTGCGTGTATTTGTTTTTGACCTGGAAATTGCCCTGATGCCAGTAGGCGGGATTCAGCTCGTATGAGCCTGTCTCCTTCTGATATGAGCTGGCGTGAAAGCTAAAGAGAAAGTCCCGGAAGCGGTAGCTCAAATACTGCTTTACAGAGTTGCCGCTATTTGCATAATCCACCCAGTAGCCATTCACCAATCTGTAATCAAACTGCATGCTAGCGCCTTTGAAGCCAAAGAGATTGCCTTTGGCAAAGCTGAGCTGCACATTGCGAGAATCGTAGTCCCCCAAGGAGCCTTCCAAACGCGACAGGCTCACCGGATAACCATAGGCTAAGTGATAGGCATTTATACGGCTGCCCTCTTGTTCAAACTGATAAAACTGAGCCAGATAACCCAGATAGTACCAGGGTTGCAGGAAGGTATTCGGCAATTCAAAGCCACTGTTTTCGATCTGCAAAGGGGCATTTTGCAAGCCGGCAAAATCGCTGCCGAAGCGGTAAGTAAAAGAGATATCAGGATAGTTATTCGGGTCAAAGAGGCCGGCATCAGGGAAATCAACTTCCCGCAGAGTGTCGATATAAGCGATGACATCGGCTTTGGAGATGCCGGCAAGGATGTCTGTAGTAATCTCCTCAGTTTGGCCTATAGTCTCGTCTGGAACTCCAGTATTCAGGCTGTCTTCCTCTGCCGGAAATGGCTCTGGCATCGGCACAAAAATCTGCTCTTCCGTCAGTTCGAAACTCGGTGAAACAGGCTCTGCTCCCAGATATACTGCGCTCAGCAGCAGCAGGATCAGAGCCAGCCGTTCGATATATACCATTGGTAGGTTTCCTTAATTAATTCAGGCATTTGGGGTGCGGGATTCCAGGAAAGCAGCTCTTGGGCTTTTGAGCTATCCACCAGCCAGGCCTCGGCTGTAATCTCTTTATATTTCTCCAGATTCGTCACGAGAGGACGCCGGATGATTCTGCCCCATAAATCGCTGAGGGCAAACGCCCCATGAGCCAAAGCCTGGGGAACGATTATCTGACGATTTTGAGTAGCCATCGCCTGGCTAATATATTGAACCACCTGGGCCTGGGTATATATTTGGTTGTCACTGGCAAAGAAAGTCTCTTTGTTCACATCATTTTTAAGGATCAGATGCTGGATAAAGTCCGCCAATTGGCTCACATGGATCATATTCATCAGGCGTTCTTCTTTACCAATCTGCATACTGAGGCCCCTTTTGCAGAGTTTAAAAAGCTGTAAAAAGTCGCGATCCTGAGGACCATATATCGAGCAGGGACGCACGATGTTGTAAGCTTGTAGACATTGCTCGTGGATCACCTTTTCGGCCAGGGCTTTGCTTTTACCATAGATGGAAATAGGCTCAAAGGGATCGGATTCTTTGCGAGGAAGATCTGCTGTGGAGGGACCGGAGGCGGCCTGTGAACTCATATATATCAGCCTAATGGGGTGATCTATGTGGTTGATAGTAGAGACGATCTTTTGCGTGAGACCGATATTGGCGGCATACATTTCTGTATGGCTGAGGCTCTTGGTCATACCGGCGTTGTGAATCACTACGTCCACATCTGCTAAAGCTGCAGATAGTTGCTGGGGATTAAAGTAGTCGATTTCGCGTACAGCCACGCCCTGTGCATAGAATGATCTACGCACCAAAGCAATCGGCTTGAAATCATTTGCTTGCAAGCTGCTGAGGAGGGTGCTGCCCACGAAACCGTTGGCGCCTGTGATCGCTATTTTCATCGGTCTCCCGTGTGTGTTAAAAAGAAGTGGTGGGCGTTAAGGGACTTGAACCCCCGACATCTTGCTTGTAAGGCAAGCGCTCTCCCAACTGAGCTAAACGCCCACTAATATTTATATTTAAACGCTGGTCGGGGTGAGAGGATTCGAACCTCCGACACCTGGTTCCCAAAACCAGTGCGCTAACCGGGCTGCGCTACACCCCGCAGCAATTGACTCACCTCAATTAAAGAGGCTTTTTCTGTCAATCTTTTTTTTAGTCTGTCGGCTTTGGCTTTGATATATTTGCTGTGTTCTTCCGTCTTTTCATCGCGGGAGTAGCAACTATCCACCTCTATTACTTATGCTGAAGTTACCCTGTAGATAAGAGGATTTTTTCCTGCTATCTGCACGTCATCTCCACGACATCGAATGGGCTAGAGTAGCCTTGGCAGCAGTATATCAAAGTCTATCCCATTTGATCTTAGATAGATAGCAGAAACAAAATATAATAATGCTCTCAAACGTCATGAACAGTATGCTCCCGGCAGGCCAGAATTGCCTTGACGATAACCCTCACACAGATTAGTTTGTAAAATAAGACTTGAAAATATCGCTTTGGGAAGAACTATGATGCTTGATTTTGAGGCGCAGGCCATTTACAGGCTCGCGCAAGACTATCCTAACCAGATTTCTTACGAATGGGTTATCGCCATTATTAGGACAGATCTGCCCTGATGCTCCTGCGTAAAAAGCACCACAACAAGGCCGATGAAAGCAGGGAGCAATTGCTCTTGTGCGTGGTTTCACTATATCTATATATGTCTCGCAGTGCCCGGCACCGGGGCAAAGAAATCGCCTTTATCGATCGCCTTTTGCACAGCATGTTTGGCGCTGAGATTCCGCTTTATGAGATCGAGCAGGCCATGCTCAGCAAGCTTTCGGTAAGGGAAGCCGCCAACATCCTGAACCGTCTGCTGCGAGAGCCGGATAGGATCAAGCTCATTCTCAATCTCATCAGTCTGGCCTACCATCAACGCAGCCGGATTCAGGTCCTGGGCTCGGTGGAAATCGTGGAATTAACCGATCTATTGCGCCTGAATGTGAATGTATTGGATCCTATCTACGATCTTTTTGAGGGCAGAGCCGATAGCGTGAATTTGCCCACAATAATTACCCAAGACGGCCTGGGCAAAATCAAAAACTCCATGCATTGGGCACCACAGGGTGGAAACCTCAAAACCGGGAATGAGACCCTGCACTTTTTGATGATTGAGGGCCTGGTGCTGGTGCGCAATCCCGGCAACGGCATCTTCCAGATTAGGAGTGATAATGCCCCGCGGGATTTGACCGGAGACGACTATCATCTCATTCTGCCACATGAATCTCTGAGCTGCGAAGCCTGGAGCCTGGAGCACAAAGACCTCTGGCAAATCTATCGACAGCTCAGCCATTTGGACTCCCTGGACAGCTATCTGCAAAGGCTATCGGTCAGCCAAAACCAGAGCGAAGAGCATCAGCAGTATTTCGTGGAACTGATCGCCAACATGCTGAATATCTATCTGATCGAAAGCGAACGTAGCATCATCCGCTTCTTCAGACAGGATGGGCTTTGGCAGCTGGAGCCTCTGCAAAACATCGATATCCGGGTGAATATGCTGCCCTTGAACAAAACCCTCAGCTTCAGTCAAAATAGTGACACACTCACCATTTTAGGCCGCAATTACATAGTAAACCGCCATTGGGAACTCATCGAAATCCCCTTGCAGATATCCGAGCTGAAGGTACAGGATGTCTGGCACTATTTCACTGGTGAGACTCCAGCCCTACGGGGCATCTCTTTTACCCTGCAAAAGGCTAGCATGATGGCCATTATGGGTCCTAGCGGAAGTGGGAAAACCACCCTGCTGCAAGTAGTTTTGGGCGAGATCAAAGCCCGCCAGGCCAAAATTCAGTTGGATTCCAAGGACTTTAGGGAGTACTTTAGCTTCTTTCAGCCCTACATCTCTTATGTGCCTCAGGACGATCTGCTGTTTTCCAATCTAAGTGTATATGAGAACGTTTATTACAAGCTCAAGCTCTCTTTGCCCGGGCTCAAAGACCCTTCCGAAATCCGCAGCCGCATCCAAAACCTGCTGAGAAGCGTGGACCTTTACGAACAGCGCGACATGCTGGTGGGAGATGTGAATAATAAAAAGCTCAGCGGAGGACAACGCAGGCGGCTAAACATTGCGCTTGAGCTAATTTCCGGGCCGGCAATCCTGATCCTGGACGAACCCACTAGCGGGCTTTCTTCCAAGGATTCTGAGAGCATTATTCAGCTTCTGGGCGAACTGCGGGACCAGGGCAAAATCGTGATCAGCACCATTCATCAGCCTAACGCCAGCATCTTCAAGAGCTTCGATAAGGTCTTGCTGATGGATAAAGGTGGAGTGCAGGTGTATTTTGGTGATGCAGCGGCAGCTTTCGATTATTTTGATGAGGAGCTGCTGCAGCTTGAAGATCCGGCGCTTACCGAGAAGCTGACGCTCAAAATGCCCGATTTCTTCTTCGATCTCGTGGAGTATCGGGATGCATCTGAGGCGCGGGTATTCGATCCGGATTATTGGGACAAAAAATATCGGGATTTTAGCTTTTTACAGGCCTTGACTTGGGATAATAGCCCTGTGCAAAATGAGGAAGGCCCTTCGCAAAGCAAGAAAGGGGGCATCAGTCTCAGGAATCTGTCTATCCTCTTTAAACGCAACTTTTTGAACAAAAGCCGCAGTCTGCTCAATCTCTTTATGACCCTGCTGGCGGCTCCCATCCTGGCTCTGCTTACGGCCTTTGTTCTGCGCAGCTCCGATGGTTTGGCTGGCTACAATTACTATCAAAACCACAATGCCATCCTCTTCGATTTCATTGCTGTGATTATCTTTATCTTTATCGGCCTGGCCAATAGCATCGATGATATCCTGGGCGAAAAGCGCATCATCAAACGCGAACTCAAGATGGGCATCAGCGCCCTCAGCCAGCTCACATCGAAGCATCTGGTGCTGTTTTTGATGACCTGCGTACAAGCCTTGCTGTTTTATCTGGTCTCGGCTTGGGTGTTGGATATGAGAGGCTTTTTGCTACCCAAGTTTGTGTTCTACGTCCTTTCCGGAATGACCGGCTACAGCCTGGGTCTGCTCTTTTCCAGCATTATCAAAGACCGCTCGGCTGTAATCAATATTCTGCCGCTGGTGATCATTCCACAGATCATGTTTAGCGGCGTGGTGATCGAATTTACCAAGATGAATCCCATGCTGAAGATCAGCCAGGAAGCGGATATTCCGGAGTTTTGCCAGCTCATTCCTTCGCGCTGGCTGGTGGAAGGCTTGGTGATCGGCAGCGCGCAGCACAAGCTCCTGGCCCGCAAGCAGGTATCCTATAGCAGCAAACGCAAAGAGCTGATCGCTTCTGGAGAAATGACGGCAAAGCTTAGTCTCGCTATGGCAGACGATTATCAGGACTTTCTGGATAGACATCCCGAGAGCCGCTATGCCAATCAAAGCACTCAAACTTTAGTGAATATCAGCCAGGGACGCTATTCCAGCAGACAGGTTAATGCCTTCTTCAGCTACAGGATGCGCGTCTTGGGCAAAGAATTTTCCACCATTCTGGCGGATTTCTTTGTGAGCCTCCTGTTTATCGGCCTGGCGGCCGCACTTACACTGCTCAGAATAAAAAGGTACTTCAAATGAACATCTTCGTTCGTAGCCAGGAAAACGACCTCTTCAAATACCTCAGCGATGCAGATCTCGGCAAGCTGATGGCGAAATGCGAAAAGAAGAGCCTCAAAGCCGGCGAACTCATTAGCTCCAATACCTATTCCGCCATCCTGATCGTTTTGACAGGGAAGCTCAGCAGGTATTCCTCCACTGGTCGCAAGGCCGGCAGCATTTTCCCCGGAGAGATCGATCTGGAAGCAGGGCTTTTTGCAGAGGAAGCTCTAAACTACCACCTCAAATCAAACGGCCCCAGTGAGGTCCTGCTCTGTCCTTACTCTGTAATTCAAAACATCACCGAGCCCGAACTGCAGGCTCAAATCCAGGCTGCAATCAACGACAGCCTCTGCCTCAAAATTGCCAGTCTTACCCATAGAGGTCATGATGATAGTTCAGAATGAACACCCGCTGTACCGTTACCTGGATGAAGAAGAAATACGCATCGTAGAGCAAGCCATGCGCAGCCAGGTCTTTGGGCCGCAAGATATTATCCTCTCCACCGGAGACCGCAAACGCGACATCCTCTGCATAGATGAAGGACAAGCTCTGGTCTTCATCGAAAATGAAGCCGGAGAAAGCATAGAAGTCGCCATCTTGCAGTCCGGTAGCCTCATCGGAGAGATGAACTTCGTGATGCCCACCCATCGCACAGCAAATGTAAAAGCCCTGGGCGAAGTGAAGGCAAGCATCTATCCCTACCACGAACTTTCCGCCATCCTGAGCCAAAACTGCTGTATAGCTTACAAGATCTTTGCCGCTTTGAACCTGCAAATGACCCACAAGCTCCTGGGCATCATGAAATAAGGACTTGCCAGTGGTTCTATAGCTTAAGCGGATCACGCCATTAAGCTTATCCGGTCTCTAAGCCCAAGATCCTAATCTGTGTGAATCTGTCCAGTCCGCGTGACCATAGAATATTTTACCCCGTTCGCTAAATTTTCTTGACAAAAAAGCCCCGCTTCTGAACTTGGTTTTTACACTAAGTGCTGAAGTGGTGAAATTGGTAGACACGCTAGTTTCAGGGACTAGTGAGCGAAACGCTCATGGGGGTTCGAGTCCCCCCTCCAGCACCATTTTTTTGCCCGGATTTTCCAGCCTCTTTTCCTGCTCAAACCCTAGAGCAAACAAAATCATTGACGACTTTCCCCCTTTTCTGTATCTGGTAAAAGAAAGAAAAAGGGAGTGAGTGCCATGAGAGACTACCGCAGTATCATTGATCGGCTGAACCTTTTGCCCCATCCTGAAGGCGGCTATTACCGCAGAAACTGGCAATCCGTGCTGCAAGCTGAGACTCAGGATGCCAACGGCAAAATCCTGCATGCTCTGCGCAGCATCGGCTCTTCTATTCTTTTTTTGTTACCATCTCAGCAGGTGAGTATGTGGCACAGGGTGGCTTGCGATGAGATGTGGCACTATTATCATGGCAGCAGCCTGCGCTTGCACCTTCTCAGCCCCGCCACAGGATATTCAAGACATGTACTGGGTCTGGATTTGGAGCATGACGAATTGCCTCAGTTTATCATCCCCCGAAGCACCTGGTTTTGCGGGGAAGTAGTAGAAGAAGAATCCTTCAGCTTTTGTGGCTGCACGCTCTGGCCATCCTTCAGCTTTGCTGATTTTGAATTTGCCCGGCAGGATGAACTCTTGACTGAATTTCCCGATCATAAAGATTTGATCAAGCGCATCTTTGCTAAACAAAATAACACTTAATACGGAGACTTAATATGGAAAAGAAGATCTTTGTCCTGGATACCAATG
>JAJBAW010000061.1 GCA_020532545.1 Candidatus Cloacimonadota bacterium | reverse complement strand
CTATCCTGTCGTTTATCGGCAGAAATTCCTTGAGCGTGTCAAATCTGAATTCAAGATCATACAGTTCTCCCTTTTCTTTTCCTGGAAGGTTTTGGAATACATCATGCGCTTCAGCTTTTTGTTTGGCGTCATAGAGTTCGCGGAATTGGGAAGGGAATACGTCCTCAATGGTAAGTAAGATTTTGAATTCGGCGTTATTGATTGCATAAAAGAGCATGGTGTAAGATGCAGCGTTATTTGTTTCAGCCAGGTAATCGAATATCTCTTTGGAATAGCCATCTATCATCTTTTTACGTTTCCCGAGGCTAAATTCTCCCAGCCTGGCATCAAGATTCAGAAGAGCACCAGGATCACTATCGTACTGGGCTACCATGATGTCGATAACCTTGTCCATGAGCTTACTATCCTGGTTCTGCTCTATCACCTGAGGTATCAGCAGATAGTCAAAGCCGCAGAACTTGAATTTGAAGTATTTATCTACCACCGGGCGCAGCTTTTTCAGCTTCGCAGCACAATCTGGACACACTGGGTAATTGCGATGCGCCAGTTCTTTATTGAGTCCACCGGCAATAGGGGCAAAATCGGTCTTAGAGGTATAGAAATTGTAGATGGAGACGTAGCCCCACAATTCCTCTTGGACAGCCATACACATGGAGCAAACCATATTTTTACCTGTGATTTTCTTATCTTTTAAAGTATAAAAATCTTTGTAATACTCCTCTGCGGCATTTTCTCGAACTTTTTTGAATAGCGGAGATCGCCCGATATGCTTGCCATCAATGCTGATGGTGAATATGTAAGGAGCTTTTTTGGTCTGATACAGATACTTGTCCAGCTCAGCAAAGATAGCTTCAGGCTGCTCTGCAAAGAAATCTCTCAAGCCCTCAAGCTCGGCATTCAATTCAACATTGCGATTCAGGATACGAATAAACTTCTTATAGACCTTGGAATCTACCGAATAGTCCTCTTCCTTAATTTTCCCCAAGCTCTCCTCCGATATATATAAACTAAGAAAGGGTGAAACTGTGTTGCTGGGAGCATCTCTATAAAAGTAGTCCGTTACATTCTTTGCAGAATCATAATCGCTCATTATCGAATCTACCAGGATGTATTCTGAACCCTCTCTCTGAAAATCAAGCGTAATCACCTTTAAATCTGCTTTGGGCCCCACAGCTAGGTCATACTCATTTTCATAGGCTGAGATTATATCCTGGGGAATATGCTCAAACAGCGAGTGCATTTTATGGATCATTTTTCCTCCTTTTGTCTCTGCACCACTCCAAAGCCCCGGGCACTTTGTTTGCCCAGAGCCAGATAATCCGGAATCATAAAGTTCACCGTGAATTCTCCGGTAAAGCAGTGCATGGGGATATTGTGAAAATTGCGTGATACGGGCTTGAACCAGCCATCTACCTCAAGGGCTTCAAAGTCCGGAATCGTATAGGCAAAAGCCTTGGAGAGGGTAAGTAGATTTCCCCTGAGAATCTGCTTGAGCCGCTTCTTTTGGTCCATGCTGTTCATCTTGATATAGTCACGATAGTTTTCCTGGTTCAGCGCCATCCAGACCGAGCTGAAACGGTAATCCTGAAAGCTCGGGGTTTGCCCAAAATCCGCTTTCAGCGTTTGTATCTGCATTTCCTGCACCATCATATCCTTATCATCAATTTGGATCTTGTGATAATCTAGCATGATCTTTTTTACAAGCTGAATGCCTTCTCCGATTCCGATTAAGGCAGGATGCCCTTGATAGATGCGATATTGAATTTTTGGGGCCTCATAAGATACTTTACCCTGGGCTAAGTGGTTGTGCAAAAGAGGTTCATCCGGGTATTTATGGGCAAAGTAGCCTCTCAGCTTTGGAATCTCAAAGGCCTTCAGATCTATATCTGTAAATGCTGCCAGAATGTAATCTACACAAATCATAGAGTGTCTCCTTCTCTTTTTAATGTCTCGCGTAAAAACATAAGTTCACTATACTTTTGAATGCATGGGACAACTATTATTGGCTTGAAAAACATGTCAAGATGTTTCGGGCAAGAAGAAGGAAAGCTTGATATTCAACCCTGCATAAGTGCCGGACCTTGATTTTTGCCCAATATCTCGTCCCTACAGGACTCAGGTCTATTATTAGCTGATTTTTGCTATCTAACTTGACTGAAAACACATTTTCGCCAGCGGACCATGAAAGGCGTTGGAGTCCAATCCGGCATCGATTATTTCAACAAAAGCGTTAATAACAGGCCGGAATGGACTTCAACAGCCGTCGGCAAGGTTTCCCACTGCTATTGCCGCTTGAAGTCCAAAGTGCCGCTAAGCTTATGGTAAATTGATAGTTATCTTAGGCACTTTGAATTCCAAGACTCACAGCTTTCATGTAAAAACTCCGTACCTACAGGACTCGCATTGTTAGTTTTCCGAACCGGCAGTATGAGTCTTATTCGGTGGAGCTTCATAACATGGAATATCGATATTTGGGGGAGAGGATGGTTGATCTGATAATCAATGAGAAACTTTCTTTTTAGCACTGAGAATACTGAGGACACTAAAGGGCACTGAGAGAGTTTTGCTGTGCTGGGAAAGGGGAATCTTGTCGTTTCCTTGCCCCACATATTCCCGAGCCCAGCTTGCTGCTTCCCCGATGCATTAGTTCAAGATTAACATGTTTTTGATTCGAGATGACTCAGGATTTCGAGTCATCTCGAGTTGAATATCCGCCAAAAGCAAGTCCAGAGATCAGGGGAGCCAGGTCTGAGGCTTGGGCGGCACAAGGGGAGCAAGAATCCGGAGGGCTGGGAAAGCGCAGCGTAGCGCTGTCTTCAGACGGCGGTGGCACTGGTCTTGGATCAGTACTGGAAAGAGCTGAGCAGCCTTTGGGAAAGTATGTATTTCTGGCAGAATGAGGCTTTTGGGGGCAGGTTTAGCTACATGGTATGCTTTTCTCGCGCCGTCTGAAGACAGCGCTACGGCCAATTAAAGACAGTGCTAAGAGGACTTTTCACGCACCGTCTGAAGACAGCGTTACGGCATATCTTCGGGTAGCGCGGGGTTTAAGATTTCCTCTTCGTCATCTTCAGCATAGGGAGATAAGCTGAACATATAATCATCAATATAGTCTGATACTCCCCAGGCTGTATCGCCCAGGATTCTCTGCGCAGTACTCAGTTTTTCCCAGAACTTGATATGCTGCTCAGGCGGCAATGTTAGGATATACTTTAAGGTGTCGAACCACATATTGATCGTACCAGCGGCATACTCTTCCCATACGCCAACTCGTTTGATGGAGCGTGCACATTCTTCGCAATAAAAAACCATCAATTCTGCTACTCCTTCCGGGTCTCCGGTGGCTTTTTTGTAGTCGCTGATGACCTGTCTGGCTGCTCTAAAAGAAATCTTTTGAGCTCTCAAGGGGTTGACGGCATTGGCGATTTTCTCTTGATAGTCATCCAGGGATGATCCTAGCAGCCGGTATCTGGTGTGCAGGAATAGTTTGTTCTCTTTGCGGAACTTGTAGAGATCACTGATGGTACTGATCAGTTCTTCTGGGCGCAGGCCGGACAGGGATTTTTTGACATCTGTCCAGGTAGGTTGTTTTTGCTTTTTTTGGGTCATTTGTTTTCTCTCTTTTTGTGGTTTTGGGTTTACTGAGGGGGCAAATGCGCTGCACAAGGCTGCGCGAAGGGGGTTGCTGGATTCGTTTGCGTCTCGTGTCGAACAAGGACGGAGGTCTTGACAGAAAGGGGTTTGGGTTCGGCAAGCGGGGACGGTTGCAATCCAGGAAGTACGGTTCGGGCTGGGGAAGCGAGTACGGTTGCAATCCAGCGAGACTGTGGTTTTTGGCAGAGCGTTACTTTCTCTTTGGATAATCCGTGTGATCTGTGTGATCTGTGAGAGACTTTTTGTACGAACTCTGTAGACAGCATTAGAGGTGAGAGGATTCATTGCACGCACCGTCTGAAGACAGCGTTACGGGTGAGAGTATTCATTGCACGCACCGTCTGAAGACAGCGTTACGGCAGATCTTCGTCGCCTTCAGCATAGGGAGAGTATTTGAACATATAGATATCGAGCATATCTGAGACTCCCCATCCTACCTGGCCCATGAGTTTTTGCGCAGCATCCAGCTTTTTCCAGAACCTGGTATGTTGCTGAGGAGGAAGCTGTTGGATATACGTCAAGGTGTCTAGCCAGATATTGATGGTACCAGCGGCATATTGCTCCCATACGCCTACTCGCTTGATAGTACCGGCACATTCTTCACAGTAGAAAACCATTAATTCCGCCACTCCTTCCTGGTCTCCGCTGGCTTTTTTATAATCGCTAACGGCTTGTCTGGCGCCTTTAAAAGAAATCTTCCTGGCCAGTTTGGGATTGATGGCGGAGGTGATTTTCAGTTTATAGTTATCCAGGCGGGCATCTGGTTGATACTCATCCGGAGAGGGATCGGAGGGGATAATTGCTTTACTATCATCCTGAGAGGGTTCGGGGCTGATATTCAGTTTATCATCATCCAAAGAGGGTGCAGGACTGATATTTATTTCATTCTCATCCAAAGAGAGTGCAGGGGTGACATTTAGTTCATTATCATCCGGAGCAGGTGCGGGGGTGATATTTGGCTCATTATCATCCTGTGAGGGCGAGAAAGGGGTATTTAATTTATAATCATCCCGAGAGAGTGCGGAGGGGATACTTTGTGTGTAATTATCCAGAGAGGTTGCGGTAAGCCCGTATCTGCCAAGCAGTAAGCGTTTGTTTTCTTTGCGCAGTTTGTAGAGATCATTGATGATGCTGATCAGTTCTTCTCTGCTAATAGTGGAGAGGGCTTCTTTTACATTGATCCAGGTGGGGCTTATCTTTTTTTCGATCATTTATCTTCTCGCTTTTTGTGATTTTGGGGTTTGGGGAAAGAGGGGCTTGATAGAAATGGAAAAGGCTTGAACAATGGGAGCACGCTTTGGGCTCTGCAAATGAGGACGGTTGCAATCCAGGAAGACTGTGGTTTTTGGCAGAGCGTTACTTTCTCTTTTGATAATCCGTGTGATCTGTGAGATCTGTGAGAGACTTTTTGCACAAACTCTGAAGACAGCATTAGAGGTGAGAGGATTCATTGCACGCACCGTCTGAAGACAGCGTTGCGTCCCAAATTCTACATCATACATTCTAAATTCTACATTTTCCACGCACCGTCTGAAGACAGCGTTACGGACGGAGTTTTTCATTGCACGCACCGTCTGAAGACAGCGTTACGGAGGCTGAAGACAGCGTTACGGGTGAGGGGATTCATTCCACGCACCGTCTGAAGCCAGCGTTACGGGTGATAGCCAGCATCATGCCTCCACCAGATCGATCAATTCATATATCTTCACAGCTTTATTCTTGCCCTTCACTTTTACTTCATCCAGATAGCGCACTTTCACCTGGTCTTTCACCTGCTCCAGGGTAAATTCGCTGATGATGATATGTTTGGCGGTCTCATATTCTTTGTTGATGCCTTCCAGGCGGGCACCCAGATTGATGGTATCGCCGATGGCGGTGTAGTCGAAAATCTGTTCGCTGCCCAGGTTTCCCACCACGGCCTGGCCGGTATTTACTCCGATGCCGATCTCAAAGCTGGCTTTGCCTTCGGATTCCCATTTCTGCTGAAGTTCGGTCATTTTAGTGCGCATTTCCAGAGCTACCTTGCAGGCACTGAGGGCGTGATTTGGCAGCGGCACGGGAGTTCCGAAAAGCGCCATTATTTCATCACCCACGAATTTGTCCAGAATGCCTTTGTTGGCCACGATCACATTGACCATGGCGGTGAGGTATTCTTTGAGGATATTCACAGTTTCCTGGGGAGTGTGATTTTCCGAATAGGTGGTGAAAGAGCGGATATCCGAAAAGAGTACGGAGATCTCTTGCAAGGAGCCACCATAGCTGAGGTTTTTGGGGTTTTTGAGCAGTTCGTTCACCAGCTCCGGCGCCATATATTGCTGGAAGGCACTGCGAATAAAGCGCTTTTCTTTCATGGTATCCAGATAGTGGCAGATGATGCTGGCGATATAGATCAGGACCAGGCTCACAGCGGTCTGCAGGATGGGGATTAATATACTATAACGGGCAAAAAGCTGATAGGCGAGGAAGTATTGCAGGCCGATGATGAGGATCAAAACCAGAGCAGACCACTGCGGCTTGAGCCTTCTGAAAACGACGCACAGGGCTAGCAGGACGATGAGCTCCAGGCACAGAAAGAGCCAGAAATTGAGCTCGGACAGGTAGTCTCCGGTCAAGACCATATTCAGGAAATTGGCATGAATCTCCACACCGGAGGTCCATTCTCCACCAAAGGGAGTGGGGAATTTGTCGTGCAATTCATCGATAGTGGCGCCTATCAGCACGATCTTATCTTTCAGGATGCCGGATTCCACAATGTCATAAAACTCATCCAATTCCAGGCCCTGATAGCCAGGCATGCTCACTGTGGAATCGTCGATCACGCTGGCATAGGAGACGCTGGCAAAAGTATTGGCGGGGCCATAGTAATTGATCAGAGCTTTATTGCGGCCATGCAGCGGGATTTTGTGATCTGCCAGACTGAGCTGGCCCTGCTGGGTTCTGATATGGGTTTGCCAGTCACTTTGATAGAGGCGGGAATTTGCCAGAGCCGCTATGCCTAGACTGTAATAAGGACTGCCATCATGCATCTCGAAAAGGTCATATTTGCGGATCGTGTTATCCGAATCGCTGCTCATATTCACTATGCCCCAAGGCACTTTATAGGCCATGATTTCGGGGATCGGGGTAAGGAGCTGATCCGGTGCGTGAGAGTCCAGGCCCCGCAGCACTTTGCCGGCAAAGATTACCTGCTGATAATGCTGAGCCATTTCCGCCAATAGAGCATCTGCTTCGGGACGGGAGTTTTCGGTAAATTCCACGTCGAAGACGATGAGTTTGGCTCCGGCCAGGCTGAGGTTTTCGATCAATTTCGCATGAAGTTCCCGCGGAAAGGGCCAGGATATATTGAGCGCCGAAAAGCTGGCATCATCAATGGCGATGATCATCAGTTCCTCACTGGGAGTGCGAGGCCCCCGTAGCCTGAAGAGGCTATCCTGGACTTTGAAATCCAAAGAGTGGAAGGCCGGGAAAAGGAAGAGTATCCTGATCAAGGCTATAATGACAAGGGCTATGAGGAAGGATCGATACTTAGACATGCTTTAGCTCCTTTGCGCGGGATAAGTGGGGGAAAACTCAGGAGCGCGACTGAAGCCACGCTCCTTGATAGCTTTCTTAGAATCTCTGGCTCAGGCTGAGCCTGAAGGTGGTGGAGCTGTAATCCACGTCGTCCGTGTCATCATTGGCATAGCTTCTGATGCCCAGATCCGCGGTGACAGTCATATCGTGTATAGGATAGCTTTCCACTCCCAGATTGTAGTTTTTGTAGCTTTGAGATCCATAATCCTTGCTCAAGCCGGTGGTTCTAAAGGAGACGTAAGGCTTGATTTTGTTTGCCAGGAAAGAGTAGTCTGCCTTCAGGAAGATGCTGCTATTGGCATACTCCATGTCATCCAGGCTATTCTTATTGTTGGAACTCACAAAAGAGAGCTGAGTGCGCAGGGGGATCCGGGTATAGCGGTTGTTCAGGCTAAAGCTGATCCCGCTGTTTTTATTATCCGTTTGCGCCTGGAATCCCGCTCCCTCATTGTTCAATTCGCTAAAATCATTACCAAAACGGTAGCTGATATCAAGCTGGGTGGGCACATAGGGAATCTGCAGGAAGTTGTAGCCCAGGCCAAAGCTCATATTCATGGAATCGCGGTTGAAGGGAGAAAAGACATAGCTTTCGTCTGCTACATCGCTATTCATTTTGTTTTTACCGGTATTGCTGTAGAAAGAAGTCTTGAAATAAGGCAGTTTGGGATAGCGCAATACGGCCTGAGCATTGATATTCTGATAATTATTGGTTTCGATCTTATGCCCCGTCAGGTTATCCTGGCTGAAGCTGTAGCTGGCGGATATGGTGAGCAATCTGCCCAGACTCATTTGATCTGAGATGGTGAGCATGCGGGAATCCAGGAGCTGAGCATAGGTGCCCAGAGCATTGAAGGCAGAGCCGGTTTCGCTATATTCAAAATTCAGGAAGTTATTGGCAAGATACATCCTGAGATACGCGTTCCAGGCCAGATTCGCCCTACCAGGCATAAAGGGCTCCATGTTTTTATTGATCACAAAGAGATCCGCAAAGCTGTCGGGATCCAGCTCCATGCCGGCAAATCCGGGAGCCAGGCCGTATTCATCCAATTCAGCAGAGGTGATGGGACCGGGAATGGTATTGTGATTGTAGAGGCTACCTGCCACTTCCACGCCCATCATCACATGCTGATCCGGCACATTGAGCCTGGCATCCATACTGAGCACCAGGTTATCTTTGGCCATCGCGGTATAGACCGTATCGCCCAGGGCATCGGTATATTGGTAAAACGCTTCATCCAAAGAGCTTACAATGTCGCGATGACGAGAGCCATTGATGCCGACCATAAAGCCGTTTTCGCTGCCAATCCGGAATCTGGCGGCCATGGCTTCTTGCTTGAAGGTGCCGGTTTTGAAGGTCTCATCCTCGTACTTGGTGGCCCGCATGGATTCACCATGGGACACGCTGAGTTCTATCAGCTCGGCATAAAACTTGCCGTGCAGGCCGCGGACGTTTTTGCCGGAGAGGGTGTATTTGGACAAATTCGGTGAGTAATCTCCCGCAAAAACATCAAGGTACGGTAGCTGCAAGCCGAAGGTATAGCGGTTCACGGGCTGGCGATTGGAATCTTCCAGGCTGGAAATCAAAAGATTGGTCTGCAGATCCAGGATGCCATAGCTGCCATAGAGATCTGCCCAACTGCGATAGTCGTTTTCTGCAGCTTTTGGTCGGGATTCATCTCCGGATACATCATAAATATTAGTGGAGAAATTTGCCGAACCGCGCAAGGTGAAAGGCAGGCCGCGTTTGATGCTGCCGGGCAAAACCTGCGTGATCCAGGTATCGGAATAGATCTGCTTGCCCCTGGCAGAGGCTGTCACGATGGCTTTCACGATGCCTTCGCGGGGTTTATCTTCCCGATATAGCAAGACGGAATCGCTGATTTCACTGCGCTTGGTCACATCCTTTCCGCCCACAAAGACTTTGATGCTGCCGGGATCCAGATCGGGAAGCAGCGCCATATAGCTCACCGCGAGCACATAGCCTTCATCGGCAGAGATGGAGCTCTCATCTGTGAGCAGGACAAAGCCTGTGCTCTGAGTGCCCTGGGGAGCGAAAGGGTTCAGGAAGTAATTGGGCTCCAGGCTGCTATCTGCAGGTATATACTCTGCCATCCCAGAGCGATATTTCAGATCAAAGCGGTATTCCACTTCGTTATTTGCGAGGGCCAAAGCGGGAATCATCCCCCGCCAATAAGGCGAATCCGCAGAATCGTGGCGCATGGGCTCGATCAGCCAGATCTTCTCTCCGCTCATGCGGTAATTGATATCCACAGTGGCCAGCTCTTCCCCACCTTGGGTGACTTCCAGGAGCAATTCCACTTCGGAGCCGGGGCTAAAATCCTGTGGACTCACATGGATCGCCACCACTCCCCAAGAGAGCATGGCAACACTGATCAGCAATAGACTAAAGTACCATCTTTTCATGGATATTCCTCCACCTAGTAGGTGATCTCAATATATTTCGTGTTTCCTGCTTCGTCTTTTACAGGGATGCGGATGGTGGAAGGCGCAGTAGTTTGATTCGCTTCCAATTCTGCCTGCTCGATAGCGTTGATATCTTCCGGGCTGCTATCGCGCACGACGTGCTCGCCCTTGGGGCTGATGATGGCAGTTTTGCCTTTTGAGGCACTGAGGATTTCCCCGGTGCTTTTGATCTGAATCTCCACTTCGCCATCGGTGACAGTGAACATGCTGATGCCTTCAGCATCCACGCGGGTCATGAATTCCGTGCCCTTCACAGAAGCCACCGTGGTGGGCGTATGCACTGTGAAAGCACCGGTGCCACTCTTCACAGAAGCGAGCACGCTGCCGCGATCCACACTCACCTTTTTGGCGAGTTTACCGCTCTGCGCTGTGGCTGAGATGGTGACCACGGAGTTTGAAAAGAGCTTGATCATGGAAGAGGCATCGATGAATTTATAGGCAGCAAAGCTTTCGGCCTTGGTGCGCAGGATATCCTGGTCCTGGAGCAATTCGCCTTTCTTGAATTTCAGGTCTTGCTTGTTGCGCTCCAGATTCACCTTGCCCTTGCTGGCAGAAAGGACGGCTACGGTGTCCGCAGCCATCAGCATAGCGGCCAGGGCTAGTATTACGACAAGTAAACAGAGTCTTTTCATGATCTACTCCCTTAGTCCCTTAGTTCCACATGGATTTCTTTGCCGGCCAGACTGGCCAGAATATCTACAGCATCCTGACCGGTGTATCTGCGTCCATCCAGCAGCACTTCACCGGTGGGAGCATAGCCCATATTCAATAAATGGATCAGGTATGAATTGCCCAAAATATTCAGCATAGCTTGCACGTCTTCGGGGTTGGGGGCATCCATATCCTCTGCCAGATAGCGGAAAACGAACCATTCGCTGGCCAATGACTTGCCCAGGGGAGCGGCTTTGTCCGGTGCAGGGATATTGGTCTGATCGATGATGGGGGTATAGACCTGCCAAGCATAATAGTATTTATCAGAGAAAGGGATGTAATCAGAAAATCCGCTGTCCGCAGCTCTGCGATATATCTCCACTCCGGTTTGGGCTACTGTGGAGAAGCTGGGAGGGCTATTGGGAGGGAATTCTTTGATCACGATCTGCTGTTGGTTGAAATCAAAACCGGTATTGATCGAATTCCACAGGAAGCTGACGGGGATGTCTTTTACGCTCGGCGCTACCTGGCCGATGACCTTGCCGGGGCTGATGGGATATATGGCTCCGGCATTGCGCACCTTGATGCGGAATATACTGGTATTCTCCCAATTGGCAGCACTTACAGCTTTGACAGATGTTTCCAGTAGCAATTCGCCATCCGGGAAATAGCCGGATAATACAGCGCCTTCCAGAGTGGGAAAGTTCTCTATGACATCCATAATGTCGATGTTCACACTACTACCGGGTGCAGGTTCCAGCCTGATGCCACCTTGCTCACTCACAAGATCGCGATTGCTTAAAACGAGGCTTTGGCCAGTGGGCAGGGGCTGTCTGGAAATATAGACAGCTTCGCCCGGCTTGATCAGCTCATTGCTGTTCCACTTCAGCACCAATTGGACTATGACCTTCTCCGTTGCTCCTAGATTCGTGACAGTCAGA
This sequence comes from Candidatus Cloacimonadota bacterium, assembly GCA_020532545.1. Taxonomy (GTDB): domain Bacteria; phylum Cloacimonadota; class Cloacimonadia; order Cloacimonadales; family Cloacimonadaceae; genus UBA5456. The sequence continues at coordinate 4,429 of JAJBAW010000061.1, read as the reverse complement.
TGGGTGAGAATGGGCTGGCCCTGCGGACTGACCGGATCAAAAGTAAAGGTGCTTAGTTTATTGACCTGAAGCTCAGATGGGCTAAATGTGGCAGTAACTGCGGCACCGAGGCCCAGGCAAAATACTGCCATACCAAGAATAACTAATATGCGTTTCATCGTTCCTCCTCATAGCAGGATAATGAATTATTGATTATGTGCTGCAGGAGGTCTGCAAAAGAGAGACCTTCCACTTTTGCTGCCATGGGGGTAAGGCTCAGAGCCGTCATTCCCGGCAACGTATTTACTTCCAAGAAATAGGGGGTGTCTTCATCCAGGCGAAAATCCACCCTGCCATATACAGAACAGGATAGTGCCTGAAAAGCACGCAAGGCATAGGATTGCACCAAGTGAGCGGTGGATTCGTCTATTGGCGCAGGAGCAAGATACTGGGTCTGCCCTTTCGTATATTTATTATGATAGTCATACCAGCCCTGCAAGGGTTTGATTTCCACCACCGGCAGAGCTTTGCCATCCAAAATGCTGACCGTGAGTTCACGGCCGGGAATATATTCTTCCAAAAGTACGCTGCTGCAATGCGTAAAGGCTTCGTTTACCGCAGCTTTGAGATCGTTCAAATCTTGCACAAGGCTGATGCCTACCGAGCTGCCGGAATCATTTGGCTTCACTATTAATGGTAGCCCCAGCTTCTGGACAAAACCGCTGTAATCATTGGGATCGTTATAATCTTCCAAAAGATTTCCCCGCAAAAGGATGTGCCGGGGACAGGGGATTCCTTCGGCAGCCACGATGAGTTTGGAGACATATTTGTCCATAGCCAGGCCCAGAGATTTGTATTTTGAGCCCGTGAAGGGAATGCCGGCCATTTCCAAAGCTGCCGCCAGCATGCCATTTTCGCCGGCGCCTCCATGCAGAGCATTAAAAACCAGATCCGCATGCTGCTGCTGGATGGCCAGGAGCAGTTCGGGCAGTTTGGGATAATCGGCAGGGTCTATGTCGCAGACCTCATAGTGCAGGCCTTTTAGCGCTTTGACGATCTCAGTGCCGGTAATCAGGGAAATCTCCCGTTCATTGGAAACTCCACCTTGTAAGACAACGATCTTTTTCATGGGCCTCTCTTTATAGGTTTTTATGTTATAGGCTGATATGATAAAAACTCTGCAAATCCAAGCCTAAAGCAGCCTTGAATCTGGCCACTTCCTTGATATTTGCGCCACAAAAATCCAGTATTTTGGTATTTTCCGGCAAATGCTCTGCCAAGGCCAGACTGTGATAAACAGCAGCGCCCTGACGCATGGCTTCCGGCGATGTTGCCAGATTGACAGTATAAGCAACTTCGCCATTATCGGTGAATAATATATTCGAACTGACCACCTCGGAACCCTGATAGATGTTGAATTGCTTCAACAAGCCCTGTTCATGCATCCGGGTAAAAAAGGCTCTCATCCGGGAATGAGAAATGCCCAAATGGTGCTGTTTTCTGTCTTCCAGATCTTTTTGCAGATTGAAGAAGGCATCCAGATTAAAGTCTTCAAGCAGCTCCATGCCCAGCTCTTCTGCCACCCGCATATTCTTGCGTTGATCTGCCAAAATGCAGAGCTCGGAGCCGATAAACTGTCTGAAAGTATAGAGCGGGACAGCCTTGTATCCTGCCCAGGTAAAGCCGCGCACATCTGTATTGTCAGGATTTAATCTGAAGTTGATCCGTTTGTATTTTTTGGCTAAAAAACCGGCTATTTTGACACAGATTGCCGTGGTATCCAGGATCACGCGGGAAGGATTTGAGCCCTCTTCGAAGGCAAAACTGATGCCTTGATAGTACGTTCCAGAGGGTGCCACCAAGGCTTTGAAGCCCAGCTTTCGGCGTTCATACAGGGGAAGAATCGCCAGCAATTCCTCTCCTTTATAAACTTGCAATTGCAGAGCTCGAACCCCATGCATATCGGCAAGGGCGGCCATAAACTCTGGATCGTGCCAAAAGGAATATCTGCTGGGTAGCTTTCTGATCCCGTCCGAGCCTATATCCAGCAGCTCTATCTGATATTTCATGGCTCCAGGTGTTGCTCAAGAGCTGCGAGCAATTCAGTGAGCTGAAAGGGTTTGATGATATAATCCGACGCTCCTTCCACCATGGATTTATAAGCACTGTCGATAGTGGGATAACCTGTCATAATCAAACAAAATAGTTCCGGATCCTGAGTCATGAGTTCCTGCATCAGCTCCAAACCGTTCATGCCGGGCAACACCAGATCGATCAAAGCCAATTCATAATGTCCGGCGCGAAACTTTGCCAAAGCCTGGACCGCATCTTCTGCCATATCAACCTGATATCCACTGAGTACCAGATACTCTCCGATCACTTCTCTGAGCAAGCGGTCATCATCTACGAGCAGAATTCTCTTGTCCATCTGGCTACCTCACTTTTATCTTTTTTACAGTTAGAGGCAGTTTAGGGAAAGCCTTATTATAGTCAACAAAAAAAGCAAGTTCTCCAAACAACTTGAACGTCCTTAGCCTGGGTATAATATTTATATTGACGGAAACTAGGCGTTTTATATAATTGGCACAACTGAAATAAAAGAGGTTATTATGAATGGAAAAGTGAAGTGGTTTAATAAAAATAAAGGTTACGGCTTTATTATTACCGAAGACAACAAAGAATACTTTGTACATTGGAAATCCATAGTGACGAATTCACCGCGTGAACTCAAAGTTCTCGAGCAGGATGAATTGGTTACTTTTGATCTTATGGAGACCGAAAAGGGCGTCCAGGCGATCAATATCATCAGGATTAATCCTTGAAGTATCCCTTTTCATGAATGGGCGCTTTCGATAGCGCCCTTATTTTTGAGATGCAATAATGGCCTTCTTAGCTACAAACAAAGCTGAACTCCAGGCGCTGGGTCTCTCCCAGCTCGATATCATCCTCATCACTGGAGATGCCTATATAGATCATCCTTCCTTTGGCACCGCCATCTTGGGCAGGCTTTTGGAATCCGCAGGATACAGCGTGGGCATCATCGCGCAGCCGGATTGGAAGCAAGACAAAGACTTTTTAGCTTTGGGAACTCCCCGGCTCTTTTTTGGCATCAGCAGCGGCAATATGGATTCCATGGTGAATCACTATACCGCCCAACGTAAAATCCGCAATGATGACGCTTACTCTCCAGATGGTAAAAGCGGCAAACGCCCCGACCGTGCTGTGATGATCTATACCAATATTGTCAAGAGACTCTTTAAAGGTACACCGGTAATCATCGGAGGCATTGAGGCCTCACTGCGCCGGATTGCCCACTACGACTTTTGGCAGGACAAGGTGCGCAATAGCATCCTCTCCGATAGCAAGGCAGATCTGCTGATCTACGGCATGGCGGAAAAGCCCATCCTTGAGGTAGCAGAGGCTTTGAAAGCCGGCAGGGAGATCAGCGAATTGACTTGCGTTCCTTCTACCGTATGTTTTGTGCCCAAGCCGGATGGCACCCTCCTGCCAGATGCCGATCTCTGCAAAGACAAGCTCACTTTTCACCAAATGAACCGCCTCTTTTTTGAACAAGCCCAAACCACCGCCCTCTTTCAGCTAAACGGTGGCCGCTATATCAAACACAATCCACCGGCTGATGCCCTGACTACCTGCGAGATGGACGCTATCTATCAGCTTCCTTATATGCGCGCACCGCATCCTAGCTATGCTGGACACGATATTCCCGCCTGGGAGCAGATCCGCCAAAGCATCACCTCTCATCGAGGCTGTTATGGCGGCTGCAATTTCTGTGCAATCTCGATTCATCAGGGACGCAAAATCCAATCCCGCTCCCCAGAATCCATCCTCGCAGAAGCCAAAAAGCTGCCTGGGGTGATTTCTGACCTCGGTGGTCCCAGCGCCAATATGTACGATAGCAAATGCAGATTGGGCTTTCCTGATACCTGCAAGAGAAGGTCTTGCCTCTTTCCACAGATCTGCCCCAATCTCAGCTTTGATCACGATCTTCAGATCCGCCTGCTGGATGCTGTGGCAGCGTTGCCCAAGATCAAGCACGTCTTCGTGGCCAGTGGAATCCGCCATGATATGGCTTTGGGAAATAGGCGTTACATCTCTGCCATCGCCCAAAAATACACGGGAGGCCGGCTCAAGCTGGCACCGGAGCACAGCTCGGACGCAGTCCTGAAACTGATGGGCAAGCCCTCGATTGAGCGCTTTGAAGACTTTTCCAAACAGTATTTTGCCGAAGTCACCAAGGCCGGAATCAAGCGGCAGATCATCCCTTATATCATCATCGGCCATCCCGGCACCACCGCTGCTGATGCTATGAATCTGAAAAACTGGCTCCAGAGCAACCACATAAAAGTGGAGCAAGTGCAAGAATTTACCCCCACCCCCATGACGATCAGCACCTGTATGTACTATACGGGGCTTGACTTTGACGAAGGTA
>JAJBAW010000006.1 GCA_020532545.1 Candidatus Cloacimonadota bacterium | reverse complement strand
GGAGGCATCCAATCCAGTAGGGGGTTGGGTTTCACTGGACGCGGGGAGGCATCCAATCCAGTAGGGGGTAAACGCGTCAAGGCGTGGCGTTGTACGGCTCTTGCTGAAAATCTGTGAGATCTGTGAGATCTGTGAGAGGCTTTTTGCACAGGCTGTGAAGATGGTGTAAAGGCTGGATGGAACTAGTGCACAGGCCGGCTGAAGCCAGCGGAACGGCCGGATGAATCCAGCGTTACGGGCAGGAGCTGGCGGTTTTGATCAGGATAAAGACATCATTCACGTTGCAGCCGGTATAGTGGCCGGGGATGATGGCCTTGATGGTCTTCAGGGGAGGGTAGGAATCGAAGGCGCTCAGCAGGGCTGGGATATCCACGTTTTCTGCCTGCAGATCGAGGTAGGATTGGCTGTCCACATAGGCGCCAGCGAGCTCTGGCAGGTTGTCATTACCATCGCTGGCAAAGGCGATGAAGCTGAGGCCTGCCTTACCTTTGAGCTCATTCAGAAAGCTCAAAGCCAGATGGCTGAGCCTGCCGCCACGGCCTTGTCCCTTCACCTTCAGGGTTAGCTCTCCGCCCCAGAGGTAGATTCCGGGAGGGGCCTTGATGGCAAAGCAGGCCAGGGCTTTGGCAAAGCTATTTAGCTCCAGATCCACAAAGCGTTTGGCGAGCCTGAGGGGGAGCTCTGGCAGGGCTTTGTGCAGTGGGGTGGCCAGGGATCTCAGGAAGGCGGTGTTGTTTGCTATAATGCTATGGTTATCGATTTCGGGCAGGAAAAAGGGTCCGCTGCCGATGAGGGCGGGATCGTTTGCCGGCACATCGCTGAGCAGATATACGCGCAGCTTTTTCCCGGAAAAGTGGTGGGCGGCCTGTCCAGACTTTACTTGGGAGAGCATTTGGCGGGCTTGATTGATCTGGGTGATATCCAGTCCGGAGCGGAGCAGCAGGTCGTTTCGCTGGATCAATTCCTGCAGGGAAATATCGCGCCGTGGGGCTTCAAATAAAGCAGATGTACCTCCGGAGAGCAGCACGATAAGCTGATCCTGGGCAGGGATTTGCTGCATCCAATTAAGAATAAAACGGCTGTGTTTCAGGGAATTGGCATCGGGCAGGGGATGGCCGGCCTCCAACAATACAGGCGAGAAGGTGCGCCTCTCGTGATCCTCTGGATAAAATCCGTATTTGGTGAGCACTATGCAGGTGGCCAGTCTATCGCTGGGAAGGGCCTGGGCAGCTACTTCTGCCATGCGGTAGGCAGCTTTGCCGATGGCAAGAAGGTGGGTGGTGGTCTGTTCATTGCCCAACGCCCGGCGCAAAGCAGGATAGCTGGTGAAGGCGGTCAGGGCTTGATCAAGGGCGCTTAAGATGGCTGTTTTCATGAGGGGCGACTCTGCGATGGACAAGTGCCAGGGGGAAAACACGATGATCCAAAGGAACGGTTTGCCGATGCTTCTTGGTAGAAAAGACCAAGTGGTACAGTAGAAAAGCGGATGAATTCGCAGCCATGATGATACTCCATATACTTTTTGCCCAAGATAGAAGGCTTGGGTTATTTGTAAAGGAGAATGTTTGGGGAGGGGGTGGATGGAACAGCGTGCCGCACTTCCGCACTCCCAAACCCCCGCATTCAAATCACCATAAATCAAAAAAGGCGGGATTCGAATCCCGCCCTACTATATGATATGAGCTTGTTTTGTTTATTCGGAAAGCACTACTTTACGCAGGGATTTTTACCATTACTATCCATGCGGATCAGGTAAATACCACTGGGCATTTTACGATCGTATTGATCTGTGCCATTCCACTGCAGTTTGAAAGTGCCCTTCTCCTTGGTGCCGGTAAACAGCGTTTTCACCAGTTGCCCACGGGTATTATATACCTGCACACTGGCCTGCCCACCCTTCACCATGCCACAGGTAATGTTGACTGTGGGGTTAAAGGGATTGGGATAAGCGTTGTTGATGCCTTGAACCAGGGGAACTTCGGGGGTGGGAGCATCTGCAAAGGTAATATTGATGTGAATGGGGCCGTGAAAGTCGCTTTCTCCATTCAAATCCACGTTCTCCAGCCAGAAATAATAGATCCCTTCTTCAAAGATTTCCTTATCGGTGGCGATATACACCTTCATTTGGGAGGTATTCGTAGCCGGGATAAAGAGATCCAGCATTTCTGCAGTTTCCAGTAAATCCTCAGTATTACGGTAAATCCGGAATCCGCTGACATTGGTTTCGGATTGGGTTACCCACTGCAATTTAACATGATTGAAGGAGTACAAGGCTGCGGTAAAGGAAGAGAGCTCGACGGGGAGGGTCTGTGCCAATGTCCGGGCGCTCGTTGTCACCCCGGGTGAATATGCTACATTATATAAACCATCGCTTTTCACAGACCAGAGCTTGTAGTAATAAGTGGTATTCTCACTTAGGGAAGTATGGCTGAAGCTTGTGTCGCTGCCCTTGTAAATCACTGTTCCACCGTCGGTGATGGTATCGCCAGCAGAGTAGTTGGTTCCATACACCGGAGTTCCGAAATCGTTCGTGCTGCTCCAGGCAACCATCACCTTGTCCGGTGTGGAATTGCGTGTCCAAGAAAGATCGATCTGCGTTTCGCTGTAAGGGATGGCCGTCACGTCTGTAGGATTGTCTATCTCTATGTCAAACCTAATCTGGCTAAGGTTACCGGTTCTGCGTGTCCCGGTCCCGGGTGATTTGGGATCAATATTTGAAGTATAGTTGCGATACAAGCCAGTATAATCTCCGCTTGAAAAACGACGAAAACTGCCATTAGATCCGGCATTACCGGGGGCGTTCTCGTCTATTGCAATCACCAGATTATCTGTGTTGTTGTAATAGAACGGGGTAGTGAAGGTGATAAGGGTCGCAAAATATCCTGTAGAGATTGTTACTGTTCCGCCATATACCAGAGTGAGATCACCTACCGGAATCCAATCTGCTACCCCTGAGAAACTGGTCTTGCTTGTATGCCCTAAATACACGTCCCAATCATCGCTATTGGTATTGCCACCACTATCGAAATGGAAACTGATTGACTTGATCCACCCAGCCTGGTTAATCTGAGCTTGGGTATAAATCTGCTGAGAGTAGCTGTAGTCTGCGTTGGTATTTATCGGCAGAACATCACTTGTAGCTGTTCCTGTGCCTACCTGTATAGCAATCGCCCACGATGCAGTAAATACCGTCATGAACAAGCACAATGTCAGCATTGTTTTAAGCGTGTTTCTCATTGTATCTACCTCTGTATTATATTCAATGTGGTGGCTGCAGCCTCGAATCACAGCAATTATTACTCGTACAAGTTTTACAATGCAAGCACTAAACGGTTCAGCCGATTCACATGCTTATTACCACCTTAGAATATTCCTTTTTTTCGCATCGGTATTTCTTGTCAAGTTTTGCAAGTTTCGTTGTAGATTCTTCAGGAGTTACAGAGAGGTTTTTGGGTAGGTTCGTGTATTACTTTTAGTACTTAAGAAGTCAGATAATAAGGTAAAAGCTAAGACCACTCATGGTTTCAACAAAAACCGCTGACTGCCTGCATAGGTATAGCGGATCTCGGCTCCTATCTCATTGAGGCGATCAATGGCCTGCTCATGCGGGAAGCCATAGACATTTCTCTGAGCGGTATTTATGATCGCGGTTTGGGGGCGCACATGGGCCAGGAATTCAGGGTTGGAAGAGCTGCGCGAGCCGTGGTGAGGAACCTTCAAAATCTGGGCACGGAGCTCCTGGGGATAGTGTTCACAGAGATAGAGTTCCGCTTCCCGCTCGATATCACCGGTGAAGAGAAAGCGTTTGTGCCCGGCATCATAGCGGCAGACCAGGGATTGATTGTTCAGATCAGGTGCATAGAAGTTGTGATCTGGGTGCAGGAATTTCACCTTATGCGAGCCGAGGTTTATCGTGCAAGTATCTGTGATGGCGATGATCTTGGTGTGCTGAAGCTTTAGTAATGCCGCTGTCTCTTGCCAGAGTTCACTTTGGATGCTGTCATCACTGAGAATGAGATTCTTGACCTTCAAGCTCCTCAGGAGGTCATAGATTCCGCCGGCATGATCGCCATGCAGATGGGTGATCACCAGATAATCAAGTGTCTTTACCCGATTGCGCTGCAGCCACTTCATGAGATTATTCTGCAGCCAGGACTGGGTCTGATCGATGGCTTCTAAGTCTATTTCCGCTCTTTTGCCAATGAGGCCACCAGTATCGATCATCATGCTGCTGCCATCATCGGCAAAGATCAAGCTGCAATCCGAGACTCCGGAATTGAAGATGAATAGCTGATTCTTGAGGCTGAGGGGCCAGAACAGCAAGACTGCGATTGCCAGTGAGATGGGAATGGCAAACCTGATCCAGGCCTGCCAGGAGCGTTTGACCTTCAGCACGATCACAAGCAGGAAAAGCCCCAGAGCCATAGCGATGGGCAGGGAGATCCATTGGCCTTCCCAGCTGAGGGGGAGCTTTGCGCAAAGATTCAGCCAGACCTGCCAGAGATCGGTAAGGGCTTGAAAGCAGAGGATAAAGGGCTGGATATCCCAGATGAGGATCAAGATCGATAGAGCTAAAAGCAGCATGATCAAGGGCAAGCCCAAGAGGTTTGCCAGGACTCCATTCATGGAAGCCGTGCCAAAGTAATAAAGAGTGAGGGGGGCGATGCCCAAGCTCACGACCAGACTGATCAGCATGTATTTCCAGATGGTACGGGGAAAAGACCTTAGGCCAGAGGACTCCTTTGGGGATCGAAATAAAGGCAGAACAAAGGCGATCAAAGCCACTGCGGTAAAAGAGAGTTGCAGGCCCAGATTGAAGAGTTGAGCAGGACTGACGATGGTAATCACGAAGAGCGAAACCGAGAGGTTCTGCGCGATCGATAAAGGACGGGAAAGCCAGCGGGAGAGTAGCGCCAGATCGATCATGAGCATGGCGCGGGTAATGGGTGGAGCCCAGTTATTCAGCGCTGCAAAAGCCAAAAGCAAGAGCATGAAGACAGCCTCGGCCAGGCTTCGCGGAAAGATCGCCCGCAGGATGACCAACAGAAAGAGGCTTAGCATCAGCACATGCAAGCCACTCACTACCACCAGGTGCATGATCCCCGCCCGATTCAGGCTTTGCCGGTGCTCACGCTTGAAATCTGAATCGCTCAAAAGCAGGGCCTGAGCCAGAGGGGAATATACTCCCAAAGCCTTGTCCAATCTATCTTGTATCGCCTTACGTGCTCTGAAAATAAGAGTAGGAGCATCCGTGCTTTCCACAGACTCCAAAGTCTTTACAGGGCGGATGATCCCCTGATAATTCCGGGCATGAATATCCAGAATGGGATCATCACGCAGAGGCTGGATTTCTGCCAAAGTATGGTAGCTGCCGCCTATGCTAAGCTCTTGTAGGTAAACGAGCAACATGGGCTCAGAAAGCTGGTGTCCTGCCAGTTCATAAAGCTGAACCCGGTAGCTATTGGGACCGGAACTTGCCTGCACTTTGAAGCTGATCTCTTGCTGGATCTGCCCCCGCTGCAAGAGATAATCTGCAAAGGGTTGAGCTTTGGGCTTATGCGCCTGCCAGTGCAGATTGCCACCGATTAAAAACAGCAACAGAATCAGAGGCGGCCGCAGCCCTTTACAAAAGACCGCCAGCAGCACAAAGCCTCCTGCCAAAGCCAGGGAGAACCAGAGCCCAGGCGCCAGATGGCGCCCGATCACAATGCCCGCAAGCCAAAAGATCAGCGGCCAGAGCAGGGGACTGGGCGCTGATCTCCTGATTGCGACAGTTTTACTTTCTGTTGAAGAACCCAAGAATAAGGCCTAAAGCGATAGACCAGAGGGCTGCCAGCCCGATCCTGAGGTCAGAGGGCACCATAAAGGTAACCGTGTGCGCCGGAATCCAGAACCAGAGCAGGCTGTACATACTCTTATCCAGATTCTTCCAGTTCTTCTGCTTTTCCGGAAGGTTGTCCAGGACACGGTGCATGATGACCAGAAAGAGGCCGAATTGCAGGTTCATCAGGGCGGACAGCGAGAAAGCATAGCCGAAGCTGCGAGGCTGAAAATCGGGCCACATACCGCTCGCAATTAAGGCATTCACGAAGCCGCTAAAGCCTTTGAAGGCGTATTTGGTGCCGACGCCCAGGACAGCCCAGACCAGCATCTTCCACAGGGTCATGGGGAGGCTGAAGGGATATTTGAAACTCTTTTGCACGAGCCATTTGGAGATGATTTCACCGATGGTGCCCAAGATGGCGAATTGTATGATCGTGCTCAGGATGGGGCTGGTTTGCACCCAGTTCAGGTAAAAGTTCATTTCTGCTCCTTTGTGTTATATGTTGCAGGCGGAACGGAGTCCGCCGCTACGGGCTTGTGCTCCTTGTCTTTAATTATCATCTTGCTGTTTGCACTCCATTACTTCGCTAAACTTGCTGTGCTCCTTGAATCTGGTGAGGCCAAACTTGCCAAAGAAGGAATCTACCATACTGTAAATCACCGGAATGATGAAGAGGGTGAGCGCGCTGGCAAAGAGCAGCCCGAAGGTGAAGCTCACCGCCAGAGGACGCCAGGCCTGCGAAGAAGGATCACTGGAAAAGACCAGTGGCAGCATGCCGGCCACTGTGGTGGCAGTGGTGAGAATGATGGGACGCAGGCGCACCGAACCGCTATTGATAATGGCATTCCAGCGGTCCACGCCTTTTTCGCGTTCCTGATTGATGAAATCGATGAGGATGATGGCGTTATTCACCACCACTCCTGCCAAAGCTACCACCGAAATCAGGGTGTTCAACGAGAAGGGCAGCCGGGTAACCAAGAGGCCAAAGATCACGCCGATAAAGGCGAAGGGGATGGTCATCATCACTACCAAAGGCTGCACATAGCTGCGGAATTGACTGGCCAGAATGGTATAAATCATTAGTAGTGCCAGGATGAAAAGCCGCCCCAGCGAGGCATAGCTTTTACGCTGCTCTTCCTGCACGCCGCCAAATTCATAGCTGTAGCCAGGGAAGCGTTGGGAAAAGCCATCCAGATAGCCCTCGCCGGAGCTTCCTCTGCCGCCGGTCAAAAGATTTTGCACTTCGGAGGGGGTGCGCTTTTTGGTCTTACCATTCTCTTCATAGCTGCTCACGCTGGCGGTGACCCTCAGCACACGGTCCGAATCCCGATGTTCAATGCGGGACAGCGAGGAGGCAATCTCAAAATCTGCCAATTCGCGCAGGGCCACCAGTTCTCCTTTGCGGCTACGGATTTTGAGGTCTTTGAGGTTCTCCAAATCCTGGGTGTATTCGTCTTTGAGCTTCAAAATCAGGGGATATTCGTCCACCCCTTCACCGCGGTATTTGCTGACTTCAGAGCCGGTGGAAGCCATGCGGATGGTTCCGGCAATCTGCGCCACGCTGAAGCCATAAATGGCAAGCTTGTCGTGATGCGGGATGATGCGCACTTCTTTCTTGCCGCTGTCGTAACTATCATCGATATCAGTGACTCCGGGGATGGAGCGCAGGTTGCCTTTGATGATATCGCTGATGAAGGCCAGGCGTTCCAGGCTGGGACCTTTGATGCGGATATCCACGTCGTTACCCACTGGCGGACCACTACGTCCCGCTGAAAAGCGGTAGGAATACAAGCCCGGCAGGTCCTCACAGAATTTACGGATATCATTTTGGATTTGCTCGTTAGTGTATTTCATCGCTTTGAGATCAACCAGGTCGATATTCACCTGGGCGTTATTGGAGGCAAAATTGCGTTGAGTTTCTCCGCCTTGAGCGCCCACATTGGCTACCACGTAGGTCACATCGTCCTTGGCGGGCATGATGCCGATATACTCTTCCACCTGTTCTACGATGCGGTTTGTCTCATCCAGGTTCGTACCGATGGGAGTCTGCAATTGCAGCCTGATGGTCTGCGAAGGGGTAGAGGGGAAGAATTCAAATTTGATGGCGCCAGAGCCCATGATCAAAAAGGAAGTCACCAGCAGGAGCACAGTGCCCCAGATCGTGATCTGGCGATGCTTCAGAGCCTTTTTCACTCCTCTTTGATAGAGGGAGATGAGAGGGCGGATCATCTTGGTACTGCGATCTTCTTTGCGCGGCTCTTTGCGGGCAAACTGGAAGACATTATTGGGCAAAACCACCATCGCCTGAAACCAGCTTCCGATCAAGGCCAGTGAGACCACGATGGGAAAGACTCCCAGGAATTGACCCATGATGCCTTCCAGGAGCAGTAGGGGCAGAAAAGCGGAAAGAGTGGTCAAAGTAGAGGAGAATACCGGCCCGATTACCTGATCCACACCCATCACGATGGAATCCCGGTGACAGTAGCCTTCTTCCCGATAGCGGTGGATATTTTCCAGCACCACGATGGCGTTGTCCACCACCATACCCACCACGATGATGAAGCCAAAGATAGTCAGGTTGTTCAGGGTAACATCAAAAAAAGGAATGATGATAAAGGCAATCAGGATCGAGAGCGGAATGCCAAAGGAGGCCAAAAGTGCATTGCGCCAACCCAGGAAGATAAACAGAGCTGCAAAGACCAGCAGGATGCCGATCAAAGCGCTCTTGCCCAGGGCGTTGATGCCATTCTTCACATCGATCGAGCCATCATTGCGCACACTTACCTGGATGCCGGGCACGGATTTCTCAAATTCCCTGGCATACTTGCGCACTTCCCCCATGATGGAGATGATATTGCCGCTGCCTTTTTTGTATAAAAAGATGGAGACCGAGGACTCGCCATTGAGCTTGGCATAGGAAAGCGGCTTTTGCAGAGTGTCCCGCACTGTAGCTACATCCGAGACCTTGATGGCGCGGCCCTCGGCATCAGAGAGCAGGATCAGTTCTCCCAGCTCGTCCATATTGCTGAATTCTCCCAAAGTCCGCACCAAAAATTCCAGCCTGCCAAAGCGGGCAGAGCCACCCGGAATATTGAGATTTCTACCGCCCAGAGCAGCCGAAATGTCATTCAGGCTGAGGTCATAGGCATCCAAACGGTCTTGATCCACATCCACCCAGACTTGACGCTCGCGAGCGCCTACAGTTTCGGTTTTGGAGATATCTTTGATATTGCGCAGGCCATCTTCCAGATTCTCCGCGATTTCCCGCAGGGCCATGGCAGACATGCCTTTACCATTCACCGCTACCTGCGCGATGGGGTTCAGCTCACGCATACTGAGGCGGATAATCATCGGGGCCAGAGCGTCCGTAGGCAGATCATTCACCTTGGCCACTTCACGGCCCACCCTGTCAAATGCTTCATCCGGCGAAACCCCCGTGGTAAATACCACCCGGATGGTGGCGCGTCCTTCTTGAGCGGTGGCTTCGAGGTAATCCAGATCGTCCAGATCACTGAGTGCCAGCTCCAATTTGCGCACGACGAGTTGCTCGATTTCGGCAGGAGAGACTCCGGGGTAGATCACTACCACCAGCGTCGTGCCAAAATCCACCGCGGGAAACTCTTCCCTGGGCATATTGACCATGGAAATCAGGCCAAAGACCATGATGGCCAGGGTGAGCATATTCACCAGGATCGAGTATTTTAACGAAGTTTCTGCAATGGAAATCATGGCTTAGTTCCGGATGTTTACGGCCGAGCCGTCTTCGAGGTTTTCGCCACCGGAAATCACGATTTTATCCCCTACTTCCACCCCGCCTGTAAGCTCCACAAATTCAGAGATGCTCTTGCCCAAGGTGACTTCATGCTTGTCGGCAAAGACCTTTTCGCCCTCTTCGCGCACCACATAGAGATAGTTTTTATCGTACTGATTCTCGATATTGGCGATTTCGGTGTAAAGCAGATCGCGATAGGTATTGACCTTGATTTTGGCAGAGACCACCATGCCGGGCAAAAGGCCGCTGCCACCGGAGATTGCCAGCTCTACGGGATAGTTTGAGCTGCCAAGCATAGGCCGGATGCCCAGGCCGCGCACTTTGGCGGAATACTCTTTGCCCTGATGGCTGATGGTGGCGGTTTGTCCCACTTTGATTTTGCCGATCTGGCTTTCGCCCACACCGGATTTCAGGATCAGGGTGCTGGCATCGGTGATGCTCACCACGGGTGCTCCAGGCGCTATGTATTGTCCCAAAGCCACATGCACCTGCGAGATGCGTCCCTTTTCAGGAGCCAAAAGATAGGAATTATTAAAGGCCAATCGGGCAGATTCCAAGCCAGCCTTAGCGCCGTCAAAGCCTGCTTTGGCATTCCTGAAGGCAGAAAGTGCGGTGCTGTATTCCGCTTCTGAGATCAGGTTTTTCGCGCGCGAACTGCTGGCATAATCCAGATTCCGCTGCAGGTTTTCCAGGCTTGATTCTGCTGCCGAGAAGGCTGTCTCAGCCTGCTGCAAGCGGATCTTTAAGACTTCATTCTCCACCATACCCAGGCGTTCACCTTGCTTCACGGTATCGCCTAATTTCTTGTACAGTGCCAAAACTCGTCCGGCACTTTCTGAGCTCATCACGATATCGGTGATGCCTTCCAGTTTGCCGGAGACTCTGATATATTCGTCCACATCACGCAGTGCCAGCTCTTCGATCATCACAGCTTGGCGGTCATCACCTCTGGATCCGCGGGGTTTTGCAGTAGTTTCTTTTTTGCCACAGGCGCTTAAGGTCAGGATGAGCAAAAGCGGTAGTATGTATCTTATTTTCAAGATTCCTCCATCTTAGCGGGTAAATATTGTGCTGAGCAGTTCTTCATCCTGGCTGCCCATCAGGGAGAGCAGGTTCAGGCGTGCTTTCAGAAAATCGTAGTAGGCTCTGGCATGTGCCATGCGGCTGGCAGAGACCATCAGCTCTGCATCCATCAGTTCGAGCGTAGAGATCATATTCACGCGAAAACGCTCGCTGATCTGGGCATACATTTCTTCGGTGATATTCAGCGAAAGCTGGGCGTTTTGCACGGCTCTGGCACTGTTGATCAGGTTGATCGCTGCCGCTTCGAGGCCCAGATCGATGCCGTCTTTGGCAGATTCTGCGTTAAAGGCGGTCTGCTGAGCCTGATAGTAAGCCTTGCGGCTATTGGCATAATTGCCTAGCTGAGGCAATAGCGGCACCGAGAGATTGAGCATGATCTGATTCGCGGCCTCAAATTCATAGCGATCAAGGCCATTTTCGGCATAAGTCCGGCTGCCCACCAGGGTGAGGCTGGGCCAAAATGAAGCGTTGGCAATCTTTTGTCCTCTCTGGGAGATCTCCACGCCTTTGTCCAATATCTTCAGGCTCTGATTCTGCTTTTGCGCCAGATTATAGACCCTGTCTGTAAAGCTTTTAATCTCCTGTTTATCCAGCTTGGTCAAGCGCTGAATCTCCGTCTCATCCAGCTCAATAGCCTCTGGCAGCAGCGGCTCATCAGCTCCCAGAAAGTTCATGAAACCCCTAAGTGCCAGATCGTAAGCGGTTTCTGCCTGCAAAAGGGCAATGTCCTTATTGGCAAGACTGGCCTGAAAGCGCAGATGATCCGCCCGCGAGAGGATGCCGGTCTCAAGTTTCAGATCCGCCACAGCCATATTCTGAACGGCCTGCTCATGTTCTCTGGTCGCGATCTCAAGGATGTCCATGAGCTGCAAAACCGCATAGTATTTCGTCTCCACTTCAGCTTGCAGCTGAATCTCCTCCATCTCGAGGCTCAGACTCGCCATTTGCGCAGAAGCCGAGGCGATCTTGTAAGACTGATACAGCCTGCCACCCATAAAAAGCGGTTGCGAAAGACTCAAAGCGAGGGAGCGCTGGTCTTTGTTCAGGGTTACATTCTGTCCGCCTGCGGGGATCGTGCGCGCGGGATCCATATGTAAAAGGGTCCCGGCGAGGCTCAAACTTGGCAAAAAGGAAGACATAGCACTGGTCTTATTCCATTTTGCTGCCTCCAGGGCTGCTTTTTCTCCCTGGAAGTTCTGGTTTTGCTGCAAAGCCATATCTTTGGCTGCCTGCAGACTGATCGGCCGGGCTTCCTGTGCGGATAGATTTAGCATGAACAGGAGCGCGATTATAACGATGTATCGATGCATTCAATTATCTCCCTGGGACTAAGCTGTCAGAGCCAAAGACCCATATGAAACAATGGACGAAAGCTGGCTGACAGTCCTTACAAATTTGCAAGATAAACTATGATAAAGCAATTGGCTTTTCTGACAAGGCTTTTTTTTCCCTGCCCGTCTGCGAACCTGCCAGGTTCCTGTTTTGACTTACAATTTTGCTTTGCTTGTTCTGCTACAGATATTCCCCTATCTCACTTTCTTTCAACAGCGCTATACCTTGTCTCTAATCAAAATTGTGAGTTTAAACAGGAGAATCACCACACTGCGATCTCAGGCTATCCTACTCACAGTAGTCTTTGTTTAAACTCAAAAACGACCGAAGTGGCTCTATAACCATCTGGCAGGTAATTAATAATGAACTTACTTATAGCTGGTAAAGCAACAAAAGAAAGATCGTTTTTAAGTCAAAACAAAGGTGGTGAATTCCTGTACCTATCAGAAAATCATTGACAGGGATCGCCAAGTCGGAATTCTGTTTTTTTAAGGAAAATATGGATATGAATAAACAGCTTAGCCGGCTTTTGGGCTTGGATCAGATCTTTGATCTGATCGAGGTCCCTTCGGATTTTATCGCCGCTGTGAAGCGCCATAAACTCGGCCGTCAACGCCTTAGTATTGATGAAATCAAGGCAGCCTATCAGAGACGAGCTTTACTACTAAAAAAGCTGGGGAGCGAGAAGCGCCCCAAATGGGATAGCCTGCTGGCGCACATTTCCGAGCTGAATCCCGCAATGTATCGCAATAATAAACTCAGTATCCACGAGATTTTCGAACTCAAAAGCTTTGTCTGGCACTATCAAGCCCTGCGCGCCTACATGATTCAGCAAGAGGTCTTAAGCTATGAGATCCCGGATTTGGGCGATCTTTTTGAGCTCCTGGACCCCGATGGTGGCAAGATTCCTTATTTCCGACTTTCTACAGCCTATAGCACCAAGCTCGCCGAGCTGGATGGCATCCGCCAAACCCTGAGCCTGAAACTGAAACACCGGCGCCATGAGCTACTTAGTGAGGCCAGAGAACTGCTGAATCTGCCCCAGCTCAAAGAGGAATTTGTCCTCGCCCGCCAGCAGCAGGATCTGACCCTGAAGATCAAGAGCAGCGGCTTCTTCGTTCTGAATAGAGAAAGCGTTGCCAATCTGGGCTTTACCTTGTCCGATAACATGGAAACAAACGAGCTGAAACGGCAGATCGCCGAGACCAATAAAGCCCTGGGCCTCGAAGAAGACCGGGTCTTAGAGCAGCTCTCAGCACAGATTTCAGAGCATCATCCCGCTTTGGAACAGGCCGTGCAGACTGTGAAAGAGCTGGGCTGGGACTACGCTCTGGCAGATTTTGCCCTGCGTTACGACTGCTGCATTCCGCGTTTGGGCGAGGAGATCAAACTGAAACAAGCGCGCAATTTGCCTCTGCAACTCAGTCTGGAAGCAGGCGCAAGACCTTATCAAAAGCTGGATCTCAGCTTTAGCGCCGCTGCCAATCTCATCACCGGGCCAAATATGGGCGGCAAGACCAGCATCCTGAAATGCCTGGCTCAATGCGCCTATTTGCTCAAATATGCCATTCCTTTGCCCGCAGAATCTGCCACACTGCCGCACTACGATTTTGTTTATTACAATCATGCCACACAGACGGATAACCTCTCTTCCTTTGGAGCAGAGGTGGTGGATTTTACCAAAGCTCTACAGCAAAGCGGACGCGGACTCTTTCTTTTGGATGAATTTGCCAAAGGCACCAATCCTCGTGAGGGTGAAGCCTTGGCCACAGCGGTGATTACTTATCTGGTGCAAAGCATCCACACCACCGTCGCCGCCACGCATTTCAGCGCTCCAGCGCAACTCAAAATGGTGAGCCAATATCAGATCAAAGGCATAGACAGCAGCTTTGCCCAGCATCTGGAAGATGATCTGGGAAGCAGACTCATCGCTCTGGCTAAAGCCATGGACTATAGCCTGATCAGCCTTTCTGCCAATAGGACTGTGCCCATGAATGCACTTAAGATCGCCAGGATCTTAGGTTTACCAGATGAAATACTCAAGCTGATCCCTCCAGAGACCAAAGGCGGGATAAACTAATGCGGAAAGCTCACAAGAACAATCGTGCAGTTGGGGCACCGCAGATCAAGGAGAATAAATACATGAATAAATCAGTAAAACAACAACAATTAGAGCGTAAAATCCTGAAGCTCCTGAGCGGTAAGGCCCTGAAAACAGCAGAAATGCTCTTTGCCGATCCCGAAATCCAGGCCCTGCAGGAATACGCTAATATAGTGTCGATCAAACGCCTGGGCTTCAACGATCACGGGCCTGTACACATGCGCACTGCCGCCCTGAATGCGATTCTGATGTTCAAGCTGCTCAATGAAGCCGGCATTCAGATGAATCTGGAAAAAGAAAAAGTGGGCACGGCAGACGATTCTCTGATGGCCGTGATTATGGCTTCAATAATGCACGATATGGGCATGAGCGTGGCGCGGGATTCGCATGAATTTGTCAGCATCCAGCTCGCCATCCCCTTTATCGACAAGATTTTGGCCGCTACCCACAAAGAAGATGAATACCACATCAAAGCCGCCATCAAATGCATCGCGGTGGAAGGCATCTTCGGGCACATGGCCACCCACACCATCCACTCTCTGGAGGCGGGATTGGTGCTGATCGGAGATGGCAGCGACATGGAAAAAGGCAGAGCCAGAATTCCGGCAATGCTCTCTACGAAAGCGCGCATTGGGGATATTCACCGCACCTCAGCAGGTGCCATCCAAAAGGTACGCATCATGAAGGGCGAGGAGAAGCCCATCCGCATCGAAGTGGAAATGAACGCCTCTGTCGGCTTTTTCCAGGTGGAAGAAGTATTTTTCCCCAAGATTAAAATCAGCCCGGTGAAGCCCTTTATCGAACTTTATGCTGGCGTGACCGACCGGGATATGTTAAAATATCTGTAACGCCGCCCGTAGCACCGTCTGAAGACAGTGCTACGGTGTGAAATATATAGTTTCTTCCACGGGAACGAAAGATGTCTGCTGTGCCCTAGGGCGCAGAGGAAAGTCCGGACACCTTGGGCAGGATACTTCCTAACGGGAAGCTGCAGCAATGCAGAGCCAGCTCCACAGAAACAAACCGCGTGGTACTTTAGTGGTGCCCCGCAAGGGTGAAATGGTGGTGTAAGAGACCACCGGTGCCATTGGTGACAGTGGCAGCCAGGAATGCCTTATCCGGTGCAATGCCAAATAGGGAAGCTATGGTGTGCCCACACCGCTTCCGGGTAGGCAGCTTGAGCCAAAGCGTGAGTTTTGGCCCAGAGGGATAGACATCAATCCCGGCTCGCCGGGATACAGAATCCGGCTTATTGAAGTCCCGTGGAAGATTATTTATGGCAAGAGGGCAGGTGCAGCGTCCGCAGCTGTGCTTAAAAACATGCTTTTTAGCACAAAGAGCATTTCCCAGCAATATGATGAATATCAAATCACTAACTTGCTTTTCGCTCATTAACAATTATAATGTTATTGATACCAAATTATGTTAGTGAGAGGGAGTCATGTATGAAACCCGTGTCCAAATCTGTTTTATTGACTCTTGCCTTAGTGGTCTTTAGCTCCGTGGCTTTTTGCCAGGACTTCCCCCAGGTGATAGAGGCAGATTCCTGTGCTCAAAACACTTTCGAGGAAGGCGCAGTTGATGGGGAAAAAGACGCAATGGGGCAAGGTGCCTATCTGTTAGGTGGGTTGGTTTTTGGCCCTTTGGGTATTATGGCTGCTGCAATTTCCGATCCTCAGCCTGATCCCCAGAAAGTTATTATGTTGGAGCAATCAATGGGAGCAGATTATGTTTCTGGTTACATATCTTCCTTCAGCGATGTATCTCGTAAAAAAAAATTTAACTTACGCTGCCACCGGTTTTGGGATAACTGTTGTTGCTGTCGCTATTCTGGTTTATATAGTGTGGCAGGATTTTTCCAATGCAGACTTTTGGGTTTCAGATGATGATTATTACAGATAACTGCTTTGCTTGTTCTGAGCATGATAAAACTCCGCTCAAGACCGTCATCAAGGCTGTTTTACTCCTGCATCTTAGCTTTTGGGGACTAAACCGATGATTAGATCAGATAGAAAGCTATAAAATCGCCATAATTTCAAAACCCTTTGTACCGGAAAACTCAAAAATCTCAGTAGACTGCAGAACAGCTCAGCTACATCGCTCAATCCTCCCTTAATAACCCATCCTCCATTTCCCCTGTAGATAGCAGTATTTATTCCTCCTATCTCCACGTCATCTCCACGACAACGCATTAGGGAGAAGAGTGAAAAGTGAATAGGGAAAAGCTCAGGAAAGCCCCAAAATTCTCCATTCTCCATCCTCAATTCTCAATTAAATCCGTTTCTTCTTGACATTATCTGTATATCCAAAAATCTGGCATACTGTATAAAAATGCAAAAGGAGAATCAATGAAGACCCTAACTCCCAGCCCGAGCGACATTATCCAAGCCTGGTATGTCGTAGATGCTACGGGTCAGCCTCTTGGTCGATTATCCTCTAAGATTGCCACAATTTTACGTGGTAAAAATAAGCCGTATTTTGCAACGAATTTGGACACCGGAGATTACGTAGTAGTGATCAATGCCGACAAAGTTCGTGTAACCGGGCTCAAAGCCCTGCAAAAGGTTTATAAATCTTTTAGTGGATATCCCAGTGGACTGAAAGAGATCCCGTATGCCAAAGTATTGGAAGAGCATCCAGAGCGTATTATCGAGCATGCCGTAAAAGGCATGATGCCGAAGAATACCCTGGGACGCGCAATGATGAAAAAACTAAAAGTTTACACAGGTAGCGAGCATCCTCATGCCGCGCAAATGCCTGTGGAACTTACCTTGTAAGGAGACAGACAGAATATGCAAAATTTTGATGCCGTAGGAAGAAGAAAAGTTGCCACAGCCCGGGTTCGTATTACCCCCGGCACCGGCAAACGCATCATCAACAAAGTGCAGATGAAGAAATACCTCCAGCGGGAAACCCTGGAAATGGTAGTGGAACAACCGCTGCAGACCGTAGGTCTTTCTGATAGTTTTGACGTGTACGTAAACGTTCGTGGCGGTGGTCTTTCCGGCCAGGCTGGCGCGATTCGTCACGGCATTTCCCGTGCACTGGTAGAATATGATGAGAAGCTGAGACCCATCCTGAAAGCCCGTGGATTTCTCACTCGCGACCCCCGTATGGTGGAGCGTAAGAAATCCGGTCAACCTGGAGCCCGGAAGAAATTCCAATTCTCCAAGCGTTAATCTGTTGGTTTACGGGGGGATATCTTTCCCCCTCCAATGGTAATGAAAGCTTTCAAGAAAGTGAAACCAAAACCTGGCAGCGATGCCAAAATAAACCACCAAAGCGAGTTGCAAGGCGGTGAGGGGAATATTGTTCCCTCTGAATTGCGTATATCCTTTGGCTGGAAATATTAACCGTAGATTAGGAGTAATCACATGTCCGTTGTATCTATGAAACAACTACTGGAAGCCGGTGTCCACTTTGGTCACCAGACTTTCAAATGGAACCCCAAGATGAAGAAATATATCTTCATCAAACGCAATGGGATCCACATCATCGACCTCAAACAGACGGTCGATGCTATTAATGAAGCCTACCAATTTATCAAAGAAGTGGCGAGCCGTCAGGAATACGTACTCTTCGTAGGCACCAAAAAACAGGCTCAAAGCGCCATCGTCGATGCCGCCGCCAAGTCTGGTGTATTTTACGTAAACCAACGCTGGTATGGCGGGATGTTGACCAATATGTCCACCATCCGTCAGAGCATCGAAAAGATGAAGTATTTCGAAGAAATCGAAGCCGATGGCACCCTGGCCAGCTATACCAAGCTTGAAGCACAGAAGATGAAACGCATGCACGATAAGATCGAGTTTTCTTTGGGCGGAATCCGTGAAATGGACGCTCTGCCTGGAGCTATCTTTGTGGTGGATACCGAATATGAAGATATCGCCATCCATGAAGCGCGCATCCTGGGCATCCCCATCGTAGCGATGGTGGATACGAATTGCGATCCCGATCTCATCGACTATGTAATCCCCTCAAATGATGACGCTACCCGTGCCATCACCCTGATTTCCGACATCATGGCCAATGCCGTGATCGAAGGACGGGGCCTGGCCAGCGAAGGTGCAGACGGTCCTGAAGTCGTAAAAGAAGAGCAGGAATCTGTCCCCGAAGAGACTGTAGCAGCAGAAGTCAAAGAGCCCGCAGCAGCAGAAAAAGCAGAACCTGTGGCCGCTAAGACCGAAGAACCAGTAGCAGCTAAGACCAAAGAACCCGTAGCTGCAGAAAAAGAAGAAAAAGTAGCGGAAACAGCCGCAACTGAATAATAATCATCTGCTGCCTGCTGGCAACTGCCGGCAGGCAGCAATTTATCCACAGAACTAAGGAGTACAAAATGGCAGATATTACCGCAACTATGGTAAAACAACTGCGCGATAGAACTGGAGTAGGCATGATGGAATGCCGCAAAGCTCTGATAGAAGCTGATGGCAACGTAGATAACGCCATCAAGTATCTGCGGGAACGCGGAATTTCTAAAGCCGAGGCTAAAAGCCAGCGCGACACCAAAGAAGGACTCATTTATTCCTACATCCATTTTAATGGCAAGATCGGCGTATTGCTTGAGCTGAATTGCGAATCAGACTTTGTCGCCAGAACCGCTGAATTCAAAGCTTTGGCCGAAGAGATCGCTTTGCAGATCGCAGCCAATAGCCCCTTGGCCATCACCGCCGAAGGTATCGATCCCGAAATCATCGAACGTGAAAAAGAAATTGCCAAAAACAAAGCCATCAATGAGAAAAAGAGCCCCGAAATTGTGGAAAAAATCGTTGAAGGCAACATTAGGAAATATTGCAGCGAACACGCATTGATGGAGCAAGGCCTCATCCGCGACGAAAAAATAACCGTCAAAGATCTACTTACCGAAGCCATCAGCAAGACTGGTGAGAATATCCAGATTGCACGCTTTGTTCGTTACGCTTTAGGCGAATAAACCGCCTGCAACCTAAGATGAAAAGCACTTTCAAACCCGAAAAGATCAACCGCCTGATGCTGAAACTCAGTGGCGAAATTCTGGCCGGGACTTCCGGCTTTGGCTTTGATGATGAGGTTTGCGACCGGCTTACCGATGAACTGATAGAGCTGAAGAACATGGGCTACACTATTGCTGTAGTTCTGGGCGGAGGCAATATCTTCCGGGGCGGAAGTTCGACCAATAAGAGCCTTTCCCGGGTGACTCTGGATAATATCGGTATGTTGGCCACGATCCAAAACGCGCTGTACCTCAGCGAGATTCTGCTTTCCAAAGGCTGTGATGCACAGGTCTTTTCTAGCTTTGTGCTGGATAAAGTAGCAGTGCATTACAGTGCGCCCAAGGTGCAAGCAGCCCTGTCCCAAGGCAAAATCTGCTTTGTGGCTGGTGGCACGGGAAATCCGTTTTTTACCACGGATACCGCTGCTGTGCTCAGAGCTTTGGAACTAAAGCTGGATATCGTATTCAAAGCCACCAAGGTGGATGGGCTCTATACTGCCGATCCAATGAAAGACTCCAATGCGACCTTTATCCAAGATGCCTCTTATCAGACCTGCCTGGAGCAGCGCCTCAGAGTGATGGACCTCAGTGCCTTCTCTTTGGCAGCGGAAAACTCCATGCCGATCAAGATCTTCAACATCTTGAAGCCACAAAACTTGAAAGCTGCACTGCAGGATGCCAATATCGGCACCTACATTCATCCCTAAAACCGAGGTAAATGATGCAAACACTGAAAGATACTACTAACGAGAAAATGCAGAAATCCTTTGATACCCTCTTGCTCTATTTTTCCAGAGTACGGACGGGAAGGGCGAGCGTGTCTATCCTGGATGATATCAAAATCAACTATTATGGACAGCCTACCCCCATCAAACAACTGAGCAATATCTCGATCCCGGAAGCCCGAACGATAGTCGTTCAACCCTGGGACAAAACTACCCTGGCTGATATCGAAAAAGCCATCCTGGGCGCTAATATTGGCATCACCCCGGAAAATGACGGCAACCTGATCCGTCTGCCCTTTCAACCTCTTACAGAGGACAAACGCAAGGGGATCGTGCGTGATCTGAAAAAGCTGGGTGAAGATGCCCGCATCGCGATCCGCAGCATTCGCAGAGACGCCAATGACTCCGTGAAAAAGATGGAAAAAGACAGCGAGATCAGCGAAGACGATGAGGTGAAATTCCTCAAAGAAATTCAGGATATCACTGATGAATGGATCAAGAAGATCGATGAAGTAGAAAAATCCAAAGAAAAAGAGATTATGGAAGTCTGATCAACAGATAGCTTCCTTAAATTAGTACCGGCTCTCAGTTCGAGAGCCGGTATTTTTGTGGGCTGAATCAGGGAGGTCGTTAAAACGCTAAAACGTTAAAACGTTAAAACTCTTATCACTTCATTAAAATCATTTTACGGCTTTGTGAGAACTTCGGTGAGCTCAGACGGTAGAAATATATTCCGCTGGCCACACCCAGTCCCTGATCATCAGTGCCATTCCAGACAAAGGCATGATTACCCGCTGCTTGCGCACCAGGAGTATAGCTTCTTACCCGTTGACCCTTGAGGTTGAAGATCTCAAGTGTGACTTCCCCGGCAAAGGCCAAAGAATATCTGATCGTGGTCTGGGGATTGAAGGGGTTGGGGAAATTCGGGTACAATGCAGCTTGTGGCAGGCCGGGGACGCTCTGATCGTCATTGGCAGTGGCACTGCCTGTGACCAGGGTGATATTGTCCAGAGTCCAGCCGGGATCGGTAAGCTTCTCATCTATGCTTTGGTCCACCAAACGGAAGCGCAGATAGATGTTTTGTCCGGAGTAATCCTCAAGATTGACATATTCCTTTTGCCACCAATCGTGACGGCCGGATTTGACAAAAACCTGGGTCCATTCATTGCCATCTGTAGAGACTTCCACAGTCACGGGGTCAAAATCCCACTCGGTATAAAGGTGAGAGTCAAAGTGCAGCAGGGGTGAGCCATTGGAAGGGATGAAGATGGGGTTTACTGTTTTGATCCAGACATCGCAATTTTGAGCGTAGTGGCCGCGTCCACCCCAGCTATCGGTGATGGCGTGTCCCGAGACGGAAAGTTCGTTCTGCAAAACCCAGGGACCTTCTATCTCCCAGGCACTGGTGCCAGATTCCCAATCTTCAAAGAAGAGGACTTCGGCTGCACTGAGATCGAAGGTGTGATGCTGGGTGCCTGGATTAAGATAGATCTGTCCTATATAGGGATAGTGGCCTTCGGCATAAATCTCGATGGTGTATTCGCCCTCGTAGCCGTGATAGATATAGCCTCCATCCACGATCAGGGTGTCCGGCTGAATATCCTTGATCAGCATAATGGCACTGATATCCTGTCCTGCGCTACGCACCGAACCTTGCAGGATGGCGGGCTGCTTGGGAGTCAGTTCAGGATTGAGCTGGGTCCAGGATCCGTTGTTTACCCTTACCCCACTACGGATATTGTCCCAATAGCCTTTCTTGCGGGTCTGCACGGTATAGGTTCCTGTGGGTAAGGCTTTGTAGAAGCGTCCGGTCTCAGGATCTGAGGTGCGGGGTACAAACCAGGGCGCATGACGCTCCTGAATAATAATTTCTGCGGAGATGGCTTCTCCTGTGGCGCTGTCCTTGATGTTGCCGGTGAGAAGCGAGCTTGAAGGCACCGCGGTGGAAAACAACAAGGCACGGTTCAGCAGCCACCAGACTCCCTGTTTGCAGCGGGATATAGTATTCAGCAGCAAAGGTTCTTCCGGCTGGAGATCGAGGGTTCCCATTTCGATGAGCAGTTGGAAGGTGCCATACTGCATGTACATCCAGTCATGAAAGCAACCTTGACGGCTGGCATTGGGGTAGAATTCATAGGTGGTGGAGCCGTCTTGTTTGGTGATCTGTGAGGCCACGCCCTGGGCGATGGACTTGGCAAAAATGAAATCCGGGGAGGGGCGTACATCTTTCCAATTGAAGGAGTAATACACTTTCTCTGAGAAATTGCCGCTTCGGGAGGAGTGCCAGCAGATGCTATAGATGAACTTCTTTTCATCCGCAAGCCGTTTGATGGCCTGGATTTCGCTCTCGCTCATGGGCGCGGGTCCCCGGTAGTAGTCATAAACTTCTGTGCCACCGGGCTGCATCAGGGTGTCGCCATGTGCCCAGTTGAAGTCAAAATTGCGGTTGATATCCACGCCATCGATGTCATAACCCACTAAAGGGGAATAGTCGAAGATGCCGTTTCCATTGTTATCACGTTTATTCTTGCGATAAGAGGTGTCGAGGTTGGAGGTGACCACATTGTGCCCTTCGGGATTGAGAGTAGGCACCCACCAGGTATCCAGTTGATTGATCCACAGCCCATAAGGCGCTTGATCTCTACGTTCCAGGATCTCTGCAATGTTTTTCAAAGTGAGCTCTACGCCCATGATCTCTTCCGCATGCACCTGCCCCACAAAAAGCAGAGCGGGACGCTGCCAACTGCCCTGGACATTGGCTGAAATCTGCATGGCATAGATCGGAACTTCCTCTTCCTGGCTGTATCCGATCACATGTACTTTGGCTATATCCGGATGCTGAGCCTCCAGATCAAAAAGGATCGTGCTGATCTCAGCGTAACTGTGGTAGCAGCTTGGCAAAACCGCGTTTAAAGCAAACGGCATCAAGGCTGCAAGCAAAAGTGCGAGCACACTCATTCGCATAATATCTCCATATAACTTATCATTTTATACTACATACATGCAATTTCCGCTCCAGTTCTGTGAGCAGTTTGTATATAGGGGGTTTTAAGGTTTTAGCGTTGTGGGTTTTAGGGCAGAACAGAGTCCGCCCTGATACTCTCAATTAATCATTGTTTAACGTAGGCCTGAAGCAATTTCAAAGTATTCTCAATGGCCTGTTTATGGGTACGTTCATAGCCATGGGAGGCGAAGACACCAGGGCCGATGAGCCCGTATTTGATGTCGTGTCCTGCTCTGAGTGCAGCTCCCACATCGGAGCCGTAGAAGGGATATATATCCACAGAATATTGCAGCTTCAGCTCTTTGGCCAGATGGATCATGGCATCGGTTACATCCCAATCATAGGGGCCGCCGGAGTCTTTCGCACAGATCGATACACAGTACTCATCAGTGCCCAGATCTTCGCCTACCGCGCCCATATCCACAGAAATCATCTCCTCAGTGTCCGCTGGAAAGCCGGAAGCTGCGCCATGGCCCACTTCCTCATAAGTAGTAAAGAGGATGCTGACCTGGCGTGAAAGCTTGAGCTTGCCTTCTGATACCTGTTTGGCAAGAGCCAATAGGACTCCAGCGCTGGCTTTGTCGTCCAGATGGCGGCTCTTGATAAAGCCGGAGGGAGTATAGATGGTGCGGGGATCCAACGAGATAAAATCCCCCGGGGCAATGCCCAAGGCCAAGGTATCTTTCTTGGTTTTCACGATCTCATCCAGCACGATTTCCATGTTTTCATCATCGCGCTTGGCTTGGCCGGAATCTCTGTAAACATGCACCGCGGGACCATTGATATAGACCGTTCCGGTGTACTCTTTGCCATCTCGGGTATGGACTATCACGTTTTCGTTTTCGATGTTGTTCTCAGGATAGCCGCCAATCTTGGTGAAACGCAGGCGGCCGCTGGCTTTGACAGAGCGCACCATGGCGCCCAGGGTATCCACGTGAGCTGCTAGAACCAGGGGATTGCCGGTTCCCCCCAGGGTGGCCAATACCGAACCCTTGCGGGAATACTGTGGCTCAAAACCCAGTGCAACCAGTTCTTTTTGCAAAAGCTCAGTAGCTTTTTTGGTATAACCAGAGGGGCTGGGGGTCTTGCAGAGCCTTAAAATCTGTTCAATGGCATAATCTGTGAAGTTCATTTTATCTCCGTATTTGAGTAATTTATTTGCTTAAGCATACAGAGCCAGTGTCTTGGCAAAAGTATCTTTGTTGCAGGCTATTATGGTGGCAAGATCAGGATCAGGAATCTGCTCTGCAGCCTGGATAGTGCGCTCCACCAGCGGATGAATATCGGTAAAGCGGATGGTCCCGGCAAGAAAAAGCTGCATAGCGGCCTCAGCGGCGGCATTCATGATGGTGGGCATGATACCGCCAGCCTGGGCCACTTGAAGTCCTAAATAATATAAGGGATAACGCGCAGATTCCAAAGCCTGAAAACTAAGATTATTATGGGAGAGCAGATCGGTCTGCACCAGCTCTGAGCTCCAGCGCTCTGGATAGCTAAGAGCATACAGGATGGGGAGCTTCATGTCCGGAGAGCTAAGCTGCGCAAGTAACGATCCATCAATAAACTGCACCAAAGAGTGAATCACGGACTGGGGATGAATCACTGCTTCGATCCGATCGTAGGGCAGATCAAAGAGCCAATGCGCTTCCATCACTTCCAGGGCTTTATTGAACATGGTGGCGCTGTCCAAAGTGACTTTCGCGCCCATATCCCAATTGGGGTGTTTCAAGGCCATAGCCGGAGTGATAGAGGCAAATTCATCCAGAGGCAAAGTGCGGAAAGCCCCGCCAGAAGCGGTGATGATCAGCTTTTTGACCTCGGACAAGGGATGCTGTCCCAGAGCCTGAAAGATCGCCGAATGTTCACTATCCACAGGGATGATCTGTCCGGGCTGTTTCAGTTTTTGTACGAGGTGACCGCCCATGACCAGGGATTCTTTATTGGCCAGAGCCAGCTTCTTGCCACGCTTCAAAATGGCGAATGTAGCCTCTATACCGCTGGAACCGCCAATAGCATTGAGCCCGATATCGTAGTCCTCATTCTCCAGGAGGCGGATGAGTTCATCTTCGCCAAAGTAGAGCTTGAGCTGGGGGAAACTCTGCCGAATGTGCTTTTGTTCGGATAGATCTGTGATGCCGGTCAAAACGGCCATCTCTACACCGTGCCTCATTGCCGGAGGGCAAAGCTTCTGATAGCTCTGATGTGCCGCTACAAAAGAGAGTTGCAGCCGATCTTTCTGCTCAGCAAAAACCTCAAAAAAGGAAGTTCCGATTGAGCCTGTCGCGCCCAGAAGGGCTATTTTTTTTACCATGAATAACCGAGGGATATCTTCTGAGTGTAGCCCAGGCTGTCATAAGCTTTGGCTTTGAAGGCATAATTTATCCCCAGGGACTTGATATTCAGACCGAGACCAGCGGTAAAGCTATCCACATCGTAGCCTGTCATCAGGCTCAATTGGGGGATAATCTGCAGCATCAGCCCCGCATGCAGATCAGCGCTAAAGCCAGAACTGCTGAGGTTTGAGGCCTCTCCACGTTCTTCGGGAAAGGCCTGGGCTCGCAGGGCGAGCAGCACGGGGATCTCATATTTTAAAAGCTCAAAGCCATAGGATGCTTCCAGATCCAGATTGGGCAGGGCAATCTCATGTTCGCCACTTTCCCAGAGGATTTGAGTGCCAAAGAAATCTCTCAGATTCAGGCCTACCGCCAGATGGTTGCCGGATGTCCAAAGTGCGCCCAGATCAGCGCCAAAGCCATAACCGCTGTGCTCTGCAAGATCCCGGTAGGCAAATTTGGGCGAGATGCCCACAAAGATGCGTTCGGACAGGGGACGGGCGAAGCTGGCAGACACGATCACATCCTGATTCGTAACGGTTTTCCACACATAAGGGCGGTTGTCGTTGCTGAGTATTTCGTCCTCGTTTTCGAGTTTGGTAAGCTTGATTTTATCTATGGCCAGATGATTGATATTCAGAGAAATAGCATTGCCCAGGCTGAGTGAAAGCTGATTTTGGCTGAGTAAGCCCTCAAAGTGCTCGCTACGCATCAGCTCTATCCCGCGCATGGAATCGTGCGCCAAAAGTGCCGGATTCCACCATCCCGCCGCAGGCGACACTGTGTAGCTCAGCCCGGTAGCGCCCATGGCCTGATTCGCCACGCCAGGGCTAAAGCTGAAGATCTCTCCTGCGTATTTGGTAGCTCCCAGAGCTGACATTAGCATCAGGAGCAGAACTGTGATCTGGATATATTTCATAATCATTCCTTAAGTTATAAGATAAGGCAAGACAAGAAAATGAAAAGAAAAAAGTGGTGGGCCCAGAGGGACTCGAACCCCCAACCATCCGGTTATGAGCCGGAAGCTCTACCAGCTGAGCTATAGGCCCCATCACTATCTATGGTTCTTTAGAATTCAGAGGGGCTTTTTTGTCAAGCGGATTGTTTAATTTTAGAGTTTTAAGGTTTTGACGACTTGATAGCTTAGCTCTTATCAGGTAAACTGACAGATGTAATCTGGGTAAATCCGTTCGATCCCTCCCATCCGTGTGACTATGCCTTTGTTTGAAGCACGCACCAACTGATGCTGAGCGGCCGTCTGAATACAGCGTTACGGCTGGATTCGATACGTCTCGTGTCGAGGGTGGACAAAAATCTGCAGCAAAAGAACTTGACAAAATCTTGTGATAGCTGATATATGGCAGTAGTCTCCGAGGAGGAATAATGAGTATTTATGATAATAAGACCAAGATCGTGTGTACGATAGGACCGGCCACGGATTCCACAAAAATGTTGACCCAAATGATAGAGGCCGGTATGAATATCGCCAGGTTAAATTACGCACATGGGGATTTTGAACATCATGACAAGGTGGTCAAAAGACTGCGCACAGCGGCGCGGAATGCCGGAGTAGATATCACGATCATGGCGGATTTGCCGGGTCCCAAGATTCGCATAGGCTTGCTCAAACAGGAATCCATCATCTTGCACCCCAAGGATCAGATCATCCTCACTACAAAAGAGATAATCGGTGACTGGACCAAAGTTTCCGTCAGCCTTCCCCTGCTACCCAAGGTGGTGCGCCCTTGGGACATCATCTTCCTGAGTGATGGCTTGATCCAGCTCAGGGTGACAGATGTAAAGGGTGAAGAGATCTTTTGCGAGATCGTGGTGGGGGGAGAATTGCGCTCGAACAAAGGGCTCAATCTACCTGATACGGATTTGGGCATCAGTGCCTTCACAGATAGGGATGCTGAGTGTTTGCGCGCGGCTCTGGAAAGTGGAGTGGATGCCATTAGCCAGTCCTTTGTGAATGGCCCCCAGGACATCCTGGCAGTGAGAAAAGCCGCCCATGAGCTTGGCTTTGATCCCTTTATTATCGCCAAAATGGAGCGTTCGGGCGCTCTGGGAAAGATCGACGCCATCCTAAAGGAAACGGATGGGATGATGATCGCCCGGGGAGATCTGGGCGTGGAGATCCCCATCGAGCGTCTGGCAATAGTGCAAAAAAGCTTGATCGCGAAGGCCAATCTCTGGGGCAAACCGGTGATCACAGCCACGCAAATGCTGGAATCAATGGTGCGGAATCCCCGCCCCACCCGTGCCGAAGCTACAGATGTGGCAAACGCTGTGCTTGATGGTACCGATTGCCTGATGCTCTCTGAGGAATCCGCGATCGGGAAATACCCCATCGATGCGATCCTCACCCTGGCCAAAATAGCAGCATATACCGAAACACATAAAAACGAGGCCGGAATCAACCACGCACAGCCCGCAACGGATGGGATCGACACTCCTCAAATCACAGATATCATAGCCGCAAACGTAGCTTACACAGTAGAGAAATTGAAGCCGGAGCTGCTGATCGCTCAGACGGTTTCCGGACACACAGCCCGGATGATCTCCAGATTCAAGCCCGCGGTCTGGATCCTGGCAGTGAGCCTGGATCTAGCTGCTTGTCGGGGCATGCAATTCTCCTATGGAGTGAGCCCCATCCTTTTGAACAAGATTCCCAAAGACTGGAAGCCCTTTATTAAAAAGGAGATCGATTGCAGGGAGATCAAACAGGGAATTGCTGTATTGGTGGAAGTGCCCTCCGCGGAGCACCCGGATACCGATCATCGGATCCAGATTATTAGCAATCTTGCCAAGTTCTGCAAATAGGAGGGGGCAGCAGCGCAGCTAGTTTGTTAGATTACTCTTAAGATCAAATTACCAGAGCTTTATGGCTTTCTATCCAACTGGGAAGCGATATCCGTGTAACCATTCTCTATCATTTAGCCAGCTTTCTCTGCAGCCTGTTTATGCGCTTTTGTACTTCGAAGATCAGCTTGGAATCCCTCATATAGCGCCCTTCTTCCAAGCTCAGAACTCTTTGGCTCAAGCTCAAGGCCACAGCAAAATCCTTTTGTCTCTCCAGGATTTTCGCGCATTCCAACATGGAAGGAGGATGCTCGAGCTCTGCGGCAATTTGATAGCTGGCCAGAGCCTGTTCGATGTCTTTTTCTCTCTTGTAAATGGTGCCTAGTTCGTTGAGCGCCTCAGGGTCCACCATACCTTGGGATAGCATATCAAGCAGGATGCGCTTGGCCATGTCTGGCTGCTCTTGGCTGAGATACAACCGGGCCAGGGCATGATAATCGATGCGGGGATCCAAGCCTGTGGCCGGTGGATAGTTACAGCTATCACAGATCAAGGTGAAAAGCGCCGCCGTATGCAGAATGTCGTCCTGATTATGCACAAAGATGCGTCTGATCAGTTCGGTTTCACCGGTGGCAAGATAGTTAAAGTAGGCCTGAGGGATGTCGCATCCAGGCAGATCCAGGGCCTGATCGCGGATGTGTCCCAAAACGTAGTATTCGATGGTTTCCAGGGCGCAGGAAGGCAATTTACGTTTCCACAGCCGTCTGGCGATGTGCAGTAAGTCCAGATGCTGCATCTCTCTGATATTCAGCCAGATCTGGTGATAGAGCAAACGGGATTCCAGCACGGGCACATCGAAGGTTTTGCCGTTGAAGGTGATCAATAAAGAGCGGGTTTCACAGAGCTCGCGCAGACGATCAAAGCTGTTTTCTTCTGCATCAAAATCGGGCAAGAAGATCTGTTCCACATAGAACTTTCCGCCTTCATAATAGCCCAGGCCGATCATGATGCCTACTGTCCGGCCTCTGCCCAAGCCGGAGGTTTCCAGATCCAGCACCAGAATGTCCTCTGGCATAAATTTTTGAGCAGGATCAAACTTGGCCCAGGATGAAACAAGCTCCGGGATCGACTCTGGATACAGCGGCAGATTATCGACCTTGGTAAACATGGGATAGCTTTGCCGGGTGATGAATACGGGATCGTCCGCATGGGAGGAAAACTCGCCCTTGATCATGCGGCTCAGGCTTTCGCGCAGAAGCTCTTTGAGCTCTATAGAGCACCATTGCCGGTCATCATTCATATCCATCTTGCACCTCAAAAAAAGGGGCGAAGTTTCCTCGCCCCATATTCATATCTATTGCAAACTTGGGTTTTTATACGATGTGGCCTTTACCCACGCCGCGGACTTTGCAGCCCAAGCCTTTGTATTTATTGATTTTGGTGTCATCCAGGAAGTTTGAGCAATCGACGATGAGCGGACGAGTCTTGCACATATCGACCAATTCTTTGGGCTCCAGCTTCTTGTATTGATCGTGTCCCACGGCCAGGATCACCACTTGGGCGCCTTCCAGAGTAGCCGCCAGGTCTTTTTCCACCGTTACCTCTTCCAGTTCGTCCCAATGCTCCACATAAGGATCGTGAGCCCGAACGCGGGCCAGATCTTTACGCAAAAATTCCACCAGGGTCTTGGAGGGGCTGTGACGCGTATCACCTACATTTTCCAGATAGCTAACGCCCAATAAGGTGATTTTGAGATTCTTGATCTCATCGAATTCCTTTTTGATGATGTCTATGGTATGCAGGGGCATGGTATCGTTGATATTTACGCTGTTGATGGCCACCGAGAGCTGACCGGGAAGGTCAAAGAGAGCGCTCATGGCCCAGTTTGCGAGCACGGGATCCTTGGTAAGGCAGTATCCACCCACTCCCAAAGAGGGGCGTAGCATATTGTCATGTGTGCCTTTGCGTTTGCGGATCGCATCGCGGACTTTGAAGATATCCACTCCGATCTGCTCGGCAAAACGCGCCCATTCCAAAGTAAGGGCAATATTGGTAGCCCGATAGCTATTTTCCATGGTCTTGGAAAGCTCGGAGGCGTTTGTGCTGTCTAGCTGGGTAAGGGGGAATTTCTCCACGTTCAGCACATTGCTGAGGAATTCACGGCAGAGATCGATACTCTTTTGGTTTACTCCGGAGAATACCCGCCAGAAATCGCGGATGGAAGAGACATACTTCGAGCCGGGCATCACCCGTTCATAAGAGTGTGCGACCAAGGGCGGATTTTGCGCAATATCGATACCGCGTTTGGTAAATTCTTCTTCCAGTATGGGCTTGACTATTTTTTCGCAGGTTCCCGGGGGCACGGTGGTCTCCACCAATACCAGAGTTTCGGGATTGATGTTCTTGCCCAACATGCGGATGCCTTCTCTGAAAGCAGTGATATCGCAATAGCCTTTTTCGGCTTCGCCAAAGGCTGGTTTCGTGGCATCGAGCTGAATATCAACTACCACCACATCCACCAGGCTATAGACACTATCTACACTGGTGGCGCGTAAGTTCTTCTTTTCCACCACAGTGCGCTGAAAAATCTCCGGTACTTCCGGATCGGAAGAATTCACCGGGGTCACGCCGGAATTGATTACCGGAACCTTCCAGAACGAACGTTTGGAGGGACGTTGGTGTCCATGAACATAATAAATAGGATTGCCGTCTTTATCGGTGGCATCTGCCACCACAGCGGCCATTACGCAGCCTACAAAGCCCAGGCCTTGTACGGCAACAATCTTTCTGCCTTTGGCGCGCTCTTCTTTAGTGATTTTAACTAAAAGTTTACGTTCCTTTTCATTTTCTTCTTCGGTGGGGAGATGAAATTCTTTCCCATCCGGAGCGATTGAAGTCTTTAACATCTTAGCATTTCTCCTTGACGACTATTTTTATAAAAGCTGAACTATAAAGATTCTACAGGGGCTGTTGTTGTCAAGAACTTTCTGTAGTCTGTGGCTTTAGCGGGGTTTCAGAACTCTGGCCAGCGGACGCAAAAGCAGTTGTTCCAGGCTCAAGGCGTGGGCTGATTCCAGGGGAAGCCTTTGCCAGAGAGCGTTTTGCCTGCGATTGTCAGATATACGGTAGCGGAAACCCAGAGCGGCTTTTAGCCCGGCATCACGACAAAGCTTCGGGATCAAATCTCCTTTGCATTCACGCCCATAGGGGAAGGCAAAGAAGGGGACTGGTTGCCGGACATAATCTGCCAACAGCGCCTGATTTGCCCTAAGCTCATTCAGTATCTGAGGATAGCTGAGCCGGCTGAAATCGGCATGGCTGTGGCTGTGCAGGGCGAATTCGGCTCCGTTGTCCTGTAAATCCTGCATCTGCGCTGCGCTTAAAAAGGGCTGAGTACGTTGCAGAAATTCGTTTTGCGTCTCGGGGCAAAAGCTGTCCCAGAGCAGGTCCACAAATTCGTCTTTTTGGCTATCTGCCACGCTGAAAATCCTTTGGCTGAGGCTGCCTTCCTCACTGATCTGAAAGCGGGAACCCAGATTTGAGAGTGCAGATTGCAATGTTTCTTCACTGCTGTGCCTGCGGATCTGGATGAGTTTATGATTCCAGGCTAAGGCCTGATTGTCCAGGCATTTGCCAATCACAAACAGGGTGAGAGGGATGCCGTATTTCTTTGCTATGGGTAGCACGATTTCGTGATTTGAGGCCAGGCCGTCATCACTGGTGAGGCTGATGGTAAACTCCTTTTTTGATCCAGCTTTTCCATAGGCTTCGCTCAGGGAACAAAAACGAAAACCCAGCTCCAGAAGGCCTTGTATCGCTTGCAAGAGCTCTGCGCTCTTTATTCCCCCCGGATAAAATTCGGCTCCACCATCGCCCACCCGGTGATAGTAAAGCACCAAATGCGAGCCCCGGAGCGGGAACAGGCTGAAAGATTTAAAAGGCACCATCGCCATCCTGCACCACTTTGCCTGGCTCCAGCCCTTCCAAAGCAGCGGAGATCAGCACCGGCATCGGGTAGGACTTCGTGTAAAAACGGGGAAAGCGCTGCTCTTGCATCAGAGAGTTAAAGCCCGGATGCTGGCTGTAGATTGCCTGAATTTCATTGTGTAAGACCACTGTGCCCAGAAAGCTCATAAACTGCTCAGTATAGCCGCTGTCCAGATAGAAATAGGGCAGTTTCAGTACTTTATCGCTGATCACGAGATTCAGATAGCCGATCATCTTGCCCTCATACAGCAGTTTCAGATTAAATGTCTGATGCGAGTAGCCCAGATTGCCAAAGTAGGTCTTGCGCGCAGCCTGGATTCCTTTCAGACGAGGGGTATGGACCAGGTTATTGCACCGCCATTCAAAAGACTCGGGGCTGTGCAGGGCAAAATCTTCTGCCCAAAACTCCTGTAAGAAAGCAAGAGATTCGGAGTCCGGTTGATTCAGATACTCGATCCTCAGCTGGCAAGGCTGCCGGCGCTTGAGCCAAGAGCGTAGTTTAAACTTATAGATTGCGCCCAGGATGGCCTGTCCCAGGGGTAAGATAGCTTTCACCACGGGCTTCAAGTAGCCAAAATCTTGCAGGATGGAGGCAT
Organism: Candidatus Cloacimonadota bacterium; assembly: GCA_020532545.1. Taxonomy (GTDB): domain Bacteria; phylum Cloacimonadota; class Cloacimonadia; order Cloacimonadales; family Cloacimonadaceae; genus UBA5456. Next base: position 43,824 of record JAJBAW010000006.1, on the reverse strand, counting down.
TGAGATTGCACAGATAAAAGCTGCGCGCCCGCTCGGTGTATTTCCGCATGTCATGGTATTTCATCGCCCTGCCTAGCGAGATGGGAGTGCCTGAATTGCCGGCGAAATGTGCATTACATTCCCGGGCCTTTTTGAGCTGTTCATCGCCCAGGCCTGTGCCTCTATGGCCGGGATGCACCCACTGGCTGGTGATCCAATTGATCTTTTGCCGCTGTCCCTTCAGCAAAACATAATCCTGCACCATGCCCAAATAAGCGATGATTCCCTCCTCCGATCTGGTGAAAAGCCATAAGATATCATCCTCGTCGGCATAGGGATTGGCTAGATACTGCTGCAATCTGATCCGCCCAAAGGGGAGCGATGGATCCTTCCAGAAGCCGGGCTCTGCGCTCAGCTCGCGCAGGGCGCTCTTACTGAATGACTCTATGCGGTAAGTATTCATATCTGTTCCTTTTTTGTGGCTATTATGTCGGCCATTGATCTAACGATCCTGTTCATTTACATAGATATAAGGTCTTTTTACATACAGGAAATACGCTAAAATGTGAGGATGCTTCTGTCAAGATAATTCTTGAATCGGAGGGTTATTTCGGGTTTTGGAGTAAAACAAGACTCCGCTTCAGCCCAGCCTGCATTAAAAAAGTGTGCTGTAGGCGCGCTATTTCAGATAGCCCATCCCATAAGCTGCTGAAGCCTCCCCCATTCGTCATGGTGAATATGACGTGGAGATAAGAGTAATTATTCCTGCTATCTCCACGTCATCTACACGACAACAAATGGGGTAGAGCAGTCTGGACAGAGGTCCGGAATCGTTTGATTTCAGAGATATCGTAAGAGATACAAGAAATGTTCTCCACTTTTTTGCATTTCTGTTTATAATATCACTAAGGCTTTAAACGAAAGGAGAGGAATAATGCCATCAACAAATCTTATTGCCCAAGCACCAGACTGGGATCATCGCTCATGGTTACAAGGTTTTCACGACTCTTCACACGATCATGGTATTTGCGATTCGCTGCGGAGGGATGTGTATGCGAACACAATCGAGATTGTGCAGGCTGCTGCCTATAGATCTGCCGGTGGAAAGACCGTGCTTCTGGATAATGAGGCTATCAGCAGAGCTCAGGCTTCTACGACGTTTTATCCGGATACCCGCGTTCTTGAAAAACCTCTGCTCAATCCGGGCTTTGATACCGAGGTCTTTACGATCGGGGCAGATTGCCTGGAAACTGCCAGATTGCTTGAGCTTGCCGGCTATTGCCCGGCCGTTCTGAATATGGCGGATAGCTACATCCCCGGTGGCTTAGTAGAACAGGGCATCGGCACGCAGGAGGAGAATATCTTCCGCAGGTCCACAGCCTTCACCTCACTGCTCCAGTTTGTGGATGCAGCTTCGCGCTATCGGGTTGAGCGCAATCGTCAGTTCAGCTATCCCATTCCGGAGGAATCCGGCGGCATTTACTCTCCGGATCTCTGTGTCTTCAGATCTTCTGAAAAGACGGGTTACTATTTATTGGATAAGCTCTATCCTCTGCATCTGATCACCGTGGCGGCCATTGCATATCCAGATCTCGTAAGCAGAGCTGGGGTGTTGGAGCTGGCAATGCCGGAGATAGAGCCCGCCAAAGAGAAGATCCGCGCCATTCTCAGGATCGGGCTGGCCCACTCCCACGATGCTTTGGTGCTGAGTGCGTTTGGTTGCGGGGCTTTTCAGAATCCACCGGAGCACGTAGCCCGGCTCTTTGGTGAGGTCTTGGCTGAAGCAGAATTTATGCGCGCTTTCAAGCTGGTCGTATTTGCCATCTTGGGAGTTAGTCATGGCCACTCGCGGCATAATCCTCAAGGCAATCTGCTGCCCTTCCAACTGGAATTTAATTAGATAACACTGCGCGCTGGTCAAAGAGTTGGTAAGAAAATAGTCACACGGATATTGCGGATCAGACGGATTTACCCGGATAAAGAAAACCAATAATCTGCGTAATCTGCGTGATCTGCGCGAGATCTTTTGCAACAGCACTGAATTTTAAGACAATCTATGGAGGAACCCATGAACAATACACCCGATCTTTCGAAGCTCAAAATTGAAGATGACCATATAGAAGTCGAAATTGGCACAGTAATCGTGACCGGCAAAATCCTGGAGCGCAATTCAGGAGAGATCGCCATCAGCATCACCAGTCCCTATCAAGGGATTAGCCAAAGCTCCGGCAATGTCCCGATTCCCCTGCGGCAGTTTCGCAACTATTCAGGCCCTGCCGGAGCTGCCAAAGCCGCAGAGATCCTGGACGATCTTTACAGATTTTGCCTTTATGTGGAGGAACACAAGGCGGAATTGCTGGCTACCCTGGCGGAGTTTGAGAAAGCTGCACATTATGCAGAGCATCTGGATCCTGTGGCGGTGAGTAAAAAACAGCGTATGGATGCTATTGCTGAGGATCTCAAGGCGTTCAAGCGTAACCTAAAATCCGGCGAAATAGACAGCGGCACTTATCAACGTAAGATTGCCCCTCTGAAAAAAGAGATGGAGGCCTTGGAATTCGATACCGATATGGCCAGCAGAGTGCTCCTCCTGCAAAGCTTCCAGGCCTATGAGGATAGTCCGGTGGGCAAGCTCTGGTCTGAAAACGTGATTCAGTATCTGTGTGCATTGCGGGATCAGGGGATCGAGGTATAAGCATAATAACATTGATAATAGCGTAGGGCGGGATTGATCCCCGCCTTTTTTAGTTTTATGGGAATCTGGCTTTAGGAGCGGGAGTTTTGACTGAGTGCCAGACTCTGTTTGGTACACATTTGCTTGTGATTATATGCAAAGCAGAATTGGGAGACCTTAAGCTCCTCCTTAGAACCATAGTTTTGTTGGTGATCTCAAAAACACATAAGTTCCTGCAAACAATGCGCGAATCTTCCTAAAACCCTGTCTATAGCTAGCTAAGAGCTGAAATATATCTTGCAGATATGGGATTTAACTTGACGATGAATGCCTATATGGAAAAAGAGGCTCGGCTGAGCTGGTGATTAATACCAAACTGCAGCCAACATTATAAAAAACATGAAGGACATTTACTGGGAATAATCACTAACAGTTGGAACTGAATTGCCGAGCCCTGAACATCTGTGGGGAATGGCCCAATAGTAAACGCATAAACTTTAAAAATATTGAATATAATACAGAGGTAATATACAATGAGAAAACCGCTTAAAGCGATAATGACACTGTGCCTGCTCCTGATAGCATTTACTGCTTCGTGGGCGATTACTGTCACGGTAGGCGATGGGAATATCATAACGACCGTCCTGCCGATACAGGCCAACAGCAACTATAGTTATTCACAGCAGATCTACATCCAGGACGATATAAACCAGCCCGGGTGGATCAAATCCATAAGTTTTTGGCATCAGGGTGGTGCAGGTGGATATGCCAATAGCAACTCTTGGGACCTGTATATAGGGCATACTACTAAGGCCAGTTTTGATAACAATAATGATTGGGTGACGGTAGATAATCTCACTAAAGTATTTACTGGCACAGTAAATATGCCTACCTGGTATTCGTTGAATGCCAGATGGGTTGTAGCTACCTTCGAGACCCCATTTTACTATAACAATATCGACAACCTGGTGGTTGCCGTAGATGAAAACACAAGCGGAAAGGCCAATGTGGCAGGTAACTGGAGTGGCAATTCAAGCGGACCGAATACTGGCTTGTACGTGAACGGAAATAATAATATCAATCCGGTCTCACCCGGAGCCGGGACCAGAACCGGTACCCTCAGCCAGATCCGGTTCGAAATGGATGTGATAGCCGATCCCACCAGTGTGACGGCTACCGCTATCAGTGCATCCCAAATCAAGCTCTCCTGGATTCACAATGCCGCGCAGAACAGTGTGGTGATAGCCTATAGCAGCACAAACACTTTCGGCAACCCGGCGTACGGGACCAGCTATGCTGTTGGCAGCCCCATCCCAGGCGGTGGAATGGTGATTTACAACGGCAATGGCAGCAGCTTCAGCCATACTCCTTTAGATGAAGATACTATGTATTACTACAAGTTATGGTCCGTGGGAAACAATGGTACCCAGACCATAGCATATTCAACCGGCGTGACAACCAGTGCCCGGACTCTGGCACCGATCCCTCCTGCATCCACTCCACGTTTTGTGGCAGAATGGGAGCAAGGGGAAGGAGTCATCATCGCCTATACTGGCAGATTTGGCCTACCTTATTCCATGATAGCGGACCTCTCGAACCGTGGCAAAGTCTATGTGCTGGGAACCTCCGGCAACCAGAGAACGGCTAGCAATCTGCTTGCCTCCAACGGTGTAAACATGAGCAACGTAAACTACATTGCCCGTAATGGTGTGGATACATACTGGACCCGCGATTACGGCCCCTTGACGATCTTCGATGCCAATGGCGAGATGGGCATTGTGGATTTCCGTTACAATCGTAACCGATCTTACGACGACGCTGTAAACTCTGTTTTGGACAACTATTTTGGCATCAACTACTCCTCTATGCCCCTGGTTGCCACCGGTGGAAATATAATGACCGACGGTCATGGCAAGATGATGTCCACCACAATGATCCAGACGGAGAACGACGGTATCCAGAACTCTCAGGTGACTGAATACAACTATACTCTGTCCCAGATTGAGGACTTGGTTGAACAATATCTTGGCGTCACAGAATACATCATGTATGCAGATCCGCTCGCCAATTCCAGCATCGATCACATCGATTGCCATGCCAAGCTGCTGGATGTGGACAAAGTCATGATCGCACGCGTGCCATCGAACCATGCCAACTACGCTGCTTTGGAAGCAACTGTTGCCGTCTGGCAGTCCAAAACCTCCAGTTACGGCACCCCCTATCGGATATTCCGCTTTAATCAGAGCTCTGCTAACGAGCCCTATGCCAATTCCTTCATCTTCAACAAGAAGATTTACGTTCCGCAGTGGAATTCCACCGCCTCCAGCTACGACACAGCAGCCATTGCAGCTTACCAGAACGCCATGCCCGGCTACGAAGTACAAGGTTATTACAACAACATCAGCAATAGCGCCTGGCTTTCCGACGATGCCTTTCACTGCCGGGTGAACACCAAGTTTGATGAAAACATGCTTTTTGTGCACCATATTCCTGTGCGCAGTGCCAATGCAAACGGTACGGTATCCATTGATGCTGATATCACCCCCACAAGTTTGGTGGAGGCTTCCGGTACTTATGTGTCCTACCGTTATAAGAACGATAGCAACTCCATAAGCACAGCCTGGGTTACCGTTCCGCTGAGCCTTGTCTCCGGCAATACCTGGAGCGTGGACATCCCTGCTCCCGGTGTGGGGGTATCCCTGCAATACACCATCCGCGCCACGGATTCGGCAGGCAGGACCTACGACAGAAGCCTTTGTGGCCGGGACGATCCCTTCATTGTCTCTATTGAGGAATATCATTACCGCAGCGTGGTGACAGATGGAAATTGGGACGCTCTTTCCACCTGGGAATATTCCACGGATCTCTCCACCTGGAATGCGGCCTCAGAAGCTCCCCGTAGCGGAAACTCCTCATCCATCACTGTGATGGACACAGATACCGTGACCCTGGGCAGCAGCGTGGATGCAGATCAAGTAACGATCCAAAGCGGCGGAAAGCTCATCGTTCCCGCGGGAATCACCCTTACTGTAAAAGACGGTCCCGAAACAGACCTGGTTATTAACGGCAATTTGACCCTTACCGGCGTACTGGCCTTTTCTGCCGGAGCAAACTCTAGCGGCGCAAACTCCACAATTGAGTTCAATGGCAGCATTCCTCAGGTGGCAGGCACTGGATTTCCACAAGAAGTCAAAAACCTGATCATAAACAACCCTGCTGGAGTTACCATTCCAGATGCCACAGTAGTTACCGGTACGCTCACCCAAACTTCAGGCACCATCTCCGGAGCCTCGAATGTGGACGGATATCACTCCGAATCCTTGAACCACGTGGATTTCCCTGAAACCGGAAATATCATCTCCGGCTGGTCGATAGCCATGACAACTCCTTCCTTGCAGCCCGAACGCATTGACCGCCAGTGGGTGATTTCCGGATCATACACAGGCAGCAAGACTGTTACCTTTTACTGGAATGAGACCGATGATGGCTACTTCGATTGGAGTTCCCTTGAAGCAGCAGTTTACATTGACGACATCAAATACCAAACAAGTGCTGTCAACGTTCTGGGAGCCCAGCGGTCGATAACCCTAAGCTTTGCTGCTTTTAATGCCAGCACCAAAAGCGATAGAGCTGGCGCTACCTATACCATCGGTCGTGGCGACGGGGGCACTTTGCCTGTGGAATTGTCTTCCTTTACCGTAGCACTACATTCTTTCAATCAAGTTAAACTGCAGTGGGTAACCCAATCCGAAACCAATGTCAGCGGCTTCCGGATTTACCGCAACACGGAGAACTTATTAGAAACTGCCCAAATGCTGAATCACTTTATTCCGGCTACAAATACTTCCCAAATGAAGATGTATATAGCTACCGATAAAGAGATTTACGAAGAGGGCACCTATTATTACTGGCTGGAGAATGTCGATTTGAATGGTCAAAGTGACTATCATGGCCCCATCCACATCAAGGTGACTTTTACGGATGCTCCCACCCCCGAAGTTCCCTTGATTCAAGGCATCAACAGCGCTTACCCCAATCCCTTTAACCCAATAGTCAATATCACTTGCGGGATGCAGAAGGGTGGGCAAACCACAGTGCAGATCTATAATGCCCGTGGGCAATTGGTGAAGACTCTGTTTAGCGGGAGCAGGGACAAAGGAAAGTTCCTGCTGCAATGGGATGGCAGCGATCAGCAGAATCTCAAACTGCCCAGCGGAGTTTACCTGATCCGCATGGATAGTGCAGGCAAAACTTCCACGCGCAAAGTAGTGCTTTCCAAATAAACACAAGATCATTAGGTTAAAATAGAAAGGCGGGAATGGTTCCCGCCTTTCTTGGATTATAGATTTTAGGATTAGAGCAGACCGGAGATCTCTCCATCGTGTCCCACACTGATGTTACTGGCACTGGGCTTTTTAGGCAGTCCGGGCATGCGCATGATTTCTCCGGTGATGGGAATCAGGAAACCCGCACCACTGGCGACTACAATCTTGCGGACTGTGACCAAAAAGTCCTTGGGTCGGCCGATCAGATCGGGATTATCGGATAGCGATTTTTGGGTTTTGGCAATACAGATCGGCAGTTTATCAAAGCCGAACTTATTGATGCTCTTCAGGTCAGCTTTGGCATCGAGGGTGTAGTCAACCGCCTCAGCTCCATAGATTTCGGAGGCAACTTTAAATATTTTGTCTTCCACGGAAGAGTTCCAATCGTACAATCCGTGCGATTGGCAGGTATCATGTTCCACCAGTTTTACGACCTTTTCAGCCAGGTCCAGACCGCCTTCGCTGCCTTTGGTGAAATACTCCACTGTGCTCACGTCAAAACCGGATTCTTTCACAAAGTCTTCTACGATCTTGAGCTCTTCTTCGGTATCGGTGTGGAATTTATTAACAGCGACCACGGATTTCACACCAAACTTTCTGATGTTTTCCAGATGCTTGGCGAGATTCACGAGGCCATCTTTCACTGCTTTGGGGTTTGGCTCTGCTAGATCTCTTACTCTCACTCCGCCATGGATTTTCAGCGCCCGTACTGTGGCTACCAACACCACGGCATTCACGCAGAAACCGCCATACTTACAGACCAGATCAAAGAACTTTTCGGCGCCCAAATCAAAACCAAAGCCTGCTTCCGTAACTACATAGTCTGAAAGACGCAGGGCAGTTTTGGTAGCGAGGATGCTATTGGCACCCTGGGCGATATTGGCAAAAGGCCCGCCATGCACAAAGGCTGGGGTATTTTCTGTGGTTTGCACGATATTGGGTTTCAAGGCATCTTTGAGCAGAGCGGTGATGGCGCCTTCAAAGCCCAATTGATGCACCTTTACCGGCTCTCCGGTATAGGAAAGCCCTACCGTGATATTGCCGATGCGCTCTTTGAGTTCATCCATATTGTTGGAGAGACACAAGATTGCCATAATCTCACTGGCTGCAGTGATGTCAAAGCCGTCTTCTCTGGGGAAGCCCTGTTTGCGTCCACCAAGGCCGATCACAATGTCCCGCAGCATACGATCGTTCACATCCACCACCCTTTTCCAGGTGATGCGGCGGGGGTCTAACCCTAGTTCATTATCAAAGTAAATATGATTGTCCACCAGAGCAGCCAGGGTATTATTGGCAGCGGTGATGGCATGGAAGTCACCGGTAAAATGCAGGTTGATATCTTCCATGGGCAGCACCTGAGACCAGCCACCTCCTGCGGCTCCACCTTTGATGCCAAACACAGGGCCCAAAGAGGGTTCGCGGATGGCGACTATGGACTTTTTGCCGATCCTGTTGATCGCTTGGGAGAGTCCGATAGCGACAGTGGTTTTACCTTCTCCGGCGGGAGTGGGGGTGATGGCAGAAACGAGAATTAGTTTCCCAGGGGGGTTATTTTCGTTGGCAAAAAGAGCGGAATAGCGGATTTTTGCCTTGTATTCACCATAGTGATCCAGGTCTTGCGGACTCAGTCCTATTTTCCCGGCTATCTCATCGATGGGTTTAAGTTTAGTAAGTTGTCCGATTTCAATATCAGAAAGCATTTTGGCCTCCTTGGCAGTATTTGGGCTTATGTATAAAAGTTAATCTGAATTTGAGAATCAGCAAATGCAATTAAGCGAAAGAACTGGCCTATATGCGTTTTGTTCTGAAAAGCACCACCGCACCGATCAAAGCCGGGATGACATCATGGAATATGAAGAGGCTGAGCGTGGCTGCCACGGCCTGTTCTGAGCTGAAATCAAAGGCCTGCAGGAAATGGATGGCAAAGCCTTCCCGGAGCCCCAAACCAGAGATCGTGATGGGGATGGAATTCGAGAGATTGGTGAGTCCCATGCCCAGCCAGGTATCGATCGCTGAAATCGCCCCCAATTGATTCAGAATGATATAATATTGCAGGAACATAAGCAGGGTATTGGCGATCTGCAAAAGCATCATTTTGGGAGCCCGCACCGCATAAGCCGGAAGATGGGGTCTGAGGGAGGAGTTCATCTTCATGATGAAAACGGTCCATAGCGGCAAAAAAGCGGCGATGAGGATGAACAAAAGCCGCAGGATTATACTGAGATCCGGAAAGAAGAAAAAGGCGGCGATGGCGGCAAAAGTCCAGGTTGCCCAGCTCATGAACAGCCGTTCGGCGCTGGTGGCGACAAAGGAGGCTAAAATGCTGGTATTTTTCAGGTAAAAGATCTTGGCAAAGGCACCGTGGCCGCCCGGAAGCACAAACCGCAGCGGCAAAGCCAAAAGATAGGAATCGCGCACCTGCCTAGGGTCACAGATGTAGCCGGCATTCAGATGCAGGGCATGGCGCCAGTTGTTACATTGAATATAGTGCCGCAAGACAGTTATGGAAAATACGGCTATAATGCTGAGCAGAGAAAGCTTGGCAGCACTTTGCACAGCCGCAGCCAGATCGATGCGCCTGAAGATCAGATACAGGAGCAGCAGCGTAAACAGCGCTTTGGCTATATAGCTCAGGCTCTTGTAGCGCGGTGATTTCTGGCGGTTCAGGAGCTCTTTGATTCGGCTAAACAAGCTTCAAATGCCTCTTGGAGTAGCTCTTGGGGTGGTGTCTGGATGTGTCCCGAATCCATCATAGACTGGCACAAGGCGCGGGTTTCGGTGATTTCCTTCAGAGCCTGCTCATAAACTTCCTGGTGAGTCATCTGCACCCGGGCCAGGCCTTCTTTCATCGCTTGTACTGCTACATCCGCAGCCACTTGGGCAAAGACTTCGGTTTCATCCATGGTGGGAATGATGCTTTGGGCATTGATGCCTCTTTTTTCGGCAAAATCCGCCAGAGAATGCGCCGCTGCTATAGCCATGCCATCAGAGATCTTACGGGCTTGAACCATGAGCACGCCTTTCAGGATGCCGGGGAATCCGACCGAGTTATTCACCTGATTCGGGAAATCGCCCCGTCCGGTGGCTACGATGAGAGCTCCGGCTTTGTGCGCATCATAAGGATAGATCTCCGGAACAGGATTGGCACAGGCAAAAACGATCGCATCCCTGGCCATGAGGCGGATCCATTCCGGCAGAATCGTGCCTGGTCCGGGAGTGGAAAGAGCGATGAGGAGATCGGCTCCCTGCATGGCTTCTTCCATGGTGTTCAGCTTTCCAGGATTGGTCTTTTCGGCCAAAGCCCACTGCCTGTATTTGTCTTTATTATCGCGAATATCCTGACGGTCAAGATGCAGCCCGCCCTTGCTGTCAAAGATAATCAGCTTATCGGGATCGAGGCCGCTTTGCAAGAGGAAACTGGCGATGGTGCTATTGGCAGCGCCGCAGCCATAGAGCACGACCCGGGTGCCACCAATCTTGCGGTTAGTGAGTTTCAGAGCGTTAATCACACCGGCAAGAGTCACGCAGGCAGTGCCTTGAGCGTCGTCGTGCCAGATGGGGATATCGCAGCTTTCGCGCAGTTCATCCAGGACGCGGTAGCAATTCGGCTGGGAGATATCTTCTAGATTCACAGCGCCCACGCTGGGCTGCAGCATCTTCACAAAATCTATGAGTTTTTGGGCATCGGGTTTGCCCTCAGCGTTCCGATTATCCACGCATAATGCGATAGCATCACAAGCACCTAAATACTTCATCAGCATAGCCTTGCCTTCCATCACGCCCAGGCCACCGGCAGGAGAGCAATCTCCATCCCCCAGAACTCTGGTGCTATCGGAAACCACCGCCACCAGATTCCCCCGGTTCGAAAGCCGGTAAGAGGCATCAGGATGATCCCGAATGGTGGTGGAAACCTTGGATACGCCAGGTGTGTACCAGACGTTGAACCAATTGAAGCCATAGATGCCGGCCTTGGGCAGGGTCTGCATCTTGCCCCTGTAAAAGGCGTGCATTTTCTCTGAGACCTGCTTCAAAAAAGAGGTCTGGGCAGCAGCAACCTTCTCTTCGGGAAGGGCTTCTCTAAATAGAGCACCCAGATTCGACAAATCAAGTAAGAGCTTTTTCATACAATATCCTTCGTTTGCTTTTGGTTGGAGCATTTTTGAGGAGGGCTTATTTGTCAAGGAATCAGAGCAACAGACATTCCCCGTTTTTTATCAGAAGCAGATTATTGCGTTATTTTGCCTTCCCAGCACGCAAGTTCCAGCGTTCTTCCTGCATAGGCTACCGTAGAGATGACGTGGAGATAGCAGGATTATTCCCTACTATCTCCACGCCATCTCTACGACAACGAATGGGGAAGATTAATGCGAATTCCAGTCTGAGAAAGCCGTTTCTGCGCTTATGAAGGCAAAGAAAACCGCCTCTCACAAGGATGCAAGAGGCGGATTATCTAGCAAGACTTGTTTAGTTGAGCTGTTTAATTACGCTTTTGCCAGGGAAGCAGGCTTCTTCACCCAGTTCTTCTTCTATGCGCATGAGTTGATTGTATTTATCCACTCTTTCGCTGCGAGAAACAGAGCCAGTTTTGATCTGGCCGGTATTCAAGGCCACGGCAAGATCCGCGATGAAGGTATCGCCAGTTTCGCCGCTGCGATGGGAGATCACGCAAGTCCATCCTGCTTTGTGAGCGGTATTGATGGCTTCGATGGTCTCAGTCACAGTGCCGATCTGATTGAGTTTGATCAAGACAGAATTGGCAGCTTTTTTCTCGATGCCCTTGCGGATGAGTTTGGGATTCGTAACCAGAAGGTCGTCACCCACGAGCTGGATTTTGTCGCCCATTCTTTGATTCATGAGGATCCAGCCGTCCCAGTCGTTTTCGGCGAGGCCGTCTTCGATGGAGCAGATGGGGTATTTGGCGACCATCTTTTCATAATAGTCGATCAGCTCTTCGGAGGAAAGCTTTTTGCCATCGATGGCATATTTGCCGTCGGCTTGCACAAAGGAGGATGCCGCAGCATCCAGAGCAATATAGATATCTTTTCCGGGCTTGTATCCGGCTTTGGTAATGGCTTCCACGATCACGATGAGGGCTTCTTCATTGGAATCCAAATTTGGCGCAAAACCGCCTTCGTCGCCCACTGATGTGGCCAGGCCACGGCCCTTGAGGATGGCTTTGAGAGCGTGGAAAACTTCTGCATTCCAGCGAATAGCTTCGCGGAAGCTTGTAGCGGCCAAAGGCATAATCATAAATTCTTGAATATCCACGTTGTTATCGGCATGTTCACCGCCATTGATGATATTGCTCATGGGCACGGGCAGGGTGAGGGCATTGACGCCGCCCAGATAGCGATAAAGCGGTATTTCCAGCTCCAGAGCAGAGGCTCTGGCTGCGGCCATGGAGACTGCCAGGATCGCGTTTGCACCTAGCTTGCCCTTGTTATCGGTAGCGTCCAGTTCTATCATCATCTTATCGAGCGTGGCCTGCTGCAGGGATTCCATGCCCAAGAGTTCGGGCCCGATGAGTTCATTGACGTTTTGCACCGCTTTGAGCACACCTTTGCCCAGATAGCGGCTTTTGTCACCATCTCTAAGTTCTATGGCTTCCCGCTGGCCTGTTGATGCACCACTGGGTACACCGGCTCTGGCCATCACACCTGTTTCCAGATGGACATCTGCTTCCACGGTGGGATTGCCGCGGGAATCCAAAATTTCGCGTCCTTTGATATAAATTATTTCTGACATTATTTACTCCTTTGTGATTTTTGTTATTGTCGCACAGTCCTTCTAGGCAGCTATGAAACTGTCCAGATAAGATAGTGCATTATATATATTTAAGCAAGTTCTTTAAGCAATCTGACCAGGATTTCCACACCTTCGGTGATGCAATTGGAACAGACCTGGCCAGATCCGCCAGCCGCTATAGCTGCCTCTTTTTGCACAGGGTCTGTCACATCATAGCCCAGGATGGTCTTGCAATCTACGGGGCCGATCTCTACTTTCCAACGCTTGAGAAACAACAAGGTCACTCTGTCGCTTTCGGCTCTTTTCTCTTCGTCAGTTTCTGAATATCCATGGGCCAGACCCAAGGCCATCAAGGCTCCGGTAAGCGCACCACAGGGACCGGCCATCTTCATGCCGCCGCCAAAAGGTGAGGACAGCCTCAATGCGGCTTCTAGAGACATGCCGAAATCCTCGGCGAATACAGAGAATACGCTCTGTGCACAATTATATCCTGATTCGTATCGTTGTTTGGCGAGTTCTGCTTTGCTCATTATATCTCCTATTTGATAACCATTATCTTGCGATTGATGGGAGCCTGGTTGCTGCTTTCCAGACGCAGCATATAGATGCCACTGCCCACGGTTTGCCCTGTGCGATCCTGCCCCGGCCATTCAAAGTCTTTGGTGGCTTGTTTCTGGCTGAAGATCTGCTGACCGCGGATATTGTAAATCTTGAGGCAAGGCTCCAAAAGGCCTTTGGTTTCTATCTTCAAAGTATTGCCTTGGCCCAATCTCACGGGATTGGGATAGATATTGAGCTGGGGCGTTTGCACCAGGTCTTCATTACTGATGGGGAATTCGAAATTAATGACATTGCTGGGCGCAGATTCGATAGTGCCATCGGTGGCTACTACCCAAAATTCCACTGGGCCAGAGCCGGTAAGGAAATCCTCGTAATGCACTGGACCGTATGCAAAAGTAACGGTAGCAATCAACTGAGCTTCATGACCGGTGTGCTGCATGTAGAGGCGATAAGCGTTGTAAGCAGAAGCCTCATACGCTGGTGCCTGCCACCAAAAGTGCATGGCGAAAGCCTGTTCGGGATACTGATGCCCTACTCTGAGAGACAACTCATGCGGATGAGTGATATTGGGTTTGTGATATTTGATCCAGGTGTTGTCATCTTCCTGCAGCACTTCCAGATAACGATCAGAAAATCCCTGTCCATCATAAAGATAGATCAGATCACTATTCAAATCTGTAAAGCGTTGGCTTTTCAGGATATCATCGCTTAATGACGATGTTTTAATCAGCTTGCGGCCATTGTCATCGATCAAACACATTACCATGTTTTGTGTGATCTGGCCGTTTTCAACGCAAGTCTGCGCCCACTGGTCGGCATATTCAATATTGGCAATTTTGGCATAGTGTTGATGGAGCCCCAAATTGACTGTATGCCACTCTTCGCCATCGTTATATTCATGTTTGTAGATATAGCGGCTATCACCTTCATCATAGAAGTAGTCCACTCTATCGTAAGGGAAGATCAGGAAGCTATAATACACCGGCCACATTTCGTAGCCTTCAATGAGCTCGGTTTCGCCTTTGGTTTCCATATCATAGTGCTGCCAGGCAGCGATGTGGATCACGCCCACAGCGATGTCTGCGGCATCTGCAGGATCGAATGTTGTGCAATTCTGTAAACCGCCTGCAGCAGCCCAAATCTCTCTTGTCTCATCCACAGCAGAGATCAACGCAAAGAAAGGCTCCGTCACCTCAGTTTCGAAGGAAAAGGGATTGCTCTGCAGGACATGTGTTTCCAGGATTTCGCGGCTGTCTGCGGCCACCAGGAGCACTTGCAATTCACCGGGCGCCAGCACTGCGTAATCATCCATGTTCCAGCTATATGAGCCGGATATTGTCAGAGGCGTCTGCTCTGCAAACCAGGGCTCAAAATCCACCGTGGGCAAAGCCGGATTGTCGTTCTGATCTCTGATGCCGATGGCGATTTCTGCTGCGGTATATGCTCCCCAATCGTTGTTTTCTGCCTTGATGGTATTTGTGTTGAGGGGATAGGCGTCGCAAACCACGGAGTTCAGGACATTGGTAGCATCGATATTGTCACGGATGATGTTTTCACCAAAGGCCCAGGCATGGTTTTCGGATAAATCTCCCAGTACCGGCATGGCGTTTGCGGTGATGTAAAACCCTGTGTAGTTACCGGTAAGGGTATTGCGCGCTATATGAGGCACTGAAGTAGCTCCGCCGATCATCATTCCTGCTCCGCTATTCATATCGCCGGCGATGAAGTTGTTGATAATCAGGTTATCGTGCACGATCCCGCTGGCGTACAAAAGATAGATGCCGGTGAGGTTGGCTTCGATATGGTTGAATCTGATGATGGGGTTGATAGCCGATCCCCCGGTCACGTCCCAGGCTGTGATGCCTTGTTTGAAGTTATGATGTACATTGTTATGCTCGATGATGGGGTTGTTCTGTCCGTTGGCGGACTGATTCGAAAGTTGAATGGCACCATAATACTGGGTGCCGGTGCCGTTGAAGCGCACTTCGTTATGATGTATCCAGGCATTGCTGTTTTGCGGGATCAGAATGCCGTTGTTGATAGAGTATTCTACCAGGTTATGATGTACGTTCATTACTGCAGGATCAAGATTTCCTATCCCGTAAAGCTTTAAGCCACATTTGTTGCGGTTAAAACGGCAGTAGCTGATCTCCACGGGAGCATCCACAGCGCTTATGCCATCAGTCGCATACTCAACATAGCAGTATTTGAAATTGCTGAGTGTAGCTTGACTATCCAGGCGAAGGCCTTTCCAGGTGGCGGTAGGAGGAGTCTGGGCATTCATAAAGAAAATGCTGTCTGTTTCAGTGCCCACAGCCTGGATGCTGCCTTCGGTATTGATTTGGAAGTTTCCCATGGCCTGAACAATCACTCCGGGCTGGATGGTAAGCACGGAATTTGCTGGAACGGTGATATCACCCACGATTTGATAAGGATTGTTATCTGGAGTCCAGGTGCCGGATTGTGCGCCGCTGACCTCTAGGGCTGTAAGGGTCCAGAGCGTGAGGACAAACAGAATAAGTAAAGTATAGTGCTTCATCTTGAGCTCCCTGTTATTAATAGGATGATAAGAAAAAGGTGGAGCTGGCTGTAGTTGCCACCTCCACCCACAATCTTATTGGTTGTTTGGTTATATTATTCGCTGATTGCCGAAACTGGGCAAGTGGCGATGCAGGCGCCGCAATCTATGCAAGCATCAGCATCACAAACAGCTTTGTCATTTTCCATCGAAAGCGCGCTTACGGGACATACATCCACGCAGGCACCGCAGCCTATGCAGGTATCTTTATCGATCTTTACTGCCATGGTAAGACTCCTTGTCTTTTTTTAACCACTATCTATATATGTGGATATTAGTCAAGGGAAAAAGACCACAGACTACAATATGTTGGGAGGATTACCCTTTTTTACATAGCTACGATAATGCAGGTTCACCACAAAAGCAAATAGATAAAGGCGTGGGGACTTCCAGATAGCCGGGTTTAGGAGCGTCCTGTGCAGGATGCTTTTCCAGGAATAGACTCTTTTGTAGAGCTCCCAGAAGAGCTCGGTGAGTCTTTCGGGGCTGAGATTGACAGGTTTATAGACGCAGACGGTGCCGTCGTACATTTTCCAATCGGTGCTGATCAATCTGTCTTCCGCAAGGAATTCTTCATACAGATCTGTTCCGGGGGTGGGGGTCAGGATGTAAAAACGGGGCAGAGGAATACGCGTCTCCCAGATGAAATCGTAAGTGGCTTTGATGCTCTGCTCTGTGTCGCTATCTGTGCCGATGATCATCTCGCTGCTCACCATGATACCGGCTTTGGTGATGGCCGCAATCCGTTTTTTGTGATCATCGACATTGAGCCAGCCTTTATTGAGTTTATCCAGACCGGCTTGGGTGATGCTTTCGATCCCGAAGCTCATGATCTGGGCTCCGGATCGTTTCACCAGTGCCAAAAGCTCGGGCTTGTCCCCAATTTCCAGAGCGCACTGAGTGGACCACTTCAGGCCCAAAGGCTCGATCTCACGGCAGAGTTCCCGCAGGTAGGTCTCATTGGAAACGAGATTGTCGTCGATCAGGTAAAACTGTTTGTAGCCCAGGGCACGTACAGCTTTGATGTCACGGATGACTTCCGGTACTGGTCTAAAGAGGTATCTGCCCTTGTACATGCAGGCTACCGAACAGAAACTGCAGGTATTGGGGCAACCTCTGCCAGCTTGAACAGGCAGCATGTTTCCGATGGGTTTGGAGGTCAAAAGATCATAACGCGGGACGGGCAGATCCGCCAATTTGCTGATAGGATGGTCATAAATCCGCTCCAGTTTGCTTTTCTCCTCAAAATCCCTCAACATCAGGGGATAGGAAATTTCCGCATCGCCCAGAACCAGAGAATCTGCGTGTTTGAGGCTTTCCTCTGCCACCATGGAGGCCATGTAGCCGCCCATAACGACAGTTTTGCCGCGTTTGCGGAATTCATCGGCGATCTCCATGCCTCTGAACATCGCGTAGCCCATCGTGCCGATGGCGATGAGGTCTGCATCACTGTCATAATCAACGTTATCTACTACTTCGATGATGACTTCGATCTCCCAATGAGCAGGGGTCATGGCTGCCAATAAGGGGAAAACCAGCCCCGGCAGAAAAATCTTCTTTTGTTTGCAGAGTTTGCCGTCTGCCCCGTATTGAGTGGGCTGAATGAATAGTATCTTAGGCATCTTTGCTGGCCTCCCGGATCCTCTTTAGATATTGCTTTTGCACGTGATAGACGCCTGTGAGCATCTTCATCAGCATAGCCGGGCTGTATGAACGCAGATATTTCATAACAGCAGGGGGTTGATAGAGCACCGCTTTGTAAAGCTTTAAAATAGCCCGGTAAAAATCCGGCACAGTCATCTGCGAGGGTTGGATGGCGATATGGGCCAGATCCCATTTGTGATAATCGCTGTAGGGGAAAAGTAGATCTTCACGCGGGGCAGTCATTTCCGTGCCCGGAAGGGGCGTCAAAGGCTGCAAATTCACATAATGAATACCCAGCGCCAGCAGGGACTTGCGGCAATGCTCAAAATCGGCCTTGCCCCATTCCGGGGAAACGATGATCGTGGCAAAACAGTCGATCTTGTACTGATTCAGAATCTTCATGGCTTTGGCGTTGGTCTCGGCGCTGATGCCTTTGTGGTATTGATCCAGTTCCTCATCGGTAAAAGATTCAAAACCCACAATCACGGTCTTGAGGCCAAGCTCGGCAAATTCCTTCATCAGATCGGGATTTTCGGCGATGAAATCTGCCCTGCCATAGAGCAGATATTGCTTATCCAGTCTGGCAGTGCGGATTGCGGAGATAAAATCCTGCACCCGGCTCCTGCTAGAAAGGAAATCATCATCCACGATATAGATGTTTCTTTCCTGGATCAGTTTGATCTCTTGGATGACCTCAGCGAGCGGTCTTTCATAGTAACGATCACGGGTAATCGCGCGGCAAAAACAGAAAGTGCAGCTATAAGGACAGCCGAAAGAGGTTTTCAGCAGAGCGACTTTATCGTGAAAGATGTAAAAGTACTTATCTCTGTACTGCCTGGTTAAGCTCCTGTCTGGCAAAGGAAAGCTGAAGTCAAAGGGAGGCAGGGCTTCCGGGTGATGGCTTTGCTGATATTTCAGCGCTTCAGCGGGCAATTCTCCTTTGCCTTTGAGATGCTCAAGCAACCGCGGGAAGGCCGTCACGGCATTTCGGACCATGCGGAAATCTATATATTCATCATCCAAATCCTGGGGACAGACCTCGCAATGAACGCCTCCCACGATCGTAATCACCTGCGGCAGCAGCTTTTTGGCCTTGCGGCAATAGGACTTCATTTCAGGGACATTGGTAATGTAGCCTGTTACACAGAAGACATCAGGTCTTTCCAGCATCAGAAAGTGGGTGAGAGGCAGTTTTTCCAAAACCATATCGATAATAACGGGGATATCGCCAGTTCCCACCAAGGTTGCCAGGACTTCTAGTTCCAGGGGCTCCACCAGCATTACATGTTGCAGGCCAATAGTTTCTGGTGAAGGCCGGGGACGTACAAAAAGTATTTTCATTTATTGTTCCTTATTTTCGGTGAAAGTGTGGGTTTCGGGGAAGACGGAGGCATATTCCAGGATCCCTCTGGCTGTTATCAGCAGCTTTCGGATCAAGAAATTAGAATGATAGCCCAGCATCCATTTGGGGCTTATTTTAGCGCCCAGACGCAGCTTTGGGACTTCGGCAGTTTGCCCAAAATCCAGAACTGCACAGCGATCTTCAAGGCCTTCTCTGAGCAGCTCATACAAGAGATTAAAATAGGTCTGATATTTCGGATTTGCCTGATAATCAAAGCCACCCAGAAAGAAGTAGAATCGATCCTGATAGGCTGTGGAAATATACCAGCCCAGTAGCCTTTCCTGCTCATAATAGGCAGTCAATCTGAAAGCCTGGGGTAAGTTCCTGAAAAAAGCGGAGGAGAGCGTTTCCAGCTTGCCTTTCGTGTGAGCCAGCACCTCCAGATAGAGCAGGTGCATGTCTTCAGAATAAAGCGAGCAATCACCTGCCACAGTTCTGACGCCGGAAAAGGCTGCCGAAATCCGGCTGAAGCGCCTGCGGTAATCTGATCTGAGAGAATCTAGATAATCGTCCCAGCACTTGAATCCGTTTTGCAGTGTGATCGTAGGCAGAGTATGACCGATCATCACATCCTTTATTTGCGGAGCGAAGTCCAAATTCAAGACCGTCAAAAATCCTTTTTCCAGAGGCTTTAGCAGATCGAAAACGAAGGCAAAAAGTTCTTCATCCCCGATAAATCCGCTGGCAGACACGGAGCAGGGAATCCCGGCTACATTCATGGAGAAAGGGATCTTCAAAATGGAATAGGTAAAGACATTAATAGTCAAGGTATAAACGACCAATCCGGCTACAAAAGTTCCCTCTCGATAGAACAGATAGTATCTCTGCGCACAGGGATTGTAGCGCTCGGCATGCAGCAGAAACTCCTGGGTCTGATAGTATTCATCTGCAAGGATATCCCACTCTGGAGGTAGTTCACTAGCGCTGTCCACTTTCATGAGTTTCAGGCTCATAACTTAGCCTCATAAACAGCCAGGCGTCGCCAGGGTTCAGGCAGACAGCCAAAGACTCTCTGATAATAACGCTTAGTCATGTTTATACTGGCCAGATTGTCCGCAAAGATAATCCCTCCCTCGCCGTAAACACAGCCCATTTTCTTTACAGATACCAGCATAGCCAGAAACAAAGCCAGAGTCGCCGGTCCTCTAAATCCCGGAACCACAGCTATTTCGTGAAATCTGTATTGCTCAAACTTAAAGCCACTTTGGTATTTCTCTAGTTGCTTTTCTCCTGGCGTCTCCTGCCCATCCAGCAACTCATTGAGGTCCGGCAACCAAAAGAGGAATCCTACCGCTTTTCCCTGATATTCGGCAAACAAAAGATTATCCTTGTGCAAAAAAGCTTCCAGAGGACGAAAGAGCTCTAAATCTTCTGCCAGACTGCGGTTTGACCAATAGGGATGCTCGGTAAAACAGGCGTTGTTCAGCTCCGTATAGACCCCGATGTCTCGCTCAAAGTGCTTTGGATCAAGGCCGCGGACCGTAATGCCCTTAAGGTTCGCACGATCTCTCATCCTTTCTCCCCAGGCATAAAACTCCTGCATCGGGTAACGAAAGGTGTGCATCTGTCTTTCGGTGAGATCTGCAAAGTAATCACGGTAATAAGCCGGGGTATAGGGCAGCTCAAAAATCGGAACTTCATCAAATCTGCTGAGTAAAAAGCCAGCTCCGTAATTCACATGGCCATTGAGCCCCACCACCAGCCGGCTGCAGAGGGGATAATGCTGTTTTGCTGTCTTCAGGATTAGCTCTGCCAGATTCTCTATATCAGGCAGAGCTTCAAAAAAGGCGATCTGGGCATAATCCGGCAGATTGCGGTCATGAACAAAAGCAAAGCGTCCGGCCGGATGACCTGATCTCATGATCAGATATGGTGTTACATCGGCATGTTCACAAAAGGGAGAGCGGCCTTCCACCAGCAAAGGCAGAATATCGCCATAGCCACAGCGGTACAAAGGATAATCGGCATAGACCTCTTGTCCCAGACGATAAAAAGCGTCCAGTTCAGCGGGAGTTTGCACAGGTATTAGCTTTGTCGACATGATTTTACAGCTCACCCTCAAACATCCCGTAACGCCGGTAAGGCTCCAGGATATTACCCGTACCTCTTTGCAGGAATTTGGCCGTCATATTTAGACAGGGGCTGTTATCCTCAAAGATGAATCCGCCCTCTCCAAATTGATATCCGGCTTTCTTAATGGGTGGAATCATCTGCAAAATCAGTGCCAAAGTAGCTTTGCTGATCCTGTGTTCTGGTAAAACGGCGATCTGCGTGAGGCGAAAAGTAGTGATGGGGTCACGTAGTCTATGTTTGATGATATGCAGCGGATTGAGCTGCTCCTGCCCCTGTACCAGTTCATTGAAATCAGGATACCAGAGCAAAAAACCGATGGGTTTACCCCGATATTCGGCAAACAGAAAATACTCTTCCCTGAGCAGCGGACGGAAAGGATTGAACAGTTCCAAGTCCTCTTCCACCGTGCGGTCTGCCCAAAAGGGATGCTGCGCAAAACAGGCATTGTTGAGCGCAGTATAAATCCCGATCTCCTCTTTGAACCTGCTTTTGTTGAGTGTGCGCACAGTAATGCCTCCCAGATCGGGAGCCTGATCCGAGTCTTGCATAAATTCGTAAAACGGCTGGCTGGGAAAGCGGTAGGAGAGCATGGTTCGAAGCTGAAACTGGCTGAAATAATCGGGATAATAAGCCGGAGTATAGGGCAAACCAAAGACCGGAGCCTGGTCAAAATGATTGAGCAGCATGCCGGCACTGTAATTCAGATGCCCGCTCAGTCCGATCACAAACTTCCGGCCTTGAGGTTCAGCAAGGCGTACCTGGCTCAAAATCTGCTCCGCCAAATTCGGCAAACCCGGCAGCGCTTCAAAAAAGGCTATCTGTACATAGTCCGGCAGTTTACGGTCCTGAATCAGAGCAAAGCGTCCGAACGGTTTCCCACCTTTTGTGATAAGATAGGGTTTCACCGAGGCATGGCTATGAAAGACGGTGCGGCCTTTGACCAGCTTGCGGACGAGGTCAGTTTCGGTAGCCCGGTAAAACGGATTGTCTTGATATACCTCTTTTGAGATAACGAAAAAGCTGCGCAAATCCTTGGCCGTGCTTACCGGACAGATCTTCATAGATAGTATTCATCCGCCTCTGGGAAGCCCAGAAAATGAGTGTAAGCACCTGCGCTGTAAGAGCCTGCATAGCCCAAGACCACGACGTCACCCATTTCTGCCCGGGGCAGCAGGACCTCACGCGCCAGGAAATCCCGGGAGTAAGTGGAACAGCCATAGATACTTGACATATACTGCTCATCCTTAGAGGCTGGGTTTTGCTGGAGCAGAGTCACCGGATGAAAAGCGCTATCTGGGTAGAAGAGCGGTCTGGGAAACTGAGCTACGGAAGCATTCACGCCGATCAAGCGCAGTCCTTCCCGTTCTTTGATATCCGTGACCCGGCAGACGAAGTAACCCGCCGCACCACCGATGATCCTGCCTGGCTCCAAAAGCAGCTTGATCGACCTGCCAACTTGGGCAGATAGCTTGTCCATTAGACTTGTTACTTGTGCTCCGTAAGCCTGCAGATCCAGTTTTTTCGAGAGATCCCCTCCCAAACCAAATCCACCTCCAAAATCCAGGAATTTTAGCTCTGGAAACATGCCAGCCAGTTCCGTGATTCTGGTGTAGCACTCCATAAAGTACTCAATATCAAGAATATCCGTGCCCAGATAGGAATGCAGTCCTGAGATGGCGGGATGGCCGCTGAGCTCTGCCACTTCTTCCATTGTGAGCCCCAAACGGCTTTCTTTGCCGATGAAATATCCTGCGAGCGTGTTCCTGGGCACTACCCGGCTGCCGATATTGCATCTGATGCCGGCTGTGCTTTCGGGGAAAAGGGAGTGCCAGAGCCGGAATTGACTCATCGAATCCAGGATGACCAGACAGCCACAGGCCTGTGCTTTACGCATGGTGGCAATGTCCATCGCGGAGGCTGCATAGACGATATCTTCTCCGCTAAAGCCAAGAGAAAGCACGAGTTCCAGATGAAGCACGGAGTTCACAAAAACCCCCAGTCCAGCGTCTTTGATGATGCGCAGAAAGCGGGTTTGGGCGTTTGCCATCAGGGCAAAATGGATGGATTTATTGGCATAAGAGATGTCCATGAAACTGCGGCAATTCTGCACAATATGAGCAGTATCGTAAACATAAAAGGGGCCGTCCACAGACTGGCAAAGTTCTCGGATCTTGTTTTGCAAGGGCTCGTTTAGGCTAAATTCATTCTTCATATTAATCTCTTTTCTTTCAATTGATTGAGCTATCTGATCGTAAAATCGTTGATAAACAGGGATTGCTGATAATTCAGCCAAGCTGGATAAACTATATCTGATATTGCAAGAAAATGATAAAAGACCTTTCTGTCAAGGTATTCCTCGCTCAAGCCTGCCCCCATTTTCCAGTATAGGCCGATCTTGTTTCTTTGCCCTTCCCAGCCTGTGACTTGCAGATATCCAGCCGGATAGCTTGTCGTGAAGATGACGTGGAGATAAGAGGATTTATTCCTGCTATCTCCACGTCATCTCCACGACATCAAATGGGAGAGGGCAGCGCTTAAACCCTGAAACACGGCGGTTCAAGTTTGGACTTGATTGTGCGCCTTACTCGCGGCTGTGCTTATCCCGAGCTAATCAGTTAGATAGTAATGCTTTGTCGCCTTCAATTCGGCATCAAATTCATAGACCAGAGGGATGCCCGTAGGGATATTAAGGTCCGCGATGTCATCATCAGAGATCTGGTCCAGGTTTTTCACAATCGAGCGCAAGCAGTTGCCATGGGCAGAGATCACCATTCTGCGTCCCGCCACCAGTCTGGGGATTATTACTTCATTCCAGAAGGGCAGGGTGCGCGCCATGGTATCTTTCAGAGATTCTCCCAGCGGAATCTGGCTTTCTTCCAGATTGGCATAACGGGGATCATGGCCCGGGTACCGTTCATCGTCTTTTGTGAGAGGCGGAGGCGCGATATCAAAGCTACGTCGCCAGGCCAGAACTTGCTCTTCGCCGTATATCTCGGCCATTTCCGCTTTATTCAAGCCTTCCAGAGCGCCATAATGCCGGCCATTCAGATGCCAGTCCTTGCGGATGGGGATGTACATCAGGTCCATCTCATCCAGCACCAGCCAGAGAGTGCGGATGGCTCGTTTGAGCACGGAGCTGAAGGCTTCATCAAAGCTAAAGCCAGCTTCTTTCAGCCTTCTGCCGGCTTCTTTGGCTTCTTGTATGCCTTTTGCAGTAAGGTCTACATCGCTCCAGCCGGTAAAGCGATTGGCATCGTTCCAGGCGCTTTCACCGTGCCTGAGTAATACTATCTTATACATTGTTCCCCTTTCCTATGTCTTTATCTGTTAAGCCTTGTTAGGTCATTTATCCGCAGTGCTTTGAGGTCTTGTCTATGCTAATAGTAAAAATTGGCAGACTGTCAAAAAAAAACAGGCTGCCAATTTATCTTATAGCTTGCGGGGCTCATCAGCCTTTGGCTTGGTTTGCTACCTTGTTTGCCGCCGCTTTTACTTCATCTGGATCCGCCAGATAGTAGCTCTTGGTTGCATTTAGCTCGGCATCGAATTCATAGATCAGGGGGATACCGGTGGGGATATTCAGGCTCAGGATATCTTCATCAGAGATGTGATCCAGATTCTTCACTATGGCTCTGAGGCTGTTGCCATGGGCTGAGATCACCATTTTGCGTCCTGCCACCAATCTGGGAATGATCACTTCATTCCAGAAGGGCATGGTGCGCGCCACGGTATCTTTCAGAGATTCCCCCAGGGGGATTTGTGCTTCTTCCAGATTGGCATAACGGGGGTCTTTGCCCGGATATCGTTCATCGTCTTTGGTAAGAGCAGGAGGCGGTACATCGAAGCTGCGACGCCAGATCAGGACTTGGTCTTCGCCGTATTTCTTGGCTGTATCTGCTTTATTCAAACCCTGCAAGGCTCCATAATGACGTTCGTTCAAACGCCAATCGTGACGGATGGGAATGTGCATCAGATCCATCTCGTCCAGGGCCAGCCAGAGAGTGCGGATTCCTCGTTTGAGCACGGAAGTGTAGGCCTCATCAAAAGTAAAGCCTGCCTCTTTGAGCCTTCTACCGGCTTCTTTGGCTTCGATGATGCCCTTTTCAGAAAGGTCCACATCGGTCCAGCCGGTAAAGCGGTTGGCTTTGTTCCAGGCGCTTTCGCCGTGTCTCAATAACACTATTTTATACATTGTTTTCTCCTTTTATTGTTCAATATTTCCTTGCCTGCAGCCTCAGCTATTCACAGCCCTTCTGGGGTTTTATCTTATAGGTCAAGACGCCTTTTTCGTTTTCGATATGCCGTGCCAGGATGAAAAAAAAGTCAGACAGCCGATTCACGTATTTCTGCAAAAACGGGGATACTTCGGTATTCATAGCCAGGGCGGTCACTCTGCGTTCAGCCCTTCTGGCTACAGTCCTGCAGATGTCCAATCTGGCGCTGGCAAGACAGGCTCCGGGGATCACGAAGCCTTTGAGATTCAGCTTTTCTTCGTAGTGATGAATATTGGCCGTGATCTCCTCTACTTCGCTCTCGCACAAAGGTATGGGGTATGAGCCATCTGGTGTGGCGAGCTCTCCCATCACCCGGTACAGCCGGTTTTGGATTTCGATAAGCTGTTTGTAGCCTTCTGGGTATTCACTTATATGGTGTTTGGCTTCGCCGATGAAGGCATCAAGCTCATCCAAGGTGCCGTATGCTTCCACACGGGGGTCGCTCTTGGAAATCCTGTCTCCGGTGTACAAGGAAGTCTGGCCTTTGTCCCCGCCTTTGGTAGTGATGCTCAAGGGGTTACCTCATCGCGATCACAGAGATTTCTACCAGCCCATCTTTGGGCAGGCGGGCCACCTGGATGGCTTCTCTGGCGGGAAAGGGAGCGCTGAATTGGCGGCCATAAATCTCGTTTAATTGGCCAAAATCGTTCATATCATTGAGAAAAACGCTGGCTTTTACCACATGGGACATGCCCATGCCTGCGGCTTCGAGGATGGCTCTGATGTGTTGAAAGACCAGATTAGCTTGAGCTTCAAAGCCTTCAGCCATGTTTCCGGTGCCGGGGTCGATGCCCAGTTGTCCGCTGATAAAAAGGGTGTCGTTCATTAGAATTGCCTGTGAATAAGGACCGATGGCAGCAGGTGCGAGGTGAGTTGCGATTGATTTCATGATATTCTCCTTTATTCTTTGTTCAAAGATTTGCGAGCCAAGAGGATGGCGTCTATGATTCCGTCCAGTTTGATGTAATCCTGATGTTCTTTGCTCAGATTGCGCATGAGGATCTTGCCTTCACGCACATTTTCATCCCGGATCACCAGCATCACTTCGCACTGTGCCTTGGCGGCCAGGGCTACATCCTCGGTGATGCTGTGTTTATCTGTGCTCAGCACAGTTTTTATGTCATTTTCGTGTAATTCCTGGGCGATCTGCAGGAGCATCATTTCCAGATCTTCGCTTTGGGTAGCGATATAGACGCTGAAGTCCTTGTCTAATGGGGTAAAAAGCCCGCGCCGGTCCATGGTCTCAAAGATGCTGTCCATATTCAGATAAAAGCCCACGGCCGGGATGTTTTTCCCTGTAATCATCCGCGATAGATAGTCGTAACGTCCACCGCCTCCGATCACTTGCTCAATCCCGTTTTTCTTGATTACAAAGTCAAACACAGTTTCATTGTAATAGGCATAATTCTTGAACAGCTTGGGATTTATCGTGTATTGATGGGCTAAATTAGCCTGAATCTTTTTCACTCTGGCAAAGTTTCGGCTGCAATTCGGACACAGATAGTCCATGATCTTGGGTCCATCGGCGATCGCCTTCGCACAGGCAGCATCGCCACAGTCTGC
The DNA here is from genome assembly GCA_020532545.1 of Candidatus Cloacimonadota bacterium. Classification (GTDB taxonomy): domain Bacteria; phylum Cloacimonadota; class Cloacimonadia; order Cloacimonadales; family Cloacimonadaceae; genus UBA5456. The sequence goes on along the minus strand of JAJBAW010000006.1, from coordinate 17,006 downwards.
ATCTGTAAAGGGATTGGTATAGAGCTTTTTGAAGCAGGCGGCACAAAGCTCGGTCTCATGTTCTTTCAGATACACGCGCATGTCTTCAAAAAACTGCACACGGCAATCCTGACAGCCAAAGCTATTGAGCTGCAGACTCACATCCTTGAGGCCCAATTGCTGACAGATCTTGATGCCCAGGGAGATTACCTCGTTTTCGGAAATCACACTTTCACTGCCCAAAAGCTCTACGCCCAATTGATGAAATTCGGTGGGGATATTCTCTTTGCCCTTGCGAAACATGGGCCCGATATAATAAAAGCGGTGAACTTCGTTGTCCTTGATAATCTGCGCAGTGTGATGCAAGACGCTGATGGTTCCCTCAGGACGCAAAGTAAGTAAACTTAGATTGCCATTGGACTGGGAAAGATTGACGATACCTTCGGCAGCAATAGTGGCTTCATCCTGCTGCATGAGAGCGGTGATGCCTTCGTGGATCACAGCATAATCCTGCAAAACAGACAGACGAATCTCCTGATAATCGTGCAAGGATAAGACCTGGGCTATCTTCTGCTCTAATAACTTCCATTTCCATACCTTATCCGGCATGAACTGATGGATGCCTATGACGCGATTCACTATCTTTAAGCTCCCTATTTGTTTTACTTACATAATAAATATAACGACAATTCTGTCAAGTGCCATGAGAGTTTTACCTTGCGGCGGGACCTGCGGTGCCTGTATCCTCCAGCCACAGCTCTGTTGTAAAGCTCTTCTGTCCCCTCACCCTTGCCCAAACCATAAATAACTGGCCACTCTCAGTGGTCATCGCCAGCTTCTGCCTTCAATTTGCTTTTTAAGTGCCAAAGCCTCACACGCAATATGCTCTGAAAAAGCGACTGTAGCCAGTAAGATAGGACGCACAAGGACAGAGCGTCAAAATCTTATCTGCAAAGTGCTGCCCACAGCGTAGTTTTTGAGTTCAGTTCCAGGAATCACTTGACCAAAAATAAACACCTCATCTTTAGTAGCATCACTAATAGCGCCATAGACCTGTATGTGAAGAAGATCAGGGATCACAGTGCATTCGAATCCTGCATTCACTTCCGAGCCTACGGTTACTTTTAAAATAGAATTTCCCCATGTCCAATCCGAATTCATGGCAAAAAGGACCTGAGCACCTGCTGCCGCAAAGAACTTGAGATTTTGGCCAAGCGGGATTTTGGTGTTTAGCACGGTGCTGGAAAAGATATCTATGTTTTCATTATTAAAAAAGTTATCCCAATACAGATTGAGCCCATCATGGTATTTGCCATTTCCATTAATATACAAGCCGTTCTGATACCTGGAGCTGATGGTGGTATGGCTGTCTGCAGAGCCTGCCAGGAAGTCCAGGCCCAGTTCAAAGGCATTCACATCCAGCTTTGCTTTGGCTGCCAAACCCAGAGCAAGATCATCCATACCCTTATTCTGTTTACCCAGGTATGCGGCTGCATCCAGGCTCAGCACACCTATGCCGAAGCTGGCATAAGGCATAAGGGTAATATTCTGGATATCCGGCTTTGGATAGTTTCCATAGAACAGATAAACTCCGATCGGACTATGCTTGTCCGCCCTGGCGTGAAGCACAAAAGCATTGCCCTCATCATAGATTGAATCTTTGTTTCCGTTTAAGTGCATCCAAATCAATTCGGTATGGAAGTGCTCCCCAAAGTCATTACTGAGCATGGCCCCGGGAAAGCTATCATCCATGATGAAACTCATCTGATCTTTCCAATAAAGCTGGCCTGCTCGTGCTCTGCTATCGATGCCGGGAATCAGGTAATCCAGGTAAGCTTCCCTGATGCGGATGTATTTGCCAAGACCGATACCTCCACGCCCATCCTTGCTCCACTGAGTATCACTGATTTCTGTGGCCAGTCTAAGCTTTAGATTCTCAAGAAATTGGGTATCAAGAGCAATGCTCAGCCGGTTGTCAAAGAGCGTTTCATCGTTTTGGAGGGCATCATCGCGCCTGGCTACCCGGGCCCGGTATTCTCCGCTAAGGTCAAGCTCTACCGCAGATAATCCTATCGCCAGCAGTAAAGGGATGAGGATGAAGAGTAACTTTCTCATGGTGGACTCCTTGGATCTCGTTATTTATTCTATCACTGTATTCTAAATATCTCTTGGGTCTCATGGCTTGGGCTATGTTCTAAGCAACAGTCTCACATATCTTATGAGCAGAATATATCGGTCATTTTACTCACCAGCTATGTAAAAAAAAGTAGATATCGCAATGTTTTTAATCTTGGCTAATTTGGTCAAGCACTTTTTTGGGAAAGATAGATGCTGTTCAGGATATACATTATTTTCCAATAACTTAGCTGATTCAATAGTCTAAAAAGTGGGCGAGGCATCCTTCCTACTATCCATGGATGATGATTACATCGAAGTAAAAGTAAATGTTCCTGTGTCCCTTACATGAAGCTGTGAGTCTTGGAGTTCAAAGTGCCTAAGATAACTATCTATTTACCATAATCTTAGCGGCACTTTGGACTTCAAGCGGCAATAGCAATGGAAAACCTTGCCGACGGCTGTTGAAGTCCATTCCGGCCTGTTATTAACGCTAACACTGAAATAATCGAAGCCGGATTGAACTCCAACGCCTTTCATGGTCCGCTGGCGAAAATGTGTTTTCAGTCAAGTTAGATAGTGGTGCAAGAAAGTGTTGCCTTGGAGCACAATATGCATTTGATCCTTTCTCCCTCTCCCGAAGGCATCAATCACATCTTTATCTACCCTTAATCAAGCGTTAACAATTAACGCTTGATTAAGGGTAGATAAAGATGTGATCAAGTGGTTCAAATGAGAAAGTCCAGAACCCAAGAATGCTGGTTTATCCGTTGGATGAAAAAAGTAGGATGAAAAAGACTCACACGAACCGCCCGATCTGTGTTCTATCATCATCATTCATATGCAGGACTTGGGTTTTCGCCCAAAACCCCTACAACCCACATATTCAGGACTTGTCTAAAATAGCTTCCCGTTCTCGCTTTGCAGATATTGTGCCTGGATAATACGGATTTGAAAGCTGCTTATTTTTCAAGTGCTGCTGACTTCTCGACATGAGACACAAGCGAATCCAGTTGCTCGACTGGGGTCTCGATCTGCTTTTCTCAAAGATTAGGCTGGAAACGGCCACATCTGCTTCCATGTTTTGTTTGATTATTCGCTAAATTTAGAGATAACTAGCATAAACCATACTACAACCTAATCACGTGGTTTAATCTTAATGCCTTCAGCACCTGGATTCTCGGCGCTCAAAAATACCCATACATCATTGAAGAATAATCTATCTAATGTTGATATTTGAGATGCAAGAAAAGGATCATCTATCATGTTTGGACGTATGTCGCAGTAATATACGCCATCTAAGGGAGTTAGTTTCAATGCATATGCTTTGAAGTGTCCGGGCAAGAAAGTTGAGCTAACTCCGTACTGATTCGGTTTACTGGTCTTTTTCCTTTGAACGTCATTCAAGAAAACAGCAATGTGAGGTATGTATGTATCGGTTAGCTTCCAATACATAAACTTATCCATGAAGACTTTATCGATTCTATCCTTGCTTGAAGTCTTAACTGACCCAATTATTTTAGTTTTCTCATCCTTTGTTATTATCAAATCATGTTGGTACTTAGTATCAAATAATTTTCGCTCTTCGCTGTCCTTAATCGGTACGTTAATAATACCAGAAACGCAGCTTATATCAATGCTCCGAAAAAGGATTCGCACAAATCGTTCGAATAAATCTCCATGTATCTTTCTAGCTTGATTTGTTTCTTTTGAGGACAATGCGTCAAGAGAAGCGCCAATACTTTGTTGAATAGTGTAAACCGCCCTGTTAAAAATCATTCTATGGGCTTGAGGATGGGGAGAATCGCTCGGTAGGCTAGACAATATCTCTTGAAATATCTTTACATTAGTCTCGAATGATGCTAAATCATACATAAGTTCAGTGTTAATCGGTCTTGTGATGTTGAAATGGCCTTCTTTGGAATATTGGAAAAACTGATATTGCGTTTCATTTTGCGATACAATCCTAGCCTGGAGATTATTGCTGATAAAATCAAGGTACTTAAGTGTGAATTCTATGAAGTTGTATAGTGTCTTAAAGTTACCTTTATCGGTTGAAATGGATAGTAATTTTTTGATATTCATCTTATTGATTCCCTTCTTAAATAGTTGTTTCTATCGAATTCAACCCAGTCGAGTTCACTTCTCCTGATGACTTTCTCAATCCTTTGAATAGCCCACGAATTATACTCTGCATCAAGATCACAACCAATCCATCTTCTTCCTAGCTGCTCAGCTACCACTAGGGTAGTACCTGACCCTGAGAATGGATCTAATACAAGGTCGGATTTGTTGGTCGAGGCAAAGATAAGCTTACGTAATAATTCCTCTGGTTTTTGTGTTGGATGTGGTGTTTTTTCTCCCATTCCATTACATGTCGTTGGTATTTCAATCACATCTTTAGGTTTTGCGCCAAGAGGATGTGGTGTCCATTCTTTTCCTCGATCACGGTTTTTTCCATTACCATATGCACTTGTTATAGCTTGAGGGTGTTCTGGATACCTCAAAGTATGAGCGCTATATGGAATTCTCGCATAATCTATATTCATAGTGAATTTGTTGCTATGACGGAAATGAAGTATGCTTTCATGTGCTCTACCCCAGTCGTTTCCTAGGTTTGCTTTGTTTCTATAATACCAGATTAGCCATCTACAGTGCTTGAAGTGTTTGCTTGCAGGGTGTTTTAGATCTGCAAGTATTTCTGAGAAGCCACATATATATAACGATCCCGTTTCCTTCAATACTCTTGCGCATTCAGATATCCACTTTAAAGACCATTGAATATACACTTCCTGGCTAACAAAGTTATCCCAATATGCCTTTTTAATGTTATATGGAGGGTCAGCAAATACCATATCGACTGAGTTCTCTGGTATAGACTTTAGCCAGTCAAAAGAATTCCCTTGGATCAATGAGCCACTAGGGTGCGAGTAATGAGTCTGAAATCCAGTTTGAACCGGAGTGATATCATGCACATCACCATAAGTAATAGCTAAATAATCTATTAAGTCTATTTGATTCATGTCAAAACCTCAATATTAGTTACTATTCTGTCAATTTTGTGTTTAGGCACTATAGCTGTTATTAACATCATGTAGTAATTCAGAATATATCCTGAACTACTAAACCGTACACTTCCAAAAGATAATCATCTTCCCACTCTTTTTATAATCACCTCCCTTTTTGTCAACCAAAAAAGTAACTTTCAGGTATTCTCCCATTTTTTTGCTTGACAGATTCAATCCTCTTAGCCGCACTGTAGATATTGGAAAATAACCATAAAAGAATAATATCGCGGAGGAATCCATGAATCTGCAGAAAGCCTGTCAGAAAGAGGTGAAACCATGATTCGCCGTCTGGTCCTTGCCCTCATTTTCATGTCTTTATGCGTTTTGAATGCGCAGATGGTCAGTATCGGCACGGGCAATATCTTGCATCAAGGGCTGCCGATAGAGCCGCTGGCGCGTTTCAGCTATACCCAGCAGCTTTTTTATGCCTCGGAGATCGGTATAGCTGGTGAGATCACGCATTTGGGCTTTCAATATAACGTGCAGAGCAATCTCTTTTTTGCGGGCAATAAGGACTGGAAGATCTATCTGGGACATAGCTCTCTGAATTTCATGCAGAATTGGGTTCCTGCAGGCGAGCTGAGCCTGGTCTTTAATGGCAGTCTGTCTCAGGATTGGTTTGACAATTCTCTGCCGGGTAGCGGCTGGCTCACCATCCCCTTGCAGCAAGGTTTTCTCTATGATGGGCTCAGCAATCTGATCCTGGCTGTGGATGAAAATACCGATGGTAGTGGCTCTTCCAGCGACGATTTCTTTTGCCGGGAAATGGCCGGTATCCGTGCACTGAACTTTCAGAGCATGAGCATCAATCCGGACCCGGAAAACCCGCCTGACACTATCAATTACAAGCAATATCTGGCGAATCTCAGGCTGCATTTTGGCGGGACGGAGTACGATGATGCTCCCCGAAATCTCTATGCCTATTATGCGGATCAAGCTGTTCGGCTGTTCTGGGAAGCGCCTGTGGAAGGCAGTCCTGAGGCCTATCTACTGCACAAAGACAGCCAGATAATCTCTGAAACTACCTCCACTGCCTATAACGACACGAACATAAACGCCGGACAGACCTATATATACAGCGTGCAAGCTCGCTATCCGGGCGGTCTGCTCTCTCCTCACTCCAATTTTTTCAGCATCACAGTGCCGCTGGATGGCTCGGAGATCATCCTGTTTGAGAGTTTTGAGAATTGCCCTTCTTTCACGCAGCAGATTCCCGGCTTTCAAAATCTGGATCTGGATGGCTCGCCTACCTGGAGCTGGGATAATCTGGACTTCCCCTCTGAGGGTAATGTCTTGGGCTGGCTGGTCTTTGCCCCCTTGCAGACCACTCCTCCTCTCGCGGATATTTCTGTGCCTACGGGGGCCAAGCTGCTGATGTCTTCCAGCGCCATGACCCCTCCTAATAACGACTGGCTGATTTTCCCAAATCTGCATCTGGGGAATTCCGGCACGCTCGAATTTACAGCTCGCAGCTTTACTGCAGCTTATGGTTTGGAGCGTTTGCGGGTCTTGATCTCTGTGAGCGATAGCAATCCTCAGTCTTTCAGTCTGTTGCACGCAGAGAATTGGCTCAGCCTCCCCGCCAGTTGGACAGATTACGAGTTTGACCTGGGCGCTTATGCGGGACAAGATGTCTATCTGGCTTTAAATGCAGTGTCTTTGGATGCTTTTGCCTTGTTTGTAGATGACATCAAAGTGCATGGCATCGGGGGACATCTGGACGTTCAAGATCAAGTTCCTTCGGCATTGAGACCTTATCCAAACCCGGCTCAAGGGGATTTTTCGCTGAAAAGTCAGGCATATTTTGACCTGAAGATCTATAACCTCAAGGGGCAGAAGATAGCCTCATACGAGGGAATCAAAGATTTTAATTCCGCCCAGCTTAGATTGATTCCCGGCATCTATATTCTAAGGCTAAAGCAGGATGGCAAGCAACATACATTCCGGCAGATAGTCCTGCCCTAAATGCAAGCTATCAATGATTTTGTAGAGCGTCTGCAGCGCGATAAAAGGCATCGCGAGACCATCGTATCCACCAATATCGCACCAGCGCGAGAGCCTGTGTATGCGGACTTTCCGGCTCTACTAAATCCACTCTTGATTGATGTTTTGAAAGATCAGGGCATTTCCCAGCTTTATTCACATCAGGCCGAGGCTATCAGGTGTATTTTGCAAAGAGAAAATGTTGTGATCAGCAGCGGTGTGGCCAGTGGTAAGAGTCTATGCTATCAATTGCCCATTTTGAACAGCCTCATCCTGGACCCCAAAGCCCGGGTACTTTTGCTCTATCCCACCAAGGCTTTGGCTCAGGATCAAACGCAGAAAATGACCGAACTCTGCGCCGCTCTGACTGCCAAAAATGGGGAGAAAATCTACAACGCAATCTATGATGGCGATACCCCTGCTCAGGACAGAAGCCGCATCCGCAAACAGGCCAATATCGTCTTCAGCAATCCCGATATGCTGCATGTGGGCATACTCCCCAATCACAGCCTCTGGATGACATTCTTTGCCCGCCTGCAATACGTGGTGATAGATGAAGTTCACTACTATCGCGGGGTCTTTGGTTCGCACTTTGCCAATGTGATCCGCAGGCTGAAGCGCATCTGCCGGCTCTATCAGCAGAAGCCTGTATTCATCTGCACTTCAGCTACTCTGGCCAATGCTCAGGAGCTGGCGCAGGAACTAATTGGCGAAGAGGTGATTCTGATCGATAGTGACGGCTCACCGATGGGCAAAAGGATCAACCTTATCATCAATCCTCCGCTGGAAAACAGGAATTTGGGGATCCGGCGCAGTAGCAGTGCAGAAAGCGGGGCTCTGGCCAAAATGCTGCTCCACTACCCTCTGCAGAGCATTCTGTTCAGCGCTTCGCGGCGCAGTGTGGAAATGCTGCTTTTGCATACTCCGAAGCAGTTTCGGGACAAAATCGCCTCCTATCGCAGCGGCTATCTGGCTCAAGATCGGCGCGAGATCGAAAAGAAACTCCGTGAGGGCCAGCTAAAGCTGATCATCAGTACCAATGCTCTGGAACTCGGCATCGATATCGGCGGCCTGGATGTGGCGCTGATCAACTCTTATCCCGGAACGATATCCTCTGTGCGGCAAGAGGCTGGCCGGGCCGGACGCAAGGCTAATACCGCTTTGTCCATATTGGTAGCAGCCAGCAATCCCCTGGATCAGTACATCTGCCAGCATCCTGAATACCTCTGGGGAAACAATCCCGAACAGGCCTTGATTGATCCGAACAATACTGAGATTTTGCTTCAGGAGCTGCTCTGCGCCATCAGCGAGCTTTCATTGAAGGAAGGCGAAGACTTTGGCAACATGAGCTTTATCGAACTCTCCGGCTATCTGCAGGTTTTGCTGGATGAAGGCCGCATTCGCAAAGCGGGCAGCAAATACCTGGGCATCGTGGGTGAATATCCTGCGGCGGAAGTGTCTCTGCGCAATGCCTCCAATCAGTTCCCCATCATGGCAGAAGGTGAGTGCATTGGCTACGTGGATGAGGCAAGCGCCTTGTGGATGACCCATCCCAATGCCATCTACCTGCATTTGGGGGAGACCTGGATCGTGAAAGAGCTCGATCTGGAGAAGAAACTGGTGCTGCTTCAGGAGATTCAGGCGGATTATTACACTCAAGCCCTGCGGGAGACGGATCTGATCCTTACCAAGCTCAGGCGCATCCATGAATATCACTGGGGTAAGAAGCATTTTGGCAGGGTGCTGGTGCAGTGCCAGATCACAGGATTTAAGAAGATCAAGTTTGGCAGCATGGAAGTTTTGGGCATTCAGGAACTGGATCTGCCTATGCAGGAGCTGGATACCATGGCCTGGTGGCTCTCTTTTTCTCATCCCATGATCGAGAAGATCCGTGAGCAGGGGCTCTGGAATAGCGATGTGAATGATTATGGTAAAGACTGGAAGCGCATTAGCCAGGAGATTCGCCGACGGGATAACTACCGTTGTGTCAATTGTCAGGCCCCTGAGGATGACCGGGCTTGGGATGTGCATCACCGCATTCCTTTCAGGAAGTTTGGCTCCAGCCAGGAAGCCAATCAGCCGGAGAATCTCATCACTCTCTGTCCCCGCTGCCACCATCTGGCCGAACAGCAGGTGCGCATCCAAAGCGGGCTTTCGGGCCTGGCCTATCTGCTCAGCAATCTGGCCGGCTTCTTTGTGATGTGCGATCCCGGGGATCTGGGGCTGCATTTTGAACCGGAATCAAAGCTCGCCAATGGCGATCCGGTAATCGCACTTTACGACAAAGTCCCCGGAGGCATCGGCCTGTGCAAGAAACTCTATGAGATCCAGGATCAGCTCTTTCAAGCCGCACTGGAGCAGATCGACCACTGCGCCTGTGAAGCAGGCTGCCCATCCTGCGTAGGGCCAGTCGCCGAACAGGGAGAAGGAGCGAAGTCTCACGCCAGAGCAATCCTGGCAGAACTCATCAAAAAAGAGGCAGAATAAGCAAAATGAACAGCCCAAGTGAGGATAATTATTGACTAAAAAGCTGTATTGATATATCTTGTCTGTAAACTAATATTAACAGAATAAAGGAGAGGAAATGCAAGTTAACCCCTTATTACGCAAAGAGAACACCCATCGTCTGAAGGCTATTCCCTTTGATGAAATCAAACTGGAACACTTCATGCCAGCCATTGAAGAAGGGCTGAAGATTGCAAGAGCGGAGGTAGAGGCACTGAAAAACAACCCCGCAGCCCCCACTTTCGAAAACACCATCCTGCCGCTGGATAACGACGGCGTGGAACTGGACTATGCTACCACAGTGTACTTTAATCTCTTAAGCGCCCATTCCGATGCCGAATTTAAGGCTTTGGCGCCGAAAATCTCGTCCATGCTGGCAGAATTTGGCTCCAGCATTGCCACCGATCCCAAGATCTTTGAACGGGTGAAAGCGGTATATGAAGCCGAAGTACAGGGCAAGCCCAAACCCACGGTTCCCAAAGACTTCAGCGATAAAGATGCACTCAAGAAAGCCGAACGCTATCGCCTGATCGAACGCAAATATAAGAGCTTCATCCGTGGCGGTGCCATGTTGAAAGCTGAAGACAAGAAACGCTTTACCGAAATCGCCATGGAAAGCGCTCAGCTTTCTCCCCGCTTTAGCGACAACGTGCTGAATGCCACAAACTCCTTTGAGCTGTACACCACAGACCCCAAAGACGTGGAAGGCATCCCGGAAGGCGCTTTGGAAGCGGCAGCGTTTCTGGCCAAAAGAAAGGGCAAGGAAAGCGGCTGGAGCTTCAGTTTGCAACCTTCCAGTGTGACCCCGCTGCTCACCTATTGCAAAAACAGGGAGACTCGCAAGAAGATCTCCACAGCCTATTCTTCCCGCGCTTTCAAAGACGAATGGGACAACCAGGATTTGATCAAACGCACCCTGGAACTCAGAAAAGAGCGGGCTCTGCTTTTGGGCTATGCCAATCACGCAGAGTATGTCCTGGAAGATCGCATGGCCGGCTCGGTTCCGATCGCCCGGGACTTTTTGGACCGCATCTATGAAGTAGCCTATCCTGCCGCCCAGGCTGAGCGCGATGCCGTGGCCAAACTGGCCCAGGAAATGGATGGCATCAATGAGCTACAGAGCTGGGATTGGGGCTATTATAGCAACAAACTCAAAGAAAAGCTTTTTGACTTTGATCCGGAAGAGCTCAGACCCTGGTTCAAGGTGGAAGACGTGATCAACGGCCTCTTTACTGTAGTCAATAAGATCTATGGCATCACCATGAAACAGGTGCACGATGTGCCTGTGTATCATGAAGATGTGACCACCTGGGAAGCCCATGATGGCGATGGCAGCTACCTGGGCCTGCTTTACATCGATCTTTTCCCTCGCGATACCAAACGCGGTGGCGCCTGGAAGACCTCTCTGCACGGCCAGGGCATGTATGCCGATGGCATGTGGAGACCGCAAGTGATGATAGTGGGCAGCCTTACTCCTTCCACAGACAAGACCCCTTCGCTGCTGCGCATGGATGAAGCCAGGACTGTGTTCCACGAATTTGGTCATGCCCTGCATTCCTTATTGGCAGATGGCTATTATCATGCTTTGTCAGGCACATCCGTGCTCTGGGATTTTGTGGAATTGCCCAGCCAGATCATGGAAAACTGGCTCTTGGAAGAAGAAGCGCTGAATCTTTTTGCCCGCCATTACCAGACCGGTGAGCCTCTGCCCAAAGAGCTGCTGGACAAAGTGATCGCAGCCAAGAACTTCAATGCTGGCACCGGCAATATCGGCCAATTGCGCTATGCCAATCTGGATTTTGACTGGCATCTTGCGGATCCCGCCAAAATCGAGGATGTGGATGCCTTTGAAAAGAAATCCAATGAACGTTTCACGCTGCTCCCGCCTGTTCCCGGCACGAATAGCTCCTGCGCTTTTGCGCATATCTTTGCCGGAGGCTATGCTGCGGGATATTACTCCTATAAATGGGCGGAAGCCTTGGATGCCGATGCCTGGAGTGCCTTTAAAGAACACGGGATTTTCGATCAGGAAACTGCGCAGAACTTCCGAAAGTTCATCCTCTCCAGAGGTAATGCCTTCGCTCCTGATGAGCTCTTTGAAGCCTTTAGGGGACGAGCCCTGGATGCCGATGCCTTGCTGAAACGCGATGGCCTCTTATAAATAAATAGCTAATGAAAAAGGGCGTGAGTGATCACGCCCTTTCCTTTTGTGTGGGTAACGCTGTCTTCAGACGGTGCGTGCGTTAGCTATAGCACTTGTGTAAAGTGTCTCACACAGATCTCACAGATCACACAGATTGACACGGATAAAGAGTATGAGGGATAGTGCGGGAGGCGTTGCTGGATAGCAGGCGTCTCGCCTGCAGAGCACGGAACCTGCTCCCTTATTAGCAGACCTGTAGCCTTTTTATCAAGACCTTCGGCCTTGTTCGACGCGAGACGCATCGAATCCTACCTTGATCTGTGAGAGATTCCCTCAACACTCTAAAACTTGCGCCTCAGCAGATTGGCATTGGTAACCACCGTGACGGAGCTGAGCGCCATGGCCATCTCTGCGATCACGGGATGCAGCACCCCAAACGCTGCCAGAGGTATGGCAACGAGGTTGTAAAAGAAGGCCCAAAACAGGTTTTGCCGAATCTTGGCAAAGGTCTGTTTCGAGAGCCTGAGGGCCAGAGGGATGAGCTTCAGATCTCCTCTTAAAATGGTGATATCAGCGGCTTCGATGGCGATATCTGTGCCCATGCCCATGGCGATGCCGATATCTGCTTGTTTGAGAGCGGGAGCATCGTTGATCCCGTCTCCGATCATGGCCACTACTCGTCCCTGGGTCTGTAAGTCCTTGACTTTTTGCGCTTTTTCACCCGGGAGCACACTGGCCATTACCTCGGTGATGCCACAGCTTTTGGCAATAGCCTCTGCGGTTTCTTGATTATCGCCGCTCATCATAATGAGTTTGAGCCCTTGTTTGGATAAGGTTTGCACGATCTCAAAAGCTTCTGCTTTGATGGTATCGGCCACATAGAACGCGGCCAGAACTCCAGTGCTATCAGCCAGATATATCTTGCCGGCATAGGCCAGATCCTGATCTGCAGGCTGGTCTGGCGCTGTTAAACCCTGTTCAGTCATCCAGTTCAGGCTGCCCATCATATACTTTTTCCCCTCGATAGTAGCGCTGATGCCACGTCCGGTACTGGACTGAAATTCTGCGGTGGGCAAGGCCTGGATTCCGCGCTTCTGAGCGGCGTTTTTGATGGCAAGAGCCAGAGGGTGTTCGCTGAGCGATTCCAGACTGTGCGCCAGGCTGAGGTTCTCAGCATCCGTGCCTTTCAGGCTCTGGATCTTGATCAGTTCCGGTTTGCCATGGGTGAGGGTTCCGGTTTTGTCGAAAAGTATGGTATCCACGTCTTTCATGCGTTGCAAGGCTTCTCCACTGCGGATCAGGATGCCATTTGTGGCTCCTATGCCAGAGCCTACCATCAAAGCGGTGGGCGTGGCCAAACCAAGTGCGCAGGGACAGGCAATCACCAAAGTGGCGATCGTGGCCATCAGTGCAGCGGCCAATCCCTCAGCGGGCAAAGAAAGCGGAATGAAAGTGGTGATAAAAGCCGCCACTGCAGCCATAAAGCCAGGAAAGATCAGCCAGGAGAAGAAGACCACAAAGGCCAGAACTATGACTACGGGCACAAAGATCGCGATGACTTTATCCGCTAAAAGCTGGATGGGCACCTTGGAGTGTTGGGCATCGCTTACCATCTTGATTACCTGGGCCAAAAAGGTTTCGCTGCCTACTTTGGTGGCTTTGGCCTGAAAATAGCCTTCCAGATTGATGGTGGCGCCCAAGACATTTTCACCTGCAGAGCGAGTGACGGGCAGGGATTCTCCGGTGGCAATGGATTCGTCCAAAGAGCTGGTGCCGCTTACGATCACGCCGTCGGTGGGTACTTTGGTACCTGGTTTTACGATGAAGATATCGCCGCTTTTGATCCGGTGAACAGGCGTCTCCACTTCTTCGCCATCTACCAGCAGCAGAGCGGTTTTGGCACCCAGAGAGACTAATTTGCGTAAGGCTTCGCTGGCTTTGCCCCGGGCTTTGCTTTCCAGATAGCGTCCGGTGAGGTAAAAGGAGATAATCATGGCGGCGATGCCGGCAAATTGATGGGCGAGGATGCCTTCCACCACCAACGAAAGCGGGGTAACCACGATCGAGGCGATGGTGCCCATAGCGATCAGTACTTCCATATTCGCCGCCCGGGCACGCAGAGATTTCCAGGCAGAGGTATAGACCTCACGGGCTGGAAAGAGCATGGCCACCAGCGAGAGGCTAAACATCAGCCAGGCATCGATCTGATGCCCAAATATCTGTCCCCCAAAAACCGCGTGGGGCAGCATATGCGGGAGCATCAAAACCATGACGATGGCGGTGATAATCCAGCTAAAATTCATGCGCTTGCGGGCAATGTGCATCTTCGCAATCTGCTCATCTTCACCCAGATGCAAGGTCTCACGCACCTTGAAGCCCAAGGCTGTGATACTCTCAAAGATCTCTTCCTGATCCAGCTTGCCGTCGTCAAATTCCACCATGGCTTCTTCCAAAGCCAGATTCACGTGCACCTTGGAGACTCCAGGGAGGCCGGAAACACTTTTTTCTACATTGGCACTGCAAGAAGCGCAGTGCATACCATCTATTCCTATCTGTAATTGCATTTTACACCTCTAATGTCTATCTATAAGATATGATATCGAAAGAGCTCTAAAAAGCAAATCTTAGATGCAGAGCTGAACAGCGCTTTGACAGTCGGTAGCCAGCTTGCTGTCTTATTTGTCGAATAGATCGGGGTTAGTTTCGACGAACTCCTTTTGCATAGCCCAAAATGCTGAATTTGCATCCTTGCGAAGAGTCATGTGGATGTAGCCGGTCACAGATACGATCAAGGCACCGATGGCGTCCACAATGAGATCCCGCATGGTGTCTATCACTCCCAGGCGCGTATCAAATACGCCATAAATCTCTTCCAAACCTCTGGCTTTTTGCATATTTGCGCCAAAGATGACATCCGCGCCAAATTCAAAGATTTCCCACATACTGCCCACAGCCAAGGCAAAGCAGAAGCTGAATAAAGCCATGAAAAAAGGGCTGAGATGCACATGCATGCGCTTGTCCCTATTCAGAGTAAAGATCAAAAGGAAGCCGATGTAGGCCAGCATGATGGCGGAGTTTGCGTGCAGCATGGTGTCCCACCAGGCATAGCGGTAAAAATAGCCATGGATTTCGCCCAGATACATGGAAGCAAAAATGAAGAGCAGGACTATAATCTGAAATGCCGCCGGAATCTTGATCTTCGAACGCTTCGCCAAAAGCGAAGGCAGGATAAACAGAATGAGGGTGAATATGGCTGATAAAAGTACTTCCCATTGGCGGGTAAACAGATTGTAGATTACCGCAATTGCCGATAGCGCGATGAATACATACCGCATGCTGCGTTCCAGTTTGATCGATTTTGATATCTTCATTTTTTAACTCCTTGATGCTTAAACAAAAGCAGGCTAATAAGTCGTTAAATTTGTCAAGCACAAAATCGTTTTGTGGCATCCGACTTTCACCCTGATGAACCACAAAATGAAGAAAATGCTTGACATTCGGGCAAAGCTTTCATTAGTGAATTGCGAGAGCAAAAAGAATCAGTAAAGATCAGAGAACTTTGCTCCAATAGTCCGGCAAAATAAGGAGACCTGAATGTATTGTACGAATTGTGGCAGTCCGGTAGATGCCAATGCAGTGGCTTGTATGAAATGTGGAGCGAGTCCCAGAATCCACAGAAAGTTTTGCGCAAATTGTGGCAACAGCGTAGTCGGAACTGCTATAGTCTGTACCGGTTGTGGCTCTGCCTTGCCTTCTTCCTTTCAACCGCAATCTGCTATGCAGCAGGAACGCATAAATTTCGAACAAAAAGATTGGCTTACCACGCTTTTATTGTGCATCTTTTTAGGTGGCTTTGGCATTCATCGCTTTTATACCGGTCACACGGGCATAGGTGTGGTGCAGCTTTTGACTGGCGGTGGCTGTGGCATCTGGGCACTGATAGATCTAATCACCATCATTACAGGCAGTTATACCGATGCACAAGGATATCCGCTCTACAAACAATAGGGAGCTTTTGCTCTTTTTGCTCTTCTGGGCGGGGATCTTGGTACTTGCGGTATGCTTGATTGCCATTCCGGCAGAAAGCATTGGCCATGGCCATAATCTCTGCATTTACAAAGCCATTACCCACAAATCCTGCCCCGGTTGTGGCATGACCAGAGCTTTTGCCGCCTTCCTGCAAGGGGATCTGCGTGGGGCCATGGGCTATAACCGCTTGATTATCATTGTTTTCCCTCTGATGGTCTATATTTTGCTGAAAAAGCTCTACTCAGATCTACATAGAATATTCGGACTTTCGTGGTTCAATATTCCCGGCCTCAGGCCAAGCAGAGAGACGGACTAACTGATTCATAATAAAAGCTCTATATAAGGAGAACGAGATGTTTTGCAAAAATTGCGGCAAAGAGATCGATGACAATGCCATTATTTGTATCCATTGTGGAGTATCCACGCAGCTCAATCAAAGAGTAATTCGCGTAGAAGAAGACGGAGAGCTGGGCGGATTGCTGACTTTGGTGTGCTTCCTTGCGCCCATCGCGGGCTTGATTCTTTACCTGGTTTGGAAGGACAGCATGCCCTACAAATCCAAACAGGCTGGCAAATGGGCTTTGATAGGGTTCGGAGCGAATATAGCCTTTACTCTGCTCTATGTCGTATTCCTGTTAGGAGTATCGCCTGGTTTTTATTGATGTTTTGAGCCTTCCTTCTCTAATCAGGGGGAAGGCTTTTCTCTAATGAGATTAATGATATAGATAAGATTATTAGTGGAATTGAACAGTCTTATGTAAGGGAGACTGTTCAACAAGTTTCAATTATTTTCCAATAACTTAGCTGATTCAATAGTCTAAAAAGTGGGCGAGGCATCCTTCCTACAATCCTGTCTCGTTAGATTGTGTCGTTAGATAGCAAATCCTATATTGTACTTGATCCTTTCTCCCTCTTTCCAGGGCATCGATCATGTCTTTATCCACCCTTAATCAAGCGTTAATTATTAACGCTTGATTAAGGGTGGATAGACATGTGATCAAGTGGCTCAAATGAGAAAGGAGGACCCAAGAATGCTGGTTTGTGCGCAGGATGAAAAATCTGATATCGCATCATTTCTGTTGACGAAAAGCCTTTGTTTTTAATCTCTGTCATTAAGTGTACCATATGTGTGCCAGAATTTCACAATAGCTGAATCTGGCACGCTTTTTTTTGTATTTAAGCTG